>CANKNP010000144.1 GCA_947483545.1 Deltaproteobacteria bacterium | reverse complement strand
GCACCGTTCCTACCGGCGGAATGCGACGGTTCGTCGAAGACGCCGAGCCCGTCGCCTTCCACCTGTAACGGTGCGGGTTGGGGCCAGCCCGGCTCCAAGTCAAGCACTTCCAGGGGGTTAGGGCGGTGTTGTTTGTCCAGCGCCCGGGCTGGCCCCCCCTACGGCAGGTTGAACGCGACAGGTTGGTCCCAGGCGTCCTCTCGACCCTCACCCCCGAGGTGTTCGCCCCAGGCGTCCTCTCGACCCTCGGTGACGTTCACCACCCCCGAGGTGTTCGCCCCAGGCGTCCGCGAGGGGTGAAGGGTCGCCTATTCACGGCCTCATCCTCCCAACGCCCGCCCCACCTCGCGGAGGATCTCTTCTTCGTCCGGGAAGCCCATCCAGGTTTTCTTCGCGACGATCTCTGCGCCCACACGCACCTCAAAGACGCCGCTGTGGCCCTTGACCAACGTGGATTCGACGCCGAACTCCTCCCGCAGCAGGTCCGCCACCCGGGCGGCGCGCGGGAGGTAGCCTCAGCTCGTGCAGTAGAGGATGGATACGTCGGTCGGCATGAGCACTCCAGAGCCGAAGGCTAAGCGCCGGGCGCGCGACGGCAACGCGCCAAAGACCACGCGGATCTCGAACATCTCGCGGCTATGGGACGGCTCGCGTGTCCACGCCGACGTTTCGGTGGTCTTTCGGGGGGGCAAATGTGTCGAGATCCAATCCGCAGAGGACACCGACGGCGGCCCGAACGACGATGGCGAGCACGAGGAGATCGACGCGGACGGGCTGATCGGCGTCGCCGGGCTCGTGGACTGTCACACCCACACAACGTTCGCCGGGAGCCGCGTGGCCGACTTCGTCCGAAGGCTGGGTGGCACGAGCTACACGTCGATCCTGGAGGGTGGCGGCGGCATTCACACCACCGTTCAATCCACCCGGATGGCCACCACGGACGAGCTGACGACCTTGACGGTCGCCCGCCTGGACCAGATGCTCGCCCACGGTGTCACCACCGTCGAGATCAAGAGCGGCTACGGCCTCGACCGACGGACCGAGCGAAGGATGATCGAGGCCGCGAGGGCCAGCGCCGGCCCGGTCGAGGTGGTGCCCACGTTCCTGGCCCACGTTTTGCCAAGGGGCCGGGATCGCGACGTCTACATGCGCGAGCTTTTGGACGTGAACCTGCCCGAACTCGCCCCATTGGTGGCCGCCGTGGACGTCTACTGCGACGACGGCGCCTTCACCCTCGCGGAGGCCGAGGCGATTCTTCGACGCGCCCAGTCCCTGGGCCTCGCGCTGAAGGTTCACGCTGAGCAGGTCAGCTACACCGGCGCCGCCGAGCTCGCCGCGCAAATGGGGGCCTTGTCCGCGGATCACCTGGAGCGCATTGACCCCGCGGGCATCGCTGCGATGGCGCGATCCGGCACCGTCGCGGTCCTGCTGCCCGGCGCGATGATGTACCTGCGGGACGTTTGCCCGCCGGTCGCCGCGCTCCGAGCTGCAGGCGTGCCGATGGCCGTCGCCACGGATTTCAACCCTGGATCCTCACCCGTCACGAACCTGTGGGCTGCCGCGACGTTGGCATGCTTGACCATGGGCCTCACGGTGGAGGAGGCCCTGACGGGCATCACCCGCAACGCCGCCCGCGCGTTGGGCCGCCCCGATCTTGGCTGGCTCGGGCCAGGATCCGCCGCAGACCTCGCGCTTTTCGCCCCGCCCGTGGGCGAACCCCCTTCCGTGGAGGTGCTCGTCCAGTACCTCGGGGGCACGCGCGCGGAGCAGGTGTGGAAGGCGGGCGAACGCGTTTTGTAGCGCCCCAAACCGATCATGCCCGAGGCCGCCGGAAACAAAGCAAAAACCCCGTCCACGCCGCGACGATCCACAGCCCGCCGATCTCCCGGGCCTCCTCAGACCCGGCGGTGTGCATCCCCCAGTCGGTCAACGCCTGGGCGAGCGGCACTTGGAGGGTCATGCCCGCGAGGATGGTGCCGGACCAAGTGAGGCAAACCCCCGGCAACGCCCACCAGACGGGGTGGAGGCCACGCGCGCGCTTCAGCGGCGTTCCGCCCGGACCTCTGCCCGGCGCCGCAGGTCCCAAGCCGCCCCGCTCCCAAGCGATGCACGCCCCCGCCGCCCACAGGTACACCGCCGCCCACCCCCACGGATCGGGGTCGTTGTACTGGAGCGCGGCCGAGAACACGAACAAGAGGCCGAACACCCCGTTGAGCGCCCGCATCACCAGTTGGTCCGCCAGGTCACCTTCGGATCCGCTGTGCTCGTCGCCCCGACAACATAGACAGCGACGTGCTCGCCGGCGTCTGTGGACTCCGCGGCGGTGGCCCCAAACGTAGCCTCCAACGCCTCCCGCAGGGCGGTCGCGTCTGCCGTCCGGTAGAGATCCAGGTGGATCACGACCGCGCCAATCCCGACATCCGCGAGGATCTGGGCCGTATTCTTGACGTCACCCGAGAGCAACCGTTGGGTCAGCCAGGCGTCCAACACCTCACGCGGGCTCCGCACACCCGTCCCGATGCACACCTCCGGGGTCGCCCGCCCGTGCTGCCCGGCATAGTAACAGGTCAGGTTCCGGCTCCACATCTCCATGTCCCCGCTCGATCGGTCCGCAGGTTGGGCCCAGAGGTCGAGCACGGCCCTGCCCTCGGGTGCCGCAGCGTAGGCACTGGGAAGGCCTCCCACCGGCGCCCCCAACCTCCACGGTAGACCCGGACCGATCACGGCGTCCAACGTGGCAAGTCCGAGCGCCCCGCCGGCGAGCCACGGGGCGTTGGGCCCCAGGGCCCCGAGCGTTCGCGCCCCCTGCACGCCGATCACCAGGCCGGCCAGCCACAACGCGCGCACGGGGAACCGAAACCAGGCCAATTGCGGGACGAGCAGGCTGTCCACCGGCAGGTCGAAGCCGGCATCCCCGGCGTCCCAACGCCACGTTCGGCCAAGCGCCACCGCGATGCAGAGCAGGCCGAGGAGCAGAGGCACCACGCGCGTGCGCTTTCGCGTGGTCAGGACGCCTAGCGCCAGGGGCACGCCGAGCAGCGGGAGCGCGGCCGTGATCGAGTGACTCGCCAGGTCCGAAGCTGGGTTCCACCCGACCAGATCCGAAGCGGTGACGGTGCCCATCCGCAAGAAGAAGGCGGAAGAGGTAGCGTCGGTGTCCTGAAACCGGGCGGAGATGCGGAACAACCAGAGGTAATAGAGCCCGGCGGGTGTGGCGATCACCGCGATGCCGGGGGCGAGGCGACGGGCCACGCGCGGGGCGTCCAGCGCGAGCGCGAGCAGCAAGAGGGCGGCGAAGATGCCGAAGTAGGCGGTGGTGTAGAGCGCACCGACGAACGCGAGTCCGACGAAGATGCCGTTGCGGGCGTCGTCGCTGCGGCTGCCGCGGGCCCACGCCCACCAGAGGAGCGGGAGCCAGGGGTTGAGCAGGTGGTAGACGTGACCTTCGAGGAGCGCGGTCGCTGCGATCCCGGAGAACGCGTAGCAGAGCCCGGCCAGGAGCGACCAGGGGCGGGCGACCCCGAACCCATCGCCTGCGCACCGCTCGGCGCAAAACGCCGACAGGGGGACGCCGAGCCATGCGACGAGCCCGCAGAGGGTGGCGCCGCTGAAAAGACCGTGGTTGACCCAGCCGAGCAGGAGCAGAACGTAGGAATCCGCCCGGGTGAGCAGCTCGCTCACGGGCCATGCCGAACCGTGGCTGACCATGTGGGGGAAGGCGCCCGGGGCGGTGTCCACGAGCCAGATGGACGGGTACAAATCGAATTGTCGGGTGATCAGCCTGTCGCCGCCGAACGCCATGGTCGGCAGCGGCCAGGTGATGCCAGTCCAGAGGAGGAGGTAGGCGAGAAACACCATGAGGTGGGGGAGCCATGGGCGGGTGAGCACTACGCCCGCCGCGTCGCGGCGATCAGCAATACGGCGGCGTACAACGCCAACAGCGCACCCCAACCGTAGCGCGTCATCGTGACGGGTGAGGACCACATCCGGACCAGCGCGCTGGGGGCATAGGCGGTGCGCAAGGCGCTCGGGCGGGTGCCTCCGCTCACGGCGAAAGCGACGACATCGGCGTCCGCATCGGAGAGGGCGATGACGCCGTCGAAGATCGGGCTGCGAAGACCGCCAGTCGACAAAGCCAGCTCGACGTGGGCGAACCGGGCAGCCGGGCCGACGAACGATGCGGAGTGCACCCCAATGCCCGGGTCGCGAAGCTCTTTGGTCTCGTCGAACACAGTCGCTACGACGGTAGACCCAGCCGGCGGCGATTTGACGGAGATCGTGAGGGTATGCGGAATTTCCGGTTCGGCGGCGAGCGCGAGGGTCAAGAACCACACGCCCGCGTTCTACCACACCCGCGTTACCGCGCGCAGATGAGCAGCTCCCGGTTCCCCCCGCAGATCCCCTACATCATCGGCAACGAAGGCTGCGAGCGCTTCTCGTTCTACGGGATGCGCAACATCCTCACGACGTTCCTGGCGTCGTACCTGCTGCTGGATCTCGCCGAGGCCGACCGGGCTGGCGCGGCCAAAGAGGTCTTCCACACCTTCGTGATCGGCGTGTACTTCTTCCCGCTCATCGGAGGCTGGATCGCCGACCGCTTCTTTGGCAAGTACAACACCATTTTGTGGCTCTCGCTGGTCTACTGCATGGGGCACTTGTGCCTTGCTCTGGCCGAGAGTCACAAAGAGGGCTTCTACCTGGGCCTCTTCTTGATCGCCGTCGGATCCGGCGGCATCAAGCCCTGCGTTTCGTCCTTCGTCGGCGATCAGTTCGACGCCAGCAACAAGCACCTTGCCCGCGTGGTGTTCGACGGTTTCTATTGGATCATCAACTTCGGCTCGTTCTTCGCGACGCTGCTCATGCCCGTGACGTTGCAACGTTGGGGTCCGTCTGTCGCGTTCGGAATTCCAGGTGTCTTGATGGGGGTGGCCACGTTCATTCTGTGGCTTGGACGCGACAAGTACGTGCGTGTGGCCCCCGCCCCAGCCGATCCAGACAGCTTTCTTCGGGTGTCGATGTCCGCCTTGCGCGGCGGCGGGATCGGCACGGTCCTCGCGAGCATCGGGGCCCTCGGCTTTGTCGCCTCCTTCGCCCTGGTCCCCTCGCTCGGCTTCGTCGCCGCGGCGTGCCTCGCGCTCGTCGGCCTGCTTGGCCTCGCCGGCGCCGGCGTCTGGCTTCAGTTGGATCGCGCGCGCAAGGCCCACCCCGACGAGGCCGTGGACGCCGTCCGGGCCGTGCTCAGGCTGCTGATTGTCTTCGCCTTGGTGACCCCGTTCTGGTCGCTGTTTGACCAGAAGGCTTCGACCTGGGTGCTGCAGGCGGGCGGCATGACCAAGCCCGAGTGGTTCCAACCCTCGCAAATGCAGGCGTTGAACCCTGCGCTCGTGATGATGCTCATCCCGTTCAACAACCTCGTGCTCTACCCCGCGCTGCGCCGTTGGGGCGTCGAACCCACCGCGCTCCGCAAAATGACCGTCGGCATCGTCTTCTCCGGTCTCGCCTGGATCGTCGTGGGTGGCATGCAGCTCGCCCTGGACGCGGGCACGCCGGTCACCATCGTCTGGCAGGTGCTGCCCTACGCGCTGCTGACGTTCGGCGAGGTGCTCGTGAGCGCTACCGGGCTTGAATTTGCCTACTCCCAGTCTCCGCTCAAGATGAAGGGCGTGTTGATGAGCTTCTGGAGTCTCTCGGTCACTGTCGGAAACCTGTGGGTGCTGTTGGTGAACGCATCGGTCAAGACCGATGGGGTGAACGCCTGGGTCGGATCGCTCGGCCTCGGGGTCACGGCCTTTCAGATGTTCTTCTTCGCCGGCTTCGCGTTCGTCGCTGCCTTGGCGTTCGGAGCGTTCTCCCTGACGTATCGTCCGACGGACAACTACCGGAGCGGCGCGCCTGCGGGGGGATAGATTCTGACAGTATCGTCAGAATCTAGCAAAATCGCGGGGCGCGTTTCTGCTAGATTTTGACGGCCCCGTCACGGATCAGGATGGGGCGGCTCGCTCCTTCCGGCCGCAGGTCCAAGCAGGGCCGTGGAACGCCGCTTCAAACCTACATAGATCCCCCCACCCCGCCCAGCCTGCCCACGGCATCGTGTTCGCCGCATTGATGCCCGGGCTCACGGCCATTGCAGCCACGATTCACGCGCGACTGCAGCCAGGCGTCGTCGCCTCCTCGCCGAGCGGGCGCTTCTGGCGCTGGTCTGCGGCAGGCGCCGTTATCGTGTTGACGTACGCGATCGCGCAAGGGGCTGGCGCACCCCAGATCGCCGACCTGCTGTTGGTCGTGGCGATGGTCTGCTCCGCGGTCGGCTACGCCGCGGGGGGCAGCCTCTCCCGGGAGCTCGGCGGGACGGCCGTGCTCTCTTGGGCGTTGGTCCTGGGGTTGCCCGTCACGCTACCCGGGTTCATCGCCACGAATTGGATGCACCCGCCGGCGGCTTCCTCGGGTGCGTGGCTGGGGTTCGGCTACACCGCTATCGTCAGCTCCTACATTGGTTTTCTGTTCTGGTACGGGGGCATGGCGCGGGGCGGGGTCGCCCGCGTGGCCCAGGTCCAGACGGTGCAGCCGCTGCTGGGGCTCTGCTGGGCGGCGATGCTCCTGGGCGAGCAGGTTCCCTGGGGGGCGGGGATCGCGGCGATCGGGGTGATCTTTTGTGTTCGGCGGGCGCTGGGCTAGTTTCTGGCCCCCGCGCCCTGCACTTCCGCGTTACCCTGCCGGCCCGGAGTTCCCGCCTTGTCCATCACGCTGCGCAGCTACGTGTTCCTCGACAGCCTGCAACCGCAGCTCGCTGCGTTCACGGGCACCACGGCCAAGGGCTTTCTGCCGCTCGCTGGCCAGGCATCGCTCTGGGTGGAGACCGCGCCGGGCATGATCATCAACCGGGTGACCGACGTGGCGCTGAAAGCCACGAGCGCCGTCCCCGCCGTGCAGGTGGTCGAGCGCGCGTTCGGGCTCCTGGAGCTTCACCATGATGAGAAGGGCGAGGTCCACGCCGCGGGCGATGCGATCTGCGCGTTCATCGGCGTGAACGCCAAGGATGCGACCAAGCCGAAGGTCACGTCCAACCAGATCATTCGCGCGGTGGAGCCCTACCAGGCCCAGTTGATCAACCGGAACCGCTCCGGCATGATGCTGATCCCCGGCCAGAGCCTGTTCATCCTGGAGACCGAGCCGGCCGCCTGGATCGTGCTCGCCGCGAACGAGGCCGAGAAGGCCGCGAATGTGAGCCTCGTCAACCTGCAGCCCTACGGCGCCTTCGGCCGGCTGTGGATGAGCGGGTCTGAGGCCGAGATTGACAGCGCGGCGGCGGCGGCCATCGCCGTCATCGAAGCCATCGGTCGTTGATTCCCCCCCTTTCACCTGTAACGTTTAGGAGTTCTGCACATGTCTGACGCACTGGGAATGATTGAGTGCAAGGGTTTTGTCGCCATGGTCCAGGCGAGCGACGCCATGGTCAAGGCCGCGCGCGTGGAGCTTGTTGGCTACGAGAAGACCGGCGGGGGCTACGTCACAGCCATCGTCCGCGGCGATGTCGCAGCGGTCAAGGCTGCGACCGAGGCCGGAGCGCGCGAGGCCCAGCGCGTCGGTGAGCTCGTGAGCGTCCACATCATCCCGCGTCCGCACGAGAACGTGGACCTGGTGCTCCCGCTCGGCCGCAAGCCGGCGACGAAGTAGTCGGGCGCTGCCGTGAAGCTCGGTAAGGTCGTCGGCACCGTTGTTGCCTCGCGCAAGGACGAAAAGCTGGAAGGACTGCGCATGTACATGGTGCAGGACCTCTCCCTCGCTCGTTCTGGCAAGGCCGGGACGGGGCACTGGAGCACCGCCTCGAAGGATGCGTTCGTCGTGGCCGTGGATTCGGTCGGCGCGGGTGTCGGGGAGACCGTGCTCTACGCCTCCGGATCGAGCGCCCGCCAGACCCGGCAGACCGACGGCCGACCTGTGGACGCCGTGATCATGGCCATCGTAGACACCATCGACGTCTCCGGAGCCGTCGCCTACGACAAGTCAAAGGACGAGTGATCCATGGCTGATCGTGTGGACATCGAAGAGATCGTCCGGCGGGTGATCGGGCAGGTCTCGGCACCCGAGGCCAAGGCCGACATGCCCCAGAAGCCGGTCGGGGTCTTCAAGACCGTGAGTGACTGCGTGAGCGCCGCCCGTTCCGCCCAGGCCACGCTGGTCGCCTTGCCGCTCGAAAAGCGCCGCGAGATCATCGCAAACATCCGGCGTCGCGCGGCGGCAGATGTCAAAAACCTCGCTCGCCTGGCGAACGAGGAGACGGGACTCGGCCGGTACGAAGACAAGATCAAGAAGAACCTGCTCGTCATCCACAAGACGCCCGGGCCTGAGATCCTGGAGCCCATCGCCTACACGGGCGATGATGGGCTCGCGCTGATTGAGCGTGCGCCCTACGGGGTGATCGGGGCGATCACCCCGTGTACGAACCCTACCGAGACCATCCTGTGCAACGGCATCGGCATGGTGTCCGGCGGCAACGCGGTGGTGTTCAATACCCACCCGACCGCCCGGCGCGTCTCCGCCTACGTGATCGACCTCATCAACCGCGCGGTGTTGGAGGTCGGGGGCCCTGAGAACCTGATGGTGTGCGTGGACACGCCAACCATCGCATCGGCGGACGAGCTGCTGCGCTACCCCGGCATCCGCTTGAACGTCGTGACCGGCGGGCCCGCGGTGGTCAAGGCTGCGCTGGCCGCGAACAAGAAGGCGATCTGCGGCGGGCCGGGCAATCCCCCGGTCGTGGTCGACGAGACCGCGGATCTGGAGCAGGCCGCCCGCGGCATCATCGCCGGTGCCAGCTTCGACAACAACATCATCTGCACCGACGAGAAAGAGGTGTTTGCCGTGGACAAGATCCACGACAAGCTCATCGAGAACATGGTGCGGTCGGGCGCCGTGCTCCTGCGGAACCACCAGATCGTCCGGCTTGAGAAGCTGATCCTCCAGGCAGACCGCCAGCACACGGTCACCAAGTGGGTCGGCAAGTCGGCGCGCGAGTACCTCCGCGAGATCGACGTGCCCTTCCAGGGCGATCCGCGGCTGATCATCTGCGAAGTGCCGTTCGACCACCCGTTCGTGCAGACCGAGCTGCTGATGCCGATCATTGGCATCGTCCGGGTGCGGGATGTGCACGAGGGCATCGAGATGGCGGTGAAGGCCGAGCATGGGTTCGGGCACACCAGCTCGATGTACTCGAAGAACATCGACAACCTCCACCGCTTCGCGCGCGTCGCGAACACCAGCATCTTCGTGAAAAACGCTTCGAACTACGCTGGGCTTGGGTTCGGCGGAGAGGGCTACACCAGCTTCACCATCGCCTCGCCCACCGGCGAAGGGCTCACCACCGCCCGGAATTTCACCCGCGAGCGGCGCTGCACGCTCTCGGGTCACTTCCGCATCGTGTGACCCCCGCCTTGGATGCCCTCGCGCTCCTGGAACTGTGCTCGATCGCCCGTGGCTATCGGGTGTTGGATGCGCTGGTCAAAGAGGCGCCTGTCCGAGTGTTGGAGGCCAACCTCATTGAGCCCGGCCGATTTCTGATCCTGACGGGCGGTCCGGTCGCCGATATTGAAGCTGCCCATGCCGTTGGGCGCGCGGTCGCCGGGGACGATGTCTTGGACCAGCTGGTGTTGCCGTTTGCGCACCCGCAGGTTTGGACGGGCTTGCGGGGCGGGACGGACACGGGCGGGGAGATCGATACCGTCGGTATCATCGAGGGGTCGAGCATCGCCGGGGTATTGGAGGCGTGTGACCGAAGTTTGAAAGAGGCGGACGTTTCCCTTTGCGGGATGAGAATATCGGTGGCGTTGGGGGGGAAGGGTTATTTTGTCGTTCGCGGGACCCAGGACGCGGTGGAAGCTGCGGTTTCCACGGGCGCGGGTGTGTTGACCGGGCGCGGGAAACGTGTGCGGGAGGAGGTTGTGGCGCGGCCGCATCCGGAATTTCTCGCGTGGTTGCTGAGGCCGGCGCCGTTTTCGGTGGGGTGAGCCCGCGCGATCCCGTCCACGTCCGCGGCGTCCAGCAATCGTCGGGGCGGGGGGCGCCGTCGCCGTCCAAATCCATGCGCGCGGCGAGGTCAGCGTCGGTGACCAGGGCGCAACCCGCGAGGGGGAGCAACAGCAGCGTGCGCACGTTCACCGTGGGGAAGTAGCCGTTCGCAGCCGCCCCTCCCCGCCTACAAGCCCAAACTTCTGCGAAAACACCGTGGCGAACGAGAACCCCGCGACCTGCCAGACCCACACGCTCGTCACGAAAAATCCGACCTCGACAGCGTCGGGGTTGATGTCGGCCGTGGCGTCGTCGCACTCCAGGCAGGCAGCCCAGCCATCGCCGTCCGCGTCGGCGTAGCCGGTAGACCCATCGCAGTTGAAGTCCTCGGCGTCGCTGCAGCTCTCGGTCGCGTTCGGGTGGTAGTCCGGGTCCGCGTCGTCGCAGTCGGTGTCGCCCGCGACGTAGCCGCCGGGCTGGTCAAGCGTTCTTCGCCCGATGCGCCCGGCTACGAGCGCTTGGCCGTTTTCGTTGGGAGTACCCTCCGAAACCGGCCCTCGGCTCCGGTGCGATTGAGCGCCTGCGGGGCTGGCGCAGAACTTCGGGGCACGGGCACTATGGTGTTGGGCGCTCGACGCCCGTAAAATCGATCTCCGCGCCGTCCACCCGCACCTCCAGCCCTGGCACGTCGATGACAGCGTGGTCTACGACGCGCCCGCGGACGAGCGACACGGTCTTGAACCCGCCGTCTCGCAGGTTCTCCAGAACCACGGGGAGCCGGGCCCTGTGCCAAGCGGTACCCCCGGCCCAGCCAATACGCGCGTGCCTTGGAGATGATCGGCTCAACGCGACCAGCCAGCCCCCGGGCGTCAAGGTGGGGCTGTCCCCGAGGCCGGTCCGCAGCTCGTCCGGACCCGCGCCCTCGGCCCAGCGGCGGACGGCGTAGGCGAAGAGGTGGCCCCCGGTCCCAACCAGCAGGCCGAGCGCGCGGAGGTGGCGGGCACCGGCGAGCAGGAAGTCCATGTGGCCGTCGCGATCCACCGGGCTGATCAGCATCCGCAGGCCCGGGAATTGCGCCAGTCGCTCCGGCAGCGCCGAACCGGCGAGGCGCGTCCAGACCGAAGTGAACTCCACGTTGATGGCCAGCACCTCGACGGAGGGCCACGGTCCCTCCAGATCGGGTGGTGGGCCTCGCAACGCGAGGTGCTGGAGCCGGGGCAGGCGGTCGAGCAGCGGCCCACACGACGCCTGCGTACGGACCTCCAGCCGTTCGATCATCCGCCACTCGGGAACGTCCGGGATCGGCGCCCGCGGGGGGAGCTCCAAGCCCATGGCGACGAGAAACCCGCGCTCGAACACCCGCGACGCGCGCCGCACCCCGGGGATCGCGCCCGACCACGCGTCGATATGCACGTCGAGCAGGTCCTGCTCTCGCCGCTTCGCCGCGACCTCCACCCGCACGCCCGCTTGTTCCGCTGCGTGTCGGGCGAGCTGCAGGGAGATGAACTCGCCGCGGGGATCGCTCGCCTCCAGGAGCGCGTCGGCCAGCACCCGGCGGGGATCGAGATCGCCTGGGTCCGCCAGCACGGCAGCCCACAACTCCGGCAGTTCGCGCCGGGACGACACGCCCGCCAGGAGCTTGGGATCCGCTCGGCCCACGCCCATCTTCGCGAGCCGGTCGGCGACAACCCGGTACGCCTTGCCTCGGATCTTGCCCCTTCCCGCCGCCAACACCCGCAGCTCCGGCTGCAACCCCGGGCCTGCGTGACGCTCGATGGTCTCGGCGAGCTCCGCGTGGATCGACCAGGAGCTGCTGTCGAG
>CANKNP010000143.1 GCA_947483545.1 Deltaproteobacteria bacterium | reverse complement strand
GTCTCGTCCACCACGCGACCTGCGACGTCTGCCGGCCGGCCCGAGGCGTCCGTCGCGGCGAAGTACACCCGGGAAGACAGCCCGGAGACCAGGTCGCCGCCCTCCGGGAACAGCGACAGTTGCACCTTCGCCGTCACGATCGGCACCCGACGGCTCACCGACTCGGTCAAACCGCCCTCGGCGACGAGCACGGTGAGCACCCCGTCGTCGTTGGCGAGTGTGGCAGGGAGCCGGAACGTGACGAGCGCGTTGCCTGCGTCGTCGGTTCGGATGGGCATTGTTGGCAGTTTCTGATCTCCGAGTTGCACCACCGCGGAAGCGTCCCTGTTGGGGAGCGCGGCGTCGGTCGCGTCGTGAAGCGAGAGCGTGGCCGTGACTTCGTCGCCGGGACCGTACGCATCGCGCACGAACTCCAGCTCCTTCTTGATGCTCGGCAGCTCGGTCGCCATCACTTGGATTGTTCGCTCTGCCGTCGGCTGGCCCGCGACGGTGGCTCGAACTTTCCAGGATCCGCCTCGAAAACCACCCGGGATCGTCAGATCGTTGGTCGCAAATCCGGCCTTCTGCCGCACGAGCTTCTTGGCCACTGCAGCGCCGTCTGGCCCGACCAGCTCATAAGTCACCTTGCCATCAACCCCGGACAGGTCCTTCGAGGACAGGCTCCATGTCCGCACCCAGACCGTCTCGCCGGGGCGGTAGAGCGGGCGGTCCACCTGCACGGTCGTTCGCAGGCTCGCGTGGGTGTTCAGCCACGCATCGATCGGCTGCACCAGGGCATCCGCGACCGGCAACCGCGGGGATTCCGGCGGCGCGTCCTCAAAGGCCGGCGGGGGAGGGGGCTCGGGTGCGAGGAAGGTCGCGGTTCGCACGGGCTCGGGATCAGAGGAGCAGGCGAGCAGGAGGAGGAGCATGGGGGGCATCCTCGGATCGTACCGCTTCCCCGTATGGAAAAGGGGCGCGCAACGAATCGCGCTACCTGCGGCCCGCGGGCGCTCCGAAAGCTACCCCCGCGCCCGGCTCGAGCTCGGCGGCACGCCCGGCGCGAGCGGATCCAACGCGTTCCGAAAATGCGTCGGGAAGCAGCCGATCTCGTACTGGCCGCTTCCAACGCTGGAGATCGTCCAACGACGCCAAGCATCCTCGTGCGGGTCTTTGCCCGACAGCATCCACAGCACCGTGCTCGACGGCGGGCCGTCGGTCCAGCCGGCGACGGTGTCTCCCAGGTAGGGCACACACCGGGCCTCGATGTGCAGGGCGAGCGGCTTTCCTGCCTCCTGGATCTTGCCGAGGGTGGCGGTCAGGTCCCGAAGGGTCTGACCGCGCTTGAGGCTCGCGCCAATGGAAGCATTCATCGGGTGATCACCTTGAGACCGTCGTTGTGTTCCCCGCCCCGCATCGATGTGCCCGCGGTGAGCATCGGGCCGACTTGGATGAAGCCGTCCTGCACGCGAACAGCGTAGGTTTCAAGCCTGGAGTCGGGCTGCGTCGTGCACTTGCCGGTCGTGAAGTCGTACTCCCACTCGTGGTACGGGCACTTCACGAGGCAGCCGTTGATCGCGCCCTCGCCGACGGGGCCGTCTTCGTGGCGGCACTCGTTGTCCACCGCGTAGTAGGTGCCATCCTTCAAGAACACGGCCACCACGCGGTTGTTGTTGTGCCCGTAGGTCCCGGCCCCGCCTTCTTTGATCGCACCCTGCGGGGCGACGACGCGAAAGCCGTCCGGCGTGTCCTTGCCGAGTCCGGTGACGGCGCGCACGTCCGTTTTCGCGGGCCCACCCCCGCCGATCACCTTCTTGACTGCGCCCTTGAGCCGGTCTCGGAGGCCCATCACGCGCCTCCTGCGGTGGCTTCCCAGGTCGGGGCCGAGGGGGACCGCCAGGCGGCGTCCATCGCCTCTGTCGCGGCCCAGAGCAGCAGGAACACCAGCGCCGCTTGATCCTGCGCCATCTCGACCTCCTGCTCCTTGCGCTCCTCGCGCTCGAACAGCGCGTGCAGCGCCTCATCGAGGATGTGGGGCTGCGCACGATCGGAGACCGACCGCACCTTCTCGGGAAAGCTCGCGTCCGCCGGGATCAGCCCGACCGTGCGCGCAGCGGCCTGGACCTTCGCTGCGGCCCGCGCCATGTCGGTGTCCCCGATGCGCTCGATCTTGCCGCCGCATTGCTCAAAGATCCGGATCACGACGGCGAGCAGGTATTGGGAGACCTCGCTCGGCTGCTTCGCCATGACCGGGGCGTTGCCGCGGAAGAACCGGACCACGCGGCCCTGGTTCTCGAGCGCGCGCTTGGCGACCGGCTGGAAGCCCATGCCCAGCTCGGCGCAAGCTTCCGAAAGGCGGTGGACGTGATCGCGGGGGATGGGCGGGTTGCGCACGGGGTCTCGGGGTGACGGGCGGGGCTATCAAGGAACGGCGCTGAACTCCAGGGGTGCGATTGGCGGTCGGGTGATTCGGATTGTCCGGAAAGGTCTCGCAAAGGCGCAAAGCCGAAGTGGGCGGGAGAAGCGCCGGACCTCGCCGCCCGGGTGGCCAGACTGCTGCGTTGACCCGGGCATCCCCCTCCCGCCGCGCCGAAACCTGCGCCTCACCCCGCCGATGCGAAGCGGCGTTCCACGGCCAGGAGTTGCCCCGTTTGTGGGGCCCCAAGCCGCCCCCGTCCCCCGCGCCACCTTATACTGCGCGTGCTCCGGAGGTCCTTTGCCTGCCCCTCATTACATCGTCGTCGGCAACAGCATCGCCGGGATCGAAGCGGCCATCGCGCTTCGCGCTCGAGACAGAGCCGCCAAGATCACCGTGATCTCGTACGAGCACGCGCACCCCTTCGCGCGGGTCTCGCTCATGTACCTGTTCTGCGGCCAGCTCTCGCTGAAAGATACGCAGTTTTACCCCGAGGATTTGTACGATCGCATGCGGTTCGACCGCGTGCTTGATCGCGTCACCGCGGTGAACGCCGCCGCCCGCTCGGTCACCCTCCAATCCGGCGCGACCCTCACCTACGATCGGCTGCTGCTGGCCATCGGCTCCGTCGCCCGCCGCCTGCCCTGGGCCGGGGCGTACGAGGATCCCGACCGTTTCATGCACCATTTCGTGACGTTGCCCGACTACAAGGCGTTGGACGCCGCGGCCAAGCCCGGCATGTCGGTCGCCGTCATCGGCGGGGGTCTCATCGGCGTCGAGTCCGCCGAAGTTCTGCATCTACGCGGGTTGAAGACGCATTTTCTCATCCGTGAGCCTTGGTATTTTCCCGTCGCCTTGGACGGTGCGGAGGCCGAGGTCGTGGCCACCCACGTGCGCCATCACGGGCTTGATTGCCGGACGGATTGCCCGATCGACGGCTACGAGCGCAAGGGCAAAAAGGTAGTCCTCAAGGGCAAAGAGTCGATCGAGGTCGATCTGGTGGTTGGCGCTATCGGGGTCGTTCCCGCCACGGCGTTCCTGGCAGGCTCGGGGGTCGACGTGAACCCGCAATCCGGCGCGATCGAGACGGGCGATAACCTCGAGAGCACGTCCGCCCCCGGGGTGTTCGCGGCCGGGGATTGTGCGCAGGTCACCTGGCCGGACGGTGCGCGTCGGCCTGAGCAGATCTGGTACACGAGCCGGGATCAGGGGCGCGCAGCGGCGGCAGCCATGCTTGGGGACGAGGTAAAATACAGGCGAGGAACCTGGTACAACTCCGCAAAGTTCTTCGACATCGAGTACACCACGGCGGGCTTCATCCCCTTTGCGAAGCCGAACAAGCACGCAGGCGCGGGTGGCACGCCCGATGGCGAAGGCTGGCAGACCTGGTACCAGCAAGTCCCCGGGAAAGCAGTCACCCAGCGGATCGTGACGAGGCACGGGATCGTGAAGGGGTTCAACGGGCTCGGCACGCGTTGGGATCACCAGGTCTGGATGCGCTGGGTTCAAGAGCGCCGGCCGCTCGCCTGGGTGCTGGAGCACATGAACGAAGCCCGGTTTGATGAGGAATTCCTGGAGCCGTTCACCGTGCTCCCCACCGCCACGCTCACCGAAGGAGCTTGATCCATGCAAGTTGGCCTGCTGTCCACCTACCAGAAGCCTGTCAGCACCCGTGGGAGCCCCGCGTGGATCGTGACCGGCCTGCTGTTGGCGTTCTACCTGCTGCTTTACTTCGGGAAGGAGGACTACAACGCGACAGACGCTTTGGTGCGCTACGCCAAGGATCCGCTCAACCTGCTGATCGTGAAGCTCGGGTGGAAGCTCAATGACAACGGGAGCTTGTGGCTCTTCAACAAATGGTACATGTACGCCGGGCTATACACGCTAGGCATGATCGTCGGCGGCTACTTCATGTTGAAGAAGCACGGCAATTCGCGGTACCACCAGTGGCGCACACTCTCGCTTGTGAGCGTCCAGGCGATCCTGGGCTTCATGCTGCCGCTCGCGCTCGACTTCGCCCAGCGCCCGGCCTGGTACTTCAGCTACTTCTTCCCGTTGAAGTACGACCTTTTCTTCCCCTACAACCTCGACCACATGCAGCCCACCGTCGTGGCGTGGTTCGTGTTCGGATCCTTCGTCGGTCTGCCGCTCCTGGTCTATTTCAAGGGCAAACGCGCGTATTGCTCTTGGATCTGCGGCTGCGGCGGCCTCGCGGAGACCTTTGGAGATCCCTGGCGGCATCTGTCCGACAAGTCTGCGCGGGCTTGGCGCATCGAACAGGTCAGTATCCACGCCGTTTTGTTCGCGGCGTTCGCGATGCTGGGCATCATCCTGGCCGATGCGCTCGCCCCCGCCGACTCGCCCGTACACGGGTTCGCGAACAGCTACAAGGGCATGTACTCGTTCGCGATCGGCTCGATCTTCTCGGGCGTGATCGGCACCGGCTTGTATCCGGTCATGGGCACCCGGGTTTGGTGCCGCTTTGGCTGCCCGATGGCCGCGATCTTGGGGGTAATCCAGAAGTTTGGCCGCTTCCGCATCACCGTCAAAAAGGACATGTGCATCTCCTGCGGCAACTGCTCGACCTACTGCGAGATGGGCATCGACGTGCGCTCGTACGCCATGGCCAACCAGGACATCAAGCGCGCGAGCTGCGTGGGTTGCGGCATGTGCGCGCATGTCTGCCCGCGCGGGGTGCTCAAGCTTGAAACGAAGAAGGACATCGGTCCGCACGGCAAGATCGATGTGTGGACGGTGGACATGTAGGGCGGCTTGGAGCCCCTTGCCGCAGGGTCACCGCGGGCCGCGAAACGCCGCTGGGCACCCCTCGCGCCCCCGCCCCCGCCGGGCTAAACCCCGCCGTCGCCGGTGACTCCCTATGAATCGCGCTGCCCCTCTCCTCGCCCTCGCCCTCGCCCTCGTCGCCCTGCCCCTCTCCGCCCAAGCCAAGGACCTCAACGGTCGCATCGGCATCGGTGGCGCGCAGAGCTTCGGCGGGTTGTCGTCGCTCTCGGTGCGCTTTGGGTTCCCGACGGGCAAGCCCACGCTCAATGTGGGCGTCGGCGCTGAGGCTGGCGTGGACATGGTCGCCGGGGGTGACACCGCCTACTTTGCAGGTGGGCGATTGTACTTTGGGGTCGTCGCGGAGGACAACATGAACCTCTACCTGGGCGCTGGCGGCGGGTTCTCGAGCGCGAGCCATGTCACTCCGGCGACCACGGACGCCGAGGGCGAGCCCGTCGCCGCCAAGACGACGACCGAGACCGCGCTGCGCGTCTCCCCGAGCATCGGGGCGGAGTTCTTCCTCTTCGGGCTCGACAACCTGGGCTTCCTCGCCGAACTGGCGGTCAACGTGGATCTCGGCGCGGCCACGCAGATCTCGACGGTGGCCTCGCCTTCGGTGGGGTTTCACTATTATTTCTGAGTCCGCACCGTCCGCCTCAACATCACCCCCGACCGCGGCCCGTTGACCTCCGGCCCCTCCATCCGCACGGTCACCCGTTGGAGCCGTTGGTGGGCCTCCCGCCAGCCGACCAGCGTGGCGGCCCATCTCTCGATCGGCAGCAGGTGTCCGTGGCTATCCATCCGTAGCGGCTCGCCCAGGCGTCGAATGTGCAGGGTCCACGGTCCCAGTTGCACGTCGCCTTCGCTACCCTCGGGGAGCTCGGGCGCCTCGCCCACCCACTCCTCCGTGCCCGAGATCACCCACGCGGGGCAGTCCGCGAGGGGGTCCACCCCTGCGGCGAAGCCCGGTCCCAGCACGTAGAGCGCCTCGTTGCTGACCTCGCCCACCGCGAGCGTGTGCACCACCACGGCTCGCCCATCCAGCAGCAGCGCCCCGCTCGCGTCCCCCCCGTCCCCCACCCCGAGCACCCCCGCGAGCTTTCCGGTCTCCGGCGGACACTCCCGTATGGGCGGGTGGCTCGGCGTCGAGGTCGCCCGCACCTGCACGTTGTTCCCGCCGATCCGCAGCTTCCAGGAGCCGCCGCTGCGCGTGAGCCCATCGCTCCCCGACACGATGCCGTCCTCCCCCCCCTCCGCCGGTCCCAACATGGCGCGATGTTCCACGACAAAGCTCTGCGGAGGCAACGCCGCGAGCCGGGTGGTGACCTGCCCATCGTAGAACCCCGTCGATGACGTAGAGAGCCGCGCGTAGAGCGCTGTCGTGTCGGTCGTGATGCCGATCAGCGTCCATGCCTCCCGCTCCGGCGGCGCGATCCAGAGGGTGACCCGCACGGCGATGGCGACTGCGGCCATGATCAAGGCGGCCAGCGCCCCCGCCTGCACCGCCGAGCGAACGCCGCTCATCGGGGCACGTCCAACGGGGTGCAGAGGTCGGTGCGTCGCGCGAAGGCGGTGTCCATGTCCGGGTCGGCGACCCAAGCCACCCGTTTGGGCCAGGGCAGTTGGGGAGCGGCTCCGACGCAGGTGAACAGCCGCCGGTCCCGCGCCTGGTTCAGCCGGTCCTCGAACAACGCGAGGCCGGTGGCGTTGCAGGCGGCTTGTCGTTCCGGGGTGGACGCCGCCGCACAGGGCGCGCGGTCCAGCAGCTCGGCGCGGCTGAGGAGCTCCCGGTAGTAGGCGGACCACGGCCGGGGATCGTCCTCGGCGAGGCCGGAGAGCACGATCTGCGTGCTGGCGCCTTGCTCGTCGAGGGTCCGGGCCCTGGCGAATCCCCGCGAGACGGTGTGCATCGCGCAGTCATCGGCGAACGGCGCTGCCTTTGGACAGAATCCGGGCGCCTCGTGCGTCTCGGCGACGACGAAGTAGCATTCGCCCTTGTCCTTTTCCCCGATCACTCGCTCGCAGGCGTCGGCCCGTTGCTCCGCGGTCTCCGTCTCCGTCAGGGGCGTCGCCACCCACGCGATCCAGCAGTCGTCCGCGAGCGCGTCGGCTTCGACCGTCTCGCACGCCCCGCTCGTGAGCGCGGCCAGATAGCGCGCACGATCCTCCGTCGGGTCGGACCCGCACGCGATCATCATGGTGACGACGCCGAACAACCCTGGGCTACGGCTCAACCGTGTTGACCGTGTCGAACCCGTCGCCGTCCTCGTTGATCTTCCACACATCGACGGGGCCAGACGTTTCGCCGGTCTCAGGGTCATACTCCAGCTCGCCGGAGGCCCCGATCACGTTGATGTCCTCGCCTGCATCGGCGTACGCGACCAGCTCGATCCAGCTGGTGAGGCGCAGGATGATCTGGTCCTCCTCCTCCCAGTCGGGATCGCTGATGTGCCGCAGGCCCCGGGCGATGCCGGTGCCGCCGACGCCACCGTCCTGGTAGTAGGACCACGCGGTGCCGTAGATGGCGAGCCAGGTCGCGTCGTAACAGTAGGGGGTGTAGACCGAGTCGCTCGCCGAACTTGGGGCGTACTCCGCCGCATATGCCGAGTTGAACGCGTCGTAGACGTCGCCGAGCACGATCGCCGGCGCGGTGCCGGTCACGTTGTCGAACAGGTCGGAGGCGCTGGAGGCGGCGTCCAGCAGGTCGGTGTCCCGCGCGGCGTCTGCGAAGAAGATGGGCATGTCCTCGAACTGGGCGAGGCCGACGGCGGCGTTCAGGAACGCGGCGATGTCGCTGGCGTCCGAGGCGAAGAACAGCACGGCGTCTTTCCCGGCGGTGCCGGACACCACGTAGTCGGAGATCGTGGCCTGCTCGGTGTACGTGATCTCCTCGGCGTTGCCGGCATAGTTGAGGTCGAACGCCTCATAGAGCCCCTGCCCATAGGGCCCCGACTCGTGGATGCAGATCACGTCGCTCAAGCCCTGTTCGGTCACCAGATCGGCGATGACCTTGCCTTGCAGATCGTCGGGCGGGGCGGTGCGCCAGAACAAGCCGGGATCTTCCTCGGTAGGTGCGACCCCGTCGATGCTCGTGAGCGAGGTGCTGGTGGCCGAAGGCGAGATCAGGACGACGTCGAAGTCGGCGGCCCCGTAGTGCAGCGCGCTGTAGGCGGTCTGGGCCTGGGAGCTGGTCGCCGGGCCGATGATCGAGGCGACCCCGATGGTATCGGCCAGGTAGAGCGCGCCGCTCTCCGTCGCTTCGTCCGCGGTCTGATCGTCGATGTCGAGATCCTCCGCGTAGTCACACTGCACGATGCCAAAGAACTGGCCGTCGAGCCCCTCCGAGGTGTTGACCTGGATGATCGGGAGCTGCGTGGCCAGGGTCTCGGGGGTGTCGGTGCTGTGATCGTAGAGAGAGCCGAGGATGATGGTCGTCTCGTAGTTCTCCGGCCGTTCGAGCAGATCCTCGGGCCAGGTCTCAGTGCAGCGATCGTTGGCCTCTGCCTGCTGGCAGAACCCCTCCGGGTTGCAGACGTTGTTGAACCCAAACGCGTCGCGACACTGCTTGTTCGCCTCGCAGGGCACGTAGTCGTAGGTGCCGAGCGAGCAGCCGATCAGCGCGAGGAGGGGCAGCCGGCGCAGATGTCGCATCAGAAGCTCCCGCCGACGGAGAGCATCCCGCCGCTGCCCGTTGGGACGAACGCCACGGGCGCGTCGAGCAGCGCGAAGATGACGGCGCTGATGATTCCAGCCCCCCCGACGCCTAAGGAAATGTCCGCGATCAACGCGTCTGTTTTGTCACGGGCGATGGCGTCCTGGGCTTCGATCGGGCAGATCTTCTGCTCGTCGGTCTTCTGGCAGAAGCCCTCGGCTTCGGTGCGAGCGGTGGTCGCTTGCAGCCCGAAGATCGCGCCCGACGCGAGCCCAAGGACACCGACACCGCCAAGGATGTAGGTCGGCAGGGGTGGACCCTTGCGCTCCGGCTTCTCCTCGACGGCGGTCGAGGTCGTGACCGCCGCGGTGGTCACCGGGGCTGTGGTGGTCGGGGCTGTCGTGGTCGGGGTGGTGGAGACCGGCGTAGCGGTGGTCGGGGCGGGGGTGCCGCCGCTCTCGTCGATGCGCTTCTCCAGGTTGCGGATGCGACGATCAAGGATGTCGCGCTCGTCCGCGGTGGCGAAGGCTCGGTAACGGTTGAGCTGTTCAAGCGCCTCGACGTAGTGACCGGCGCGCTCCTGGGCGTTCGCGATGTTGTAGAGCAGGAGCGCGCGACCCGAGAGCCGGTAGGCCTCCTCCCAGGCGGCGACCGCGTCGTCGTAGCGGCCCTCGTCGTAGAGCTCTGCACCGTTCTCGTAGAGCTCTTTCGCGCGGGCATCGGTGGTCTCGTCGGCGAACGCCGGACCGAGCAGGGGGCTGCCGAGGAGCAGGCAAAGGGGCAGCATGAACATGGTCAGTCCCAGGACTTGAGGTCGGACTGCGGGCGGGCCTCCGTGGGCTCGCTCGCCGGCTTCGGTTCGGGCTCGGCCGTCGCGGGCTTGGTCGAGGCGGTCGGCTTTGTCGCCGGGCGGGTGGGCTTCGGGGCGACCTCGACAGGGCCCGCCGCAGGCTGGGATCCGGGCAGCGGATCGGTCGAGGCGGCCGGCGGAGGGGCCGGCGCGACAGGCGCGGCCATGACCTCCGGCGCAGGCGTGACCTCCGGGGTCACGATCTGGTTGCTCATGTAGGCCCCGCCCATCGCGAGCGCCAGAATCACGATCCCGCCGAGCCCCACAATGCCGATCAACACCGCGGCCCACCAGGGAAACCCCGATTCCGGTGCTCTGGATCGACTCGTGCTCGGATGCGCGACGAGCGTCTGCCCTGCGCGGCTCGAGCTGGACCGGCTGCTCGCGGAGCGGCTGTCCTCCCCCCGAACGCCTGGGGGCGGGGCGAGCCGCATCGACGAGCTGGGTGTCGGCTCGTCCTGCAACACCAGCTTGCCGTTGGTCAGCGTCGGCTTCGACGGGCGGTCGCCCCGAAGCTCGGAGGCCGCGATCCGCAGCGCGCGCGACAGCTCCTCGACGGTCCCGAACCGCGCGTCGGGCTCCTTTTCGAGGCAGGTCATCACGATCCACGCCAGGATCGGCGCGCGATCGAGCGGCGCGCGCTCGGTGATCGGCGGCACGGTGTTGTGCAGGTGCGCCATCAGCAGGTTCACGGAGCTCACCCCGGTGAACGGGGGCTTGCCCGCGAGGCAGGTGTACATCAGCACACCGAGCGAGTAGATGTCCGACCGACTATCCACCTTGGACGAGCGGATCTGCTCGGGCGACATGTAGCTTGGGGACCCGACGACGGCGTCGAGGCGCGTCAGTTCGCTGTTCCCGCTGACCTCTTTCACGAGTCCGAAGTCGAGGACCTTGGCGAACTCCGCCTCCTCTCCCGCGCGCAAAAGCACGACGTTGGAGGGCTTCAGATCCCGGTGGATCAGCCCCAGCGCGTGCGCCTCCCGCAAGCTGGCGCACACTTGCCGGATCACGTGGATGACGCGCTCGGGGCTCATCGGCCCTTCTTCTTTCAGCGTCTGGTGCAGTGTCCGACCGTCCAGGTACTCCATCGCGATGTAGAAAATATCGTCGCTCGTCTGCCCGTAGTCGAAGATCCGGATGGTGTTCGGATGCGTGAGCTTGGCCGTGGCGCCAGCTTCCAAGCTGAACCGGCCTCGAAATTCGGCGTCTTGGCCCACGTCGTCCGAGCCATCGAGCACCTTCAGCGCGACGATCCGCCCCAACGGCGCCTGCTCGGCCTTGTACACCCGCCCCATCCCGCCCTTTGCGATGAGCTCCGTGACCTTGTACCGACCGTTCAGGACCTTGCCGATCAGCGTGTCGATCCGGGGCATCGGCGCAGTCGTAGCGGTCGCCGCCCCGGGTGCCGGGGGTGGGCCGGGACGGAACGGCAGGGTGGTTGTCTCGGACGCCTTGATCGGCGGGTGGATCGGCTCTTTGGGCATGGAACCGTTCGATTGTATACCCGTTGCCCCGGCGGTGCGAATTGGGGGGTGAGGACTCGCCCAGCACCCCGGCGGGCCTTGGGCTACTCCTCCCGCCCGTGTCTAAACCCCGCTGGTTGCCCCTCCTTCGCCTGCTAGGGGCCGTGGTCCTGATCACGATCGTGTTGCGAGAGGTGCGGATCGCCGACGTGGCGCTTCGCCTCCGATCCGCCCCGCTCTGGGCGTGGATCGCCCCCAGTCTCTTGCTTGGCATCAACTCGGTGGTCCACGCGCTCCGCATCCGGGGGCTGCTGCCCGCCCCGAAGCCGGCGATCTCGCTGGTGCTGCGCAGCATCCTCGTCGGAAATTTCTTCGGGCTCGCGTTGCCCACCGGCGGGGGTGAGGCCGCGAAGGCCGTGGCCCTGGCGCGGATCTCCGAGCGGCCCGAGCAGGCCGTGCTCGCGCTCCTCACCTCTCGCGTGCTCGAACTTCCGCCTTGGGGGCTGCTTGTGATCTGGGGTGCGGGGTGGGTGCTGCCCGGCCGGCATGATGCGTGGGTGCCCCTGGCGTGGGCGGCGGGCATCGGGTTCCTGCTGGCTTTTGGCGTGGCGGTCTTCGCGAACCGGTATGCCCACTCCGTCCTTCGCCTCCCGCTCCCGGCGCGGCTCCGCGGGGTCATCGAGCGGTCTCGGGACTTCCGACCCTCCCGGGCTGCGCTGGCGCTCTGCGCAATCGGCGCGCTGCC
>CANKNP010000142.1 GCA_947483545.1 Deltaproteobacteria bacterium | reverse complement strand
CCAAGATCGCGATGGTGACCTGTATGGCGCTGATTCGGTGGGTTGCCTCTGTGAGACGGATGGCAGCTGCTCGATGACCCCGGGTGACTGTGACGACCTCAACGCCGGCGTCCACCCTGGCGCCAGCGAGATCTGCGAGGACGGCTGGGACAACGACTGCGACGGCGGGTCTGGGCCCTGCGAGCCGACCTGGCAGAGCTTGACAACAATGGTGGTCTACACGGGGCAATCGTTCGAACGGGAAGCGGGCGCCTGCGTCGCCGGGGCCGGGGATGTCAATGGCGACGGCTTTGACGAGCTCGTGGTCGGGGCGCCGGGGCGCGATGGTGGCGCGTATCTGGTCCTTGGGAGCGCTACCCCCGCGTCCGGTGACCTCGCGAGCGAGATCCGGTTCACAGGCGCGGTGGGCGGGGAGGAAGCCGGCGTGTCCGTGGCGGGCGCGGGGGATGTCAACGCGGACGGCTTCGACGACGTGATCGTGGGTGCGAGCGACGGCAGTGGAGGGGTCAACGATTCTGGCGCGGCCTACCTGGTCCTCGGGGGTCCCACCCCGTCCTCGCTCGACCTGGGAACCACCTTGGTGTTTGAAGGAGGGCTGGCGGAGTGCGCTGGGGTTGCTGTCGCCGGGGCGGGCGATGTGAATGCGGATGGCTTCGATGACCTGATCATCGGGTCGTCCTGCAAGGCCGTCGGAAGCGAAAGGCCGGGCGCGGCCTATCTCGTGCTCGGGAGCTCCGCGCCCGCGTCGATGGGCCTGAGCTCTGCGGTGGAATACCGGGGGATCGCCGACGATGGTGTCGGTCGATCGGTTGCCGGCGGCGACGTGAACGGGGATGGCTACGCAGATGTGATCGCCGGGGCGCCAGGGAACAACCTGGCCGGGGAGATCGGTGGGGCGGCGTACCTCATCCTGGGCAGCCCAGTCCCTGTCTCCGACACCGTCGCCAACGCGGTGGTCTACGTCGGCGCCAGCGACTGTGATCTGACGGGCAGCGCCACCGCCGGCGCGGGCGACGTAGACGGAGATGGGTACGACGATTTCCTTGTCGGGGCGTACTACGCGGGCACGGATTACGTCGGTGCGGCGTACCTTGTGATGGGGGGCAGCTCCCCTGTTGGGGCCTCGTTGTCCACCGCGGTGACCTACGCAGGCGAGGACTCGTGGCAGTACGCCGGGTACTCGGTCAGCGGTGCGGGCGATGTTGACGGGGATGGTCACGACGACATGCTCGTCGGCGCACCGTTCAACAACGACGGGGGTGTCGGTTACCTCATCCTGGGTAGCACGTCACCCACCTCGGACAACCTGGGAAACATGTTCCGGTACACGGGCGACGATGCAACACACTACGCGGCAAGGGCGCTCGCCGGTGCCGGGGACCCCAATGGGGACGGCTACCCGGATCTCGTCGTCGGCGCCCCCGCCAGCTCGGGCGCTGGCGTGGCCTACCTCGTGCTTGGTACCGGCCCCTGATCGACCCCTGGCCCGCGCACCTGCATGGCGCCTTGGTCGCATGGCTCTCCTCCCCCCGGGAGCGGGCAGCCGAGCTGCTCGGGGGGGAGATCGTCTACAAGGCGATGGCGACGTTCGACCACGGTGCCGCGCAAGGTGGTGTGTTTTCACAGGTATTTTCGGCGCAAGGGCCCGATGGCATCGGCGGTCGCTGGTGGCTCTCGCAAGAGACCGACATCTACGTGGGCGGGGAAGGCCTGCGTCCGGATGTCGTCGGCTGGCGGCTGGCGAAGCACCCCGAGCCCCGCAAAGTGGCGTGCCTACCATCGAGGTGGCGTCGGCTGGTACTGGCTGGTGGATGTCCTGGGGCGTTCGGTCACCGTCTACCGCCGAGGTGAGGCCAGCTATGAACTCGTAGAGGTGGCACTCGGCAGCGAGATCACCCGACTCCCACCGTTCGAGGAGCACGACTTCGTGCCCGAGCGGCTGTTCCTGCGGGCGCGAGAGCGTGTGGGAGGGCCCACGGGCTGACGACCGCTACCGGCGGCGGCGCTGCGCCAGCAAGAGGGCCACCGCCAACCCTGCGAACGCGATGGAGGGCGACGCCACACCGGTGGAGCACCCGCAACGCACCTTCCCATCCGACCCGTCGCAGTCCTGGTCCGAGCCGTCGCCCGGGGGATCCTTGGCCCCTGGGTGGACCTCGGCGTCACGGTCGTCACAGTCTTCGTTCCGCAAGAACCCGTCGGCATCGAGGTCATCGCGATCGGCGCCGTCGCAATCCTGGTCGATGCCGTCGTACGGTCGGTCCGGAGCACCCGGGTACACACTCGCGCTGCGATCGTCACAATCGTCGGTGTAGTCATGGCCGTCGCCGTCGGCGTCGATCAGATCGGAGCCGTCGCAATCCTGGTCGATTCCGTCGTTGGCAGTCTCCAGCGCGTCGGGGTTGACCGCGGCATCGGTGTCGTCGCAATCCTCGGCCAAGAGGAATCCGTCGCCGTCCAAATCGTCCAGGTCGGCGCCGCTGCAGTCCTGGTCGATGCCGTCGTAGGGCACCTCGGTTCCGCCGGGGAAAGCGGTGGGGTCAGTGTCGTCGCAATCGGTGGCGAGCGGGTACCCGTCGCGGTCGAGGTCGTCGCGATCCGAACCGGAGCAGTCCTGGTCGATGCCGTCGTACGGGGTGTCGGTCGCGTCTGGAGAGACCGTGTCGTCGTTGTCGTTGCAGTCGATGTCCCAGGTGGCGCCATCGCCGTCTGCGTCTGCGATGTCCGCGCCGTCGCAGTCCTGATCGATGCCGTCGTAGGGCACCTCCTCCGCGTCTGGATGAATGGCGGCGTCGCCGTCGTCGCAATCGTCGTCTCCGTACCCGTCACCGTCGCCGTCGTGGGCGTCGGTGCCGGTGCAGTCCTGGTCGATGCCGTCGTCGAAGGTGTCCACGGCGCCTGGCGAGATGGTAGCGTCGCCCTCGTTGCAGTCCCTGAGCGAGCCGTAGCCGTCGCCATCGGCGTCTATCTGGGTGGTCTGGAACGCGCCGATGTCCGAGATGGTGCCGTCGTCGTCCAAGATCGTGGGGTCGCCTGCGTCGATCAGGGGGCTGGTGGATGCCAGGGTCAGGTCGTCGTTCAGGTAGTCCCCGTCGGGGGTGAAGGCGGTGAACACGGGGTCCACGAAGATGTTGCCGGCTGTGGTGATGTCTGGCACATACCCGTACCCGTCCACGTTGGTGGTGTTCCCGTACCAATTGTTGTAGCTGAGGATGCTCCCGTCGGAGTGGTACCGGGCCTGGACGGCGACGCCGGAATTGTAGGCCATTACGTTGTTGGTGAGGGCACCCTTGTGGGCGTAGAGATACGCGACAGCACCCAGCGGGGAGGCGTTTTCGATGAAGTGATTGTTCCTCAGATATGCTCTGCCAGAGATCGCTAGCGCACCTCCGGAATCCATGCCGATGTTCTGCATGAAAACGTTGCGACTGAACCTTCCGGCGCCATTGATCGCGCCGCCGTCCTGCGCCTTGTTGGCAACGAACACGCTGGAATCGATGTCGCAGTCCCCACAGATTGCGCCTCCATTGCCCGTGGTGACGTCCTCGCCGACGCGGTTTTGAATGAACACGCTGTCGGACACCGTCACATCGCCCAAAATCGCGCCGCAACTCTGGGCACCGTTATCGATGAAGGCGCTGTCCACGATCAGGGGATCGCCGTACACCGCCCCACCGTAATGGCCGCGGTTGCGCACGAACGTGTCTCCGGTGAGCGTGCCACCCCCGTAGATTGCGCCGCCGTTGTCGTCGGACTTATTGTCCCCGAACGTGTTCTGAAAAGAGGCGACGGATCCCCAAATGGCGCCCCCGTCACCCGTGGTCGCGTTCTGAAGAAAATCGGTCGTCTCCACAATCAACTCGGCCCCGTCGGCGTAGAGAGCACCACCCGCCTCCGCCACCTGGCCGACGAACGAGCTCTCCCCAATTCGGGCAACTCCGCGACTCAGGTACGCCCCGCCGCCAATCCCATCGGCCTCGTTATCCTCGAAGGTCCCCCTGAAAATTCGGATGGTCCCCCCCCCGAGAAGTAGATAGCCCCTCCGTCATTCCCCACGTTCCCCGCGAACGCACACCGGATGAAGGTGGGCGAACCCCCGCCGATCCAAACCGCTCCGCCGTCTACCGAGAGCGATCCCAACCCTTCAAATACAATGTCCCGAAGCATCGGGCTCGCCCCGTCGATGTAAACCCCTCGGGTCGCGCCGGACTGGATCGTGAAGCCCCTCAGCTCCGCGGCGTCGGTCTCCGCCCCTTCGAACGTCACAGTGTTGGTCCCGGTGCCAATCAGCACGGTCTCGTCGGAGCCATCGACAGAGCTCACCAGGACGTCCTTCCCCAAGAAGTCCAGGTTCTCAGCATACGTCCCGGCCGCGACGACGATCTGGTCCCCGGCGACGGCGGCATCGATAGCGTCCTGGATCGAGGTGTACCCGGCAGACCCGCTGACATCCACCGACAGGGTCGATGCAAACGCGGGGACGAGCAGACAGAGGACCATGCCGTCCCGTAACGCACATCGTGTCGGGGGTGCGCCTTCGATGGAGCACTACCCCGACTTGATCGCCTTCCAGCTCCCCTTCGCATAGCAGTCAATCGCGCCATCGCCATCGGTGTCGAGGCCCAAGAACGCCGACCCGTCGATGACATCGCGGTCGAGGTATTGGTCGTGATGCGCGAGCCCACCGAATTGGGCGTGCATCGTACCCGACGGGTGGGCGTGCTCGCCGGCGAACGTGACGCCACCGTTGCGATCGACCATGCCGTAGAATTGTTCGTCGCCCCGCTCAGTCCCAAAATACATCGCGAGGGAAGGCACCGAGCCCTGCACCTGCATCGCGCTGATCCAACTCTCGCTGGTCTGATCCAGGTTGTCGGCGCTGCACGTGTCGTCGTAGAAGTCCTGCGCGAAGCTGGTGGTCCACGACCCGGCCAGGTCGGGCACGTCGCCGGTGTCGGTGCCGTCGCCATCGACATCCCCGCAGTCATCCACCACCACGCCGCTCTCGCCCGCGCCGCCCGCACAAGCTTGCAAACCAAACGCGAGAAATCCAAACGCGAACGTCTTCATGGGTATTTTCCTTCGGACAGGTGGATGACGACCCGGCGGTTCATCGCCCGGCCCTCGGGGTTGTCGTTGCTGACGAGCGGATCCCAGGGGCCTCGGGAGCCGAGGGTGATGCGGCCGGGCTGCACGCCGTACCGGATCAACTGTTCGCTTACGGCCTGAGCCATGGCCATGCTCCACTCCCAATCGGAGGGGTAGCGGGCGCGCAGCGCCTCGGGGGCGGGGGAGCCATCGGAGTGGCCGACGATGACGAGGTTCGTCTCGCTGTTGACCGCGAGCGCGGTGGCCAGCAGATCGAGCGACGGCTGCACCTCTTCGCGGACGGTGAGCGAACCGAGCGAGAACAGGTCGTCCATGCGGAGGGTGATGAGCGCCCGGCCACCCTGCCGGCTGATGCTCACGGGGGTGCCACCGAAGACCTGGACCAGCTCGCCGAAGATCGCGGGGGGCTTCTCCTCGCTGCCGCAGTGCTCCTCCAGCATCCAGACCCGCTGGCGGAGCGCGATGACCTCGTTGTCAAGCTGCCGGATCAGGCTGCGGTCGGACCCGGCCCCAAGCAACAGCGGTGCCCCGGCGAGCGCCGCCAGCGCGCAGATCGCGAAGGGGCGCCTCATGGGGTCCCCACCGGCGGGTCGATGCCCCAATCATTGGGCCCGAACCCCTTGGCGCCCTGTTGGTTCCGTCCAGAGGCCCGCACCCGCAGGTAGCGCTCCGCCCAGTCCCGGACCTCGGCGGGGAACGTGGCTTGCCAGCCCGCATCAGAGCGCTCCCGCGCGATCGTCATCCAGGCGAGCTCGTCGGGGTGCTCCTCCACCGGCTGGCCAGCGAATCGGCCGGTGGCGAAGCGCGTGACGCCTCCCTCGCCGCGGAGAAGGTGCCCGGTGCCGGGTGCGTCGCCGATGCCGTCCGCCCACACGATCATCTCGGCCAGCGATGTGGGCGCGTCGTGCCGTCGTGCCATCTCCAGGAACGCTTCGCCGCACGCCCGCGCGTCGTTGGTCGCCCGGTGCGCCCCTGTGAGCACCACCCCGAGCCGGGCGCTCACGGCAGCCAGGTTGTGCTCCCGCGCCTCGTTGTACAGTCGCCGGGAGAGGTCCAGGGTGTCGATCTCTGCGACCGGATGCGGCCAGCGCTTGCCGCATCTCGCCAGCTCAGAGCTCAAGAACCTCTGATCGAACGCAAAGTTGTGCGCCACCGTGATGCCGCGGGACAGCACGGCGTGGATGGCGTCCGCGACCGCCGCGAACAGCGGGGCCTTCGCCACGTGGTCATCGCCGATGCCGGAGACCTCCGTCGCGTCGCGCGGGATCGGACGCTCGGGGTTGATCAGGAACTGGTGCTCTCGAGAGCTCTCGACGGAGCCGTCTGCCCGGAGCGTGAACTCGACAGCTGCGAACTCGATCATGCGGTCGCCCGTCTCCGGGTAGAAGCCGGTGGTCTCGGTGTCGAACGCGATCAGGGGGAGCGAGCGCCAGTTCATGGAGCCGGAGCTATCACCGCCGCCGCAACCCCACCGCGAGCAGGCCCAGCCCAAGCAGCGCACCTGCGATCCCAGGCGAGGGGGTCGAGGCGCAGCCGCAGGAGCCGGCTGTCTTGATCGCGCCCACAGCGCCCGTGTCGAGGTCCGGCGTGCCCGAGTCGGTGTCCACGTCGGTGTCGGTGTCGGTGTCGGTGTCCGTGTCCGTGTCCGAATCGGTGTCGGTGTCCGTATCGGTGTCGGTGTCGGTGTCGGAGTCCGCCTCGTCGTCGTCGCACGCGGTGCCGAGGCCGTCGTTGTCGGCGTCTTCCTGGTCGGCGTTCTCGACGAACTCACAGTTGTCGTCGTCGTCGATGATGTCATCGTCGTCGTCGTCGAGGCCAAAAAGGCTCGGCTCGGAGAACGCGCAGCCGGCGGAGTTGTCCTGGATCCCGCCGCACTCGTACGCATAGAAGCCAACGCTGCCCATGGCGGTGCCCTCGTCCACATCGCCGCTCACCTCCCAGCCGGTGAACTCGGACCAGGCGACGATCTCGCCATCGTTCATCGCGATGTGGATGTCGAAGATCTCGCCCGTTGGGTAGGTGTCGTTCGCGACGTCCACCTCGACCGCCCTCTCTCCCTCCACAAGGTGCAACAACACGACATCGCCGACATGGTCCTCCAGCGGGCAAACGGTGCCGTCGCGGGAGTCGCCGCAAATGACGAGCAGCCAGACCTCATGGTCGGACTGCGCCACCACGCCGCCAATCGCGTCATCATCGGAGATGTAAGCGCTGAACACGAACTCGCCGTCGTACACTTCTTCGGCGGGGTTGGTCATCCAGTTGGAGATCGGCGCGTCGTCGAACCAGTCACCGCCGCCGTCGTCGGTTTCGGGGTAGGCCCAGGTGTGGCCCCCGTACTTGAAGCTCTGCCAGGTGTCGGGCGAGTACCCGGCCTCCCAGCCATCGTCGGGCGCCACGCGATCCTCAAAAGCATCGTAGGTCCACAGCAGCTGGGGCGAAGCCAACGCATAGGTCGAGAGCGCGAGGAGCAGGGTCAAAGGGACTCCGGATGAAAGGTTAGAAACTATCGCACCGCCGATGGGTTCGGTCCGGTCAGATCGTTGTTTCCGTACTCGGAATGACACGGCCGATCCGTTGGCCGAGGCGAACGGTGGCGCCTGCCGTGATCTCCCACTCGACGGTCGGCGGGGTGATCAGGATCACGGTGGACCCAAGCTCAAACCTGCCAAGCTCCGCACACCGGGCGAGGGGGTGGTCGAGCCCCCCTTCCACCGCGGGCGTTCCCGTATTGCTCACGATCTCGTTGTACACCGTGCGGATTCGGCCGACGCCGAAGGCGCCCACCATCACGAGCGCGATCGGCCCTGCATCCGTGTCGAGCCAAGTGACAAGGCGCTCGTTCTTCGAGAACAGATCCCGGATCTGCCGGGTCGCCGCCGGGAACACAGGCCAAAGCCGGCCCGGGAGGTAGTGAAACCGGGTGGCGCGACCTTCTCGGGGCGTGTGGACGCGGTGGTAGTCCTTCGGCGACAGGTAGAGCACCGCGTAGCGTGCCCCGGGAACGCTGCTCTGCAGCAGATCCTGGACGGTGTAGGAGATCCCCGGGGCCTGGGGAATCTGGCCGTCGATCACCGTCCCGACGACCGAACACACGCCATCGACGGGAGAAACGAAGCTGTCCGGCCGCGGATCGATCGGCCGGGCCTCCGGGCGCAGCGCCCGGGTGAAGAACGCCGTCAGACTGTCGAAGTCCGCGATCCCGCCTACGCACTCGGTCAGATCCGGGCCGTATTTGGCGACGTAGGCCCGCAAGATGAGCCGCTGCAAGCCCGCCGGGAACCGCGTCCGCCCGACGGCGCCCATCCACCGGGCGACGAGGTTTTTGGGCAGGACCGACAGCGCGGTCACGATCAGCGCGTCCTTCAACGGCCGCTCATCGGATGGCCGCGAAAACGGTGATCGCGGCGTCTTCCGTGTCGCCTTGGAACACCCCGAGCGCGCCCAACTTTGCGGCGGCGAAGGCGACCAGCTCGGTGACCTGACCAAGCGCGATGGTCAGCTCAGGCTCCACGAATGGCGCCTCGCCAGAGACGGGCTTGTCCACGAGCCACGTGAACCGGTCGTGCCGCCCATCCCAGGTCCCAAGCAGCGTGACGACGAGGCTCTCGGAGTCGTCGCCGGTGAAGATCGTGAGGCGGTGCCCTTCGATCTGAAACGTCTGGCCCGCGCGACAGATCTTCCAGCCGCCACGCACCTTGTTGGCCTGCTCGGACCAGGCGGTGAGCGCGCGCAGGTAGCCGGGATCGTCTACCGGTACGCCGGGGCCCTTTGGCGCCCGAAGGATCGCGAGGCGGAACGCATCGCCGTCCTCGTCCAGGCGGATGGTGATGTCCAAGGGGCCCGTCGCATCCCGGATGACGCCGATGGCGCCGCGCTCGAAGCGAAACGGGCTGGGCAGCGCGTTCCGGAGCCCGAGCAGGCCGCGCTCGACCTCGGGGAGCACCGCGCTCGCGGTCTGAGGCGGAGGAGGTCCACCGCCGCCCTTCACACCCTCGCTCTCAAGGCCAGTCACGCGCAACCCCCGCGGCGTGTCTTGAAAACGCAGGACAAATCGGCGCAGTCCCGGGGGTCCACACAGGCGATGCAGCACCTCAGGCAGCTCGGTGCGACCCCACGCGAGCATGAGCGCGTCGAACGCTGCGCGCGGCTCCATGTCACCGCGGTAGCGATCAAACCATGCCATCGGCGCCCCCTATCGCGAGGGGCGGCGTTGAACCGTCGGGCAGCGGTGCAACGGGGGACCAGCGGCCGTCCGGGAACCCGACGCGGGCGTGGTGAAGCAGAAACTCGCCAGGGGTCGAGCCGTAAAGCGGGTCGCCGCAGAGCGCGAGACCTGACGCCGCGGCGTGAACGCGGATCTGGTGCGTGACGCCGGTTCGGATCTCGGCTTGCCAGCGGTGGCGACCGTCCGGGAGGATGTCGAGGAAGGTGAAGCGGGTCCAGGCCGGAAACCAGCGCCCCCGGCACGTGCGGTAGGGGCGGTCGGCCACGACCATCTTTTTCCTGTTCTTGTCGTGGTGGCCGATGGGCAGCTCAACGAGGAGCGAGGGCCCGGCCGGCGCGAGGGCGGGCGCACCCGAGGCGCAAGAGAGCGTGTGGAAGACGTACAGCTTGCGCAGCGCCCGAGCAGCGAACCAACCGCGGAGGACCTCCAACATCGCCGGGTCCAACGCGGCGAGCACCAGCCCGCTGGTGGCGGTGTCGAGGCGATGCGCGAGGCCCCCTTGAAAGCCGGCCGGGAACGCCGCAGCGGGGAAAGCCGGCTGTGTGGCCCACCAGTCGAGCAGGCTGGGGCCTTCGGCGTGGTTCGGGGGAAAGACCGGGAGGCCAGGGGGCTTCCAGAGCGAGGCGCAGCCCGTGTGCACGTCGAGGAGGTGGGGTTCGAGCGGCGGTGTGGGGGTCATGAACGCGAGGGCGGCGAGGGCCGCGCCGTAGCCTTTCCAGCCACGCGCTCGTAGTCGAGGTAGGTTGCAGCGTGCCCCGGCTCTTGCTGCTGCTGCAATCGCTGGCGCTCGCGCTGCTGTTGACTTGGCCGGCCGCGGCCAACATCTCGGGCCGGGCGCTGGGGAGCGTGGACGCCGACGGCATCAAGCACGTGTGGAACCTGTGGTGGATGCGGCAGGAGTTCTGGAGCGGGACATGGGGGCTGCACACCGACTGGGTGGGGTTTCCGGGCGGTATGGCGCTGTACCCGATCGAGCCGCTGAACGGGATCTTTGCGGTGTTGTTGCCGATCGCCCCCGTCGCACTCTCGAACCTTCTGGCGATCCTCCACTTTACGCTGCTGGGGGTCTGCGCTGCGTGGCTCGGGCACCTCGTCAGCGGCAGCCGCGCCGGCGCGCACACCGCCGGCGCCCTGGCCCAATGCAGCGGGTTCGCCGCGTACACCCTGCACGTCGGCGTCGGCGAGCTTCGAGAGCTGTGGTGGTTGCCCCTCGGCTTTGCGTGTCTGCTCCGGGCGCAGGAGACCCGCGCCTGGCGTTGGTTCGGGGCCCTCGGCGCTGTCCTGGTCCTCTCGCTGCTCTCCTGCTTTTACCTTGGGTTTTTCCTCGGTCTAGGGGTCCTGACCCACGCCCTCTGCACGGTCTGGACGGACATCCGGCTGCTCCCGAAGTACGTCACCACCGCCGTCTGCGCGACCCTGCTGGCGCTCGCCCCGTTCTCCATCTTCGCCAAGACCTACGACCCCTTCGACGACCGCAGCACGCTCACCTTCGCCGAGTGGCAGCGCACGCGCCCGCTCGGCATGTACGAGACCGCCGCCGCGGAGCCGTCGCAGCTCGTCAAGTGGCGGAGCGGCGAGCGCGCCGGCATCGATCGCCAGCTCCTCGCGTACACCGGCGGGCGCTACCTGGGCGGCCTCACCCTCCTGCTCGCGCTCGTCGGCGCCTTCGCCCAACCGAAGCGCGCGTTGCCCTGGCTGGCCGTCGCCACCCTCGGCATCACACTGTCGCTCGGCACTGTGCTCTGGGAAGGCGGGGATTTTGTGCGTTGGCAAGGGAGCCGTCTCCGCCTCCCGCTCGCCTGGCTCAACCAGTATCTGGGCTACTATGCAGAGCCCATCAACTTCCCCGCGCGTTTCCTGGCCATCGTCGTCGTCGCGCTCCCGGCCGCGGCCGCCGCTGCGGCGCGCTGGCGTTGGACCCTCGTGCTGGTGCCGATCGCCTGCGCCGACATGGTCGCCCACGATCTCGTACCCTGGCCGCGCGAGACCTTCGCCCTCCCGGATGCCCGGGGCCTGACCGTCGACAAGAGCGACAAGGGCGTGCTCAACGTCACCCCCTTCCTGCGGTTGCGGGTGGTCGATCCCAGCCTGCTGCTCGCCCACAAGGACGCCGAAGGTCGCTCCCGCGCCATCGCTGCGCAGCTCGTCATGGGCCGCCGCTTCGACATCATCCCCATCGAGCGCATGGACTTCTGGTCCGCGGATGGGCTTGTCTGGGCCCTGCCCCTGCCGATGATGCACGCGCTCACGCGACTTCGGGCGGTCACGTTCGAGCAATACCGGCGAGACCTGTGGCTGCTCCAGGATCGCGGGTTCGACAAGCTGTTGCTGACACACGGCGGCAGCACCGGCGGCATCGCAGATGTCATGAAGGTGCTCACGACCCTGTGTGGGGAACCCGAGCTGGCACGCATCGCGATCGTCTGGAAATTGCCGGGGGTGACCGCCACCGCAGCGGAAGGGGCGGCGTGGAAGGCGGATCACGAGGCCCAAGTGGCGGAGTTGCCGAAGCCGAAGATGGGGGAACAGTTTCCGAAGGGGCCGAATCGGGGGAAGTGAGAGATGGGGGGGT
>CANKNP010000141.1 GCA_947483545.1 Deltaproteobacteria bacterium | reverse complement strand
TCGAGATCGAGACTCGAATGCCGAGCGTCGATTGCCGAGACTCGAGGAGCGAGACTCGAAAGGCGAGACTCGAATCCGCCCTCTCGAAGCTCGTCAAAAAGCCGCAGATAGCCTGACGAGGGCGCGTAAGTGACCGGCGTTGGGTTTAGCTCCCGTCCGACGCGATCAAGCCCCTCACCCTCGCCACGTCCACCGGGCGCCCCCGCACCCGAAAGCGCGTGCCCTCGGCCTCGTGGTGTTCCTCGAGCACCTTCAACCGAGCGCGCACCTCGCTGGCCAGCCCCCCGCGCGTCCACGGGACGATCAGCTCCTCCTCGGTCATGTCGCGGTCGAACCAGCGGACGATGAGCTCGTGAAGGCGTTGCACATCGGCGGGGTCGTGGGCAGACACCTGCAGCGCGTCCGGGTACTCAGTGGCCAGCTCGGCGCGGATCGACGCGTCCACCCGGTCGATCTTGTTGAGGACCAGCCGAGATGGAACATCCTGGGCGCCGATCTCAGCGAGCACCGCCTGGGTGACAGCGAGCTGGGGACGAAACGTCGGGTCGCTGGCATCGACGACGAGCAGCAGGAGCGAGGCCTCAAGTGCCTCGTCCAGCGTGCTGCGAAAGCTGGCCACGAGATCGTGCGGCAGCTGCTTGATGAAGCCGACCGTGTCGGAGACGAGGATCCGCGGCACGGACTCGGGGTGGAGCGCACGCACCGTCGTGTCCAGGGTCGCAAAGAGCTTGTCCGCCACCAGGACGTCGCTGCCGGTGAGCGCCCGCATGAGCGAGCTCTTGCCAGCGTTGGTGTACCCCACGAGCGCGACGCGGAGCTGATCCAGTCGCCGGGCCCGCCGCGTTCCCTGCTCGACCTCGAGCGCCTTGAGCTCCGCCCGGAGCTCGGTGATGCGCTCCCGCACCTTGCGCCGATCCAGCTCCAGCGTCGTCTCCCCCGCGCCCTTGCCCTGCTGCCGCTCGGAGTTCCCGGTCTCTCGCATACGCGGCACGAGGTACACGAAGCGTGCGATCTCCACTTGCAGGCGCGCTTCGCGGCTTCGGGCATGGCGGTGGAAGATCTCCACGATCACCCGGGTCCGGTCCAGCACCGCCACGCCGGTCGCCTTCTCAAGGTTTCGCGCCACGCTCGGCGACAACTCGTGGTCCACAACCACGAGGTCGGCTCTCCTCCCCCCTGCGGGCACGGTGGGTTCGTGCCCATGCTCGGTCACCTCCTCCGGCTCCGGCACCCCGGCCGCGGCGGACTCCGCGTCCCACCTCACCCGCGCTTTGGTCGGCGCGGTCCGGGGCGCCCGCTTCGGGACCTCGCCCGACCCGCTGGTCCATCCCGCGAGCTCGGCCAGCTTGCCCTCGCCCACCAGGGTGCCGGGCGCGGGCCGCGCGCGCCGTTGGCTCACCTCGCCGACCACCTCGTACCCGAGCGTCTGCACCAGTCGCGCCAGCTCGACGAGCGATGCTGCGTGTGCAGCGGCGTCCACGCCTGGGAGCTGCACACCGACGAGTACGGCACGTAGTGGCTTGTCGGGCATGCGAACGGGTAACCCCGGCAGCGCCACGGTGTTGGCGGGAGGTGCCCGGTATGGAGGCTGACCCGCTACCTGTCGAGTTGTGTGGTCGGCAGTATCGCGCCGTCCGGGACCTGCCCGCTCCCCAAATCCACCGTGGGGTCCAGATAGCGCTGGGATCTGCGCCCGTTCATGCTCACGAAGCTGTCGGCGTACACCGAGACCTCAACCCCACGCGCCTCGAACTGACGCCGCAGATGCCCCGCATACCAGGCGATCATGTCCGCCTGGGTCGCCATTTGCTTGAGTTGCACCGCAGACAATTCCTCCCGGGGGCTCACCCGCCAAGTGCGGTTCGTGCCGTGCTCCAACACCCGATATTCCACAAATCCCCCCTTTTCCACGAGCATGACCCGCCAGGAGAACCGATACCCCTGCTCCGTCCAATTGACCGACTCCGCGGCGAACAGTCCCCGCATGGGGATGGCGATCTGCAGGAGGATCCAAAATCCGGCGAAGACCATCGTCCCTGATCCCACGCCGCCGATCCGTGCGCTCGGCGAACCTCGCGCCCGGATCGACGGTTCCTTTGCACCGTTCCTACCGGCGGAATGCGACGGTTCGTCGAAGACGCCGAGCCCGTCGCCTTCCACCTGGAACGGTGCGGGTTGGGGCCAGCCCGGCTCCAAGTCAAGTCCTTCCGGGGACTTACGACCTTGTTGTGCGCCGAGCGCCCGGGCTGGCCCGCCGGGGTCGCTCCCGCTACTTTTGGAATCTGCGGGCGTCCCGCGGCCCGCCGATCCGCGCGCTCGGCCCCCCGGATCACAGACCAGCTGGGAGCTGTTCTGTGATCGGGGTTCGAAAAACACAGTCGCCAGCACGATCATCAGCACGGGGAACACGCCGATGGGGAACAGAAGGCCTACCGTCGTGTGAAAACCCACGACCGCCAGGAAAGCGAACCTCCGGGTCGGTTGAAACGCAAGCAGCCAGGGGATGCCGAGATCGTAGAGCGCGCCCCCCCAGCTCATCGCGATGGCCAGCCGGGGATCGGAGAGGATGGACTCCCCGCCCCCGCCGATCCCCGTGAGCCAGGTGTGCAACGGTTCGCCGCGAACGAGCCAGTCGGCGTTCACCTTTGCGAGGCCTGCAAAAGTGTAGACGATCCCGATTTGGATCTGAACCCAAGCGCGCATCCAGCGGGGGAAACCCGCGAGCGTGGGTACGCGCCCGGCCCGGGCGTCGAGCGAACAGCTGCGGTGCAACGGCAGAAATATCAAGATGCCGGCGAGCAGCGACATCAGATAATAATGGTTCAGGTAGGTCGTCCGGTCGATCAGTTCGACCCAGGTAAAACTCACGAAGAGAACGATGGTGGCGATGCGGTAGCGCCACCCCAACGCCACGGCGAGGCCGGAGAGCCCGATGGTGGCGAACAGCAGGCGGATCCCCAAGACGCCCGGCTCAGTCACCCATTCGAAGCCTGCGTAGGGGAACCGGACGGTGGGCACGACAAACAGCGCGTCGATCCACCCGGATGTCCAGAAGCGCAGCGCGGAGGCGGCGAACAAGAGGCCGAGGGAGATGCGGAGAAAGACGAGGGGGGTGGGGTTTTCCAGGAGGAAGAGGCGCCACAAGGCTTTCATGGGGGGCCGTTCAACACCCACGGGGAGCCCTCATCCGGCGCCGAGGACGGCGCCACCTTCTCCCAGAGGGAGAAGGGAAAATGCAACAGGATCCACCTGAATCTCAATCCCCGTCGTTGTCGTTGAACAACACGGTCACGCCCAGCGCGGAGGTCAGATCCGCCTGGAGCAGGACCTGCAACGCGAGCAGCGCGTCCATCGCGGCGTTGATCGTGTCGGGATCGTCGGTCACCGCCGCGGCGAGGGGCTCGGGCACGGCGTTCAACGCGGCGGCCGCCTCGGAGATCGCGGTGTCGATGGCCGGCGCAAGGTCCGCCTGCGTGGTGGTGAGCAACGATCGCAGGCCCGACCCCGGGGTTCCATCTCGGGTGCCGTTCCACACGTGCTGCACGCCATCGAGGCCGTCTTTAACGTCCTGCAGGCTCCGCGCGCTCCAGGGTGATTCGACGTCCTCAGGGTGGGGATCGCCCCCGGTGGTGAGCCCCGATGGCTTTCCGAGCCGCTCCAGGCGGAGGTCCTCCACGGTGAACACCCCGCGGTTCACCAGCTCGGTGAGCACCGCCGCGTGGTCTGAGAACCCGCCCGAATCGCGATCCGGCAAGGCGAGCGTCGCGAGGTAGTCCCCGCCGGTCGGTGACCACGCGGCTGCGATACCCTTCGCGTTATTATCGAGGTCTACAGCGAGGAGTTCAAGCAAGCTGCAGCGTCGGCCGCTGGCGTCGTCGGTGAACGCCAGCAGCGTGCCTTCGCCCTCGACCCAGAGCAGCCACTCCACGGCCGGAAAGCCCCTGGTCGTGCTTCCCAGATCCTCGGGGAGCGTGCTGTCCAGCACCTCGTCGGAGGTGAGCAGCTCCGTCAGCCGGGCGTCGTTCGTCGGCCAGTCGTCGAGCAGCGGGCCGTAGCGCCAGGGCTCATCGACGTACGGCCCGAACTTGAAGACGCTCGCCTGCTTCCAAGGCGTCCGGGCGGCCCACCAGGCGTCACGGACTGCGGCCAGGCCGGCATCGTCTGGTGCGGTGCAGAACGCATCCGCGGCGGTCACGAGCACGGCGGTGTCCACAACCAGGGCGTCGTACGCCGCGAGGATTACGTCCTTGCCGATGGTGCCCACCGCGGCCTCCCGCGCGGAGAGGGGCATGGACACGCAGCCGGTGAGGAGGAGGAGGGCTACGAGCACGTTCGGACGCCCTCATCCGGCCGCGAAGACGCGGCCACCTTCTCCCGCCGAGCGGGAGAAGGGTAGTCCCACCGTCCGGTGTTCCGCCCGCGACCCGCCGTCACAATGCGTTGACGAACCACGCCAGCGCCTCCCGATCCTCGGCGTCGAGCGCGACGAACGCCTCCCGGCTCGCCTCTGCTTCGCCGCCGTGCCACAGAATCGCCTCGGTCACGCCCCGCGCCCGCCCGTCGTGCAGCAGGTACTGGTGCCCGCTCACGTCCGGGTAGCGACCGAGCCCCCAGAGCGGCGGGGTCCGCCATTCGACGCCGTCGGCATCGCCGGTCGGTCGGTCGTCGGAGAGGTCGTCGCCCATGTCGTGCAACAGCATGTCGGTGTAGGGCCAGATCTGTTGGCCTTCCAGCTCGGAGATCGCGGCAACCCCGGTGGTCCAGGTGGCCGTATGGCAGCTTGCGCAGCCCACGTCGGCGAACAGGTACTTGCCCCGCAGGACCGTCTCCGACTCCCAGTCTTCCCGAACCGGCGGCGCGAGGGTGCGGGAATACAAGGCGACGGCGGCGAGGGTGTCCTCGTCGAGCTCGGGATCGCCGCCGCTGATCGCCTCGTTGCACTCGGCCTCGTCGGGGGTGCAATCGTCGTTGCCGAAGAGCGCGGAGGTGATGCCGACGTCGCCGGCGAAGGCCCCGGCGGACTGCTGCTCGACGGTGGGCTGCTCGGCTTTCCAGCCGAAGCGGCCGGGCGCCAGCGTGCCCAGGCGGAGGTCATCCACCTGCGCGAGACGGCCAGAGATGCCGTCACCGTCTGCATCCCCGGGGTCCGCGACGGCATCGAGGTCGGCTTCGGAGATGGCCTCCAGGAGGCCGAGCCCGATGGTGGCGGGTCCGACGCGGAACGAACGCAGGAGGTCGGGGGGCAGGTCACCGTACGCGGGGTTGGCGAGGACGAGCTCAGGCCGCCGCAGGGTGTAGGACGTGCCGTCGGCGTAGGCGCCGTCGGTGTCTTCGAGCCACGTGATCTGAACGGTCGCCTCGGCGGGCACGCCCTGGATGCCGATGTCCTGGATCTGGCCGCCGTAGATGGGGTCGGGGCCCAACGTGCCGTCGGCGGCGGCGAGGCTGATGCGGACGAGCGAGCCGACCGGAAAGCTGTCGGGGCCGTCGGGGGGGGCGGCGCGGCCATCCTTGAAGTGGCAGCCAGAGCAGGAGGTCGCGTTGTAGAGCGGCCCCAAGCCATCGCGCGCTTCGGTGCTGGCCGGCGCGGTGACCCAGCCCAGGTTGAAGAAGCTGTTGCCCGAGTAGAACTCGGACTCGTGCTCGTCCGAGAGGTTCGCCGACGGGCGCATGAACGCGTTGGAGCCGAGCAGCAGCGTGTTCGTCGTCTCGCCGCCAGGGAGCCACTCGCCGTCTTCCACGTCCGCGAGCTTGGGGCCGCAGGCGGCGAGGAACACGAGGAGGAGCCAGACCCGGCTCATTCCGGGATCTCCACCGTCATGCCCAGCGCGCTGAACACCTCGAAGAGCAGCTCCTCCTGGGTCCGCAGCGAGTCGATGAGGGCCTGCACCCGCGCGTTCCCTTCGTCGTTGGCGGGGTTGATCTCCTGGTCGAAGGGCGGCTGCAAGGCCTCGGCCAACGCGAGCGATTCGTCGATCCGGTCGTCCACGCTCGCGGCGAGATCCGCGTCGACCTCGGCGACGACGTCCCGCAGCCCGGTACCGTCGACTTCGCCACCGTACTCGCCCCACCACACGTTCCCAATGCCAACGACATCGACGACCATGTCCCGGTGCGTGTTGTCGCTGAAGCAGGAGTGTTCGTCCTCCTGCTCGCCCGAGTCCAACGCCGCCTGCAAGCGCTCGCCGCCGGTCTCGAACCCGGACAGCACGATGATGCCGGTCAGGGCGTTCTGGAGTGCCGTGAACTCGTTACCGTCGGCGGTGAAGCCCTCGCGGTAGCTGCCCGCGGTGTCCTCCCAGGCGTCGTCGAGCCCGCGCAGGTGGCCCTCGAGGAGCTCGGCGATGACGAAGAGGTACTGGGCGCGGCGCTCCGCGTTGGGCGCGGCGGTGTCCCCATCGATGAGGTAGTCCTGGTACGGGCGGGCGCCGGGGCCGGCATCGTCGAAGTCCTGGCCCCAGAGCAGGAATTCAATCGCGTGGTAGCCGGTCGCGATGTTCTTCTCGCCCCCGGATTCATTGAGGCCCATGAGCGTGTCGGCGTCGATGGGGACGGTGGGATCGTTGATGATGCCGGCGGTCTCGTCGCCCTCCACGTAGTCAACATACGCCTCGTCCATCGGCCAGGCGTTGATCAGCCCCTCAGGCCCGTCGGTCGGGTTGTCGATGGGCCCATCGTAAAAGCGAAAGGCCTCGGACTGAAGGTAGGACTCGCGGTTGTCGAGCCAGGCCGTGCGGGCGGCGTCCAGGCCGGCGGCGTCCGGGGTGGCGGTGAACGAGGTGATCGCGCCGCGCAGCTCAGCGGCCCCGTACCCGCTGTCCTCGTAGGTCGCGTGCACGATGTCGGCGTAGGTGGCGACGGCGTCGGGCGCGTTGGCGGGCAGCGTCGAGGCGTCATCGGGGCCGGTGCAGGCGAGGAGAGCGAGCAGGGTCATGGGACTCCGGGGTCAGAGGTGAAAGCCGAGCAAGAGCCGGCCTTCCCAGGGGTGGTCATCGATCAGCGCGTCGCCCTCGGGGACGACGTGAAAAGCAGGGAACAAAGGGGTGAGCGCGACCCACCAGCCCGTCGACCGATACGAAAGCGCGGGGCCGACGAACAGCGTGGTTTGGGCGCCCTGGGCTTCGGGCAGGCGGGTCGAGCTGCGGACCTCGACGCCGCCTGCGAGGCGGTTTTTCAGCTCGTACGACGCCGCGACGTACCCCTGGACGAGGAACTCGGGCACAAGCCGCGCCGTGAGCGTGCCGTCGTCCGCCAGCTCCGTCTCCCGCTTGCCCTCCCACTCTCCCACGAGATCCACCGCGACAACGAACGGGCCCTTCTCGACATCGAGCAGGATCTTCGCCTCCAGTTCGGCCTCCTCTGGGCCGATCTGGGCCTCCGCGTACAGCGCGAGCCCCACCGGTTGGATGGCCCGCGAGAGCACGTTCCACTTCCACTCGTTCGACACCCCGGACCAGGCGAAGTCGCCGACATCCCCGCGCCAGTTGAAGTACAGCGCGGTCATCACCCGGTTGCTGACCCCAAGCTCAAACTCCAGGCGATGCCGGAACGAGAGGGCGCCGGCGTCCTGAGGGACCAGCGTGGTCCAGGGTTCGATCTCCACGGCCCCCGCTGGGAGCGTGGGCGTCTCGTAGGTGTAGGCAAAACGCCGCTCGTTCGCGTGCAGCAGGGGGGTGAGCAGCAGCAGGGCGAGCATCTTCATTTCTGATAATGACTTTCATAATCGAAGTCAAGATCGACGGCGGCGGCCGTGACCAGAAGTGAGTTTGTCGGATCTGGTCACTTCGCGGGTGCGAACTGATCCCATGAACGCCAGTTGGGCGACGGCCTCCGGGGTCCGACCACCTCCAGCGTGCGGCCCGCACGCGGCCCTCGTTACAACCCTTCGAGTGTTGCTCCTTTCCCTCGCGACTCTCTTGCTTCCAGGCTGCGCCGGACCCTGCGCGGCCGTCGGCGAGGGTGACCATTTCTGCACGCTGGACGGGTTCGCCGGCCGCCCTTACGAGCTGCACATCCCAGCGGGCGACGGCCCTTTCCCCGTGGTCTTCCTACTTCACGGCGGCGGCGGAAAGGCCCAAAGCACCAACGAGATCACGTGTCCGGAGGGCGATGCGGACGACCCGGCGTGCTTCGAGGCCGTCGCTGCGGACTTGGGCTTCGTCGTGGTCCAGCCGAACGGCACGGCCAAGCTGCTAAGCAGCTTTCGGACGTGGAACGCGGGCGGCGGCGGGGCCATCGAGGGCAGCGACGAGACCTGGCGGTGTAGCAGCGGTATCGCTTGTGAGGAGGGCATTGACGATGTCGCCTATATCGACGCCGTGCTGGCCGATGTCGGGCGCAACGTGGACGTCGCCGAGGTGTTCAGCACCGGGCTCTCCAACGGCGCCGCGATGTCCCACCGACTCGCGTGTGAGCGCGCTTCGGTGTTCTCCGCCATCGGCGCGGTCGGCGGGGCCAATCAGTTCGCCACCACCGAGGTCTGCGCCCCCGATCAGCCCGTCGCCGTCTTGCAGATCCACGGAACCGAGGACCCCTGCTGGCCTTACGACGGCGGCAACGGCTCTTGCTTCAACGAGGAAGGCCTGCTCCTTGACGTCCTGAGCAGCACCACCGCCTGGGCCGAGCTCAACGACTGTGGCGATTCGACGCCCACATCCCTCGCCGACCCCATGGACGATGGCGCCACCAGCACCCAGACCACCTGGGCCGACTGCACCGCCCCCGTCTCGCTCGTCACCGTCCAAGGCGGCGGCCACACCTGGCCCGGAGGGGAGCTGTACTTGCGCGAGGAGAAGATCGGGCCGGTCACGCTGGACTTTTCGGCATCCGAGATGATTTTGACGTTCTTTCGCGATCAGATCGGCGGGTAAGGGGCGCTCGCTCCGTGACCATGTGACCGCCCGCCTGATCACCCCCCCACGATGTGGATCCTACGCCCCTCGAAGGTCACGTCCTCCCGCCAGATTCGCTGTTTCCAACTCAACCGCGGCCGCTGGTCGAAGATCACCAGCCAGCCCTCGGTCAAACCGAGTGAGTCGAGATAGCCGCCCAACTGAACGAGCCCCTGACTCCGGACGCGCTCGGCCCCGTCCTTCGGGCGCACCCGCTTGAGTTCGATAGCGTGCCGCCCGCCCCCGAACTCCACGAGCATGTCGATACGGTGTCGACCGGCTCCATACTCGCGCGTCACACGCCCGCCGCCATTCACGACGCGCTGCAGAAACCCATTGAACGCGAGGTGAGCGACGGCTTCGGTGTAGCTGGTTTTCGCGCGGTTGCGCAGCGTCTCGGCGTGCTCCCGCCACCACTCCTGGAATTCCGTCATCAGCGCTGGCATGTCGAGCGCCCCCTCCGGCGTCCGCCAGGGCCACCAGGGCAACCCAAGGTTCTCCTGGACGTTGTAAGAGAGTTGGCGGACCAGCACCTCCCTGTAGAGCGGATTCGCAACTTCCGCCCCGCCCCGTCCCCGCCGGACAAGCCCCAGGTCCACGACGTACTGGAAGTCGTCTGACTCATACGGAATGTCGTCCTCGCCCAGCAGGATCGCCTCGAGGATCGGGGCGATGCGCTCCTCGCGCAGCTTGTAGCCGAGGCTGTCGAGGTGCGTCGTGCGCGAGAGGATGAGGGTCTCCTTCGCGGCATCGATGTGGTCCGCCGTGACGGTGCCCTCAATGCGCGGGTCGTCCAACTGTCTCGCGTAGCCTACACACTGGTCCGCCAGGGCATTCACCAGGAAGGGCTGCCCTTGGGTCCAATAGAAGGCGCGGTCGGCTGCCTCCGGAGTGAATTCCTGGCCGGTGGCGGTCGTGTGTTGTGCGTACAGCCGTCCCACCTCCTCCCGGTTGAAGTTCCGAAGCGTCAGCGAGGCTTTCTTCACGTTGAAGGGGCTCCCGGGGCTAGCCGGTACGCCGCCCTTGGCCTGGGCGAGGTAATCCCGAAGGTCGCGCATCCCGATCAGCGCAACGCTGGTCGGAAATCGGCCCGCGCCCCGGTTCGCGAAGCCGTCTCGCAGCTGGCTCAGGAGGTTCACCATGGCGTTGCCGGCCACCACGTCGGCCTCGTCGATCAGCAGCACCAGCGGGACCTCGCCGAGCGCGGCGGCCCACGCGCTCAGCATGGCCCGCAGCCGAGTCCCGTGGGCAACCTCGGCCGGCGCTGGCGGCCATTGCCCGCGGGGGAGCTGCTCGCGCGCCGCCTCGGCGAACTTGTGCAGCCAAATCGGCTCGGCGTTCTCCACCTCTGGGAACACGCGAGAGGCCTCAATCGTCACATAGATCGCGGCATAGCCGAGCGCCCTCAGGCGACCTGCAAACGCGATCATCGCCGTGGTCTTCCCTGTCTGGCGGGCGGCATGGACGACGAAATAGAGCCGCGCCTCCACCCAACCGAGCAGGTCCGGCAGGCGCTCCTCCGCCGGGAGCATGTAATGCCACTCTGGGCGGCAGGGGCCGGTGGTGTTGAAGGAGAGGCGGGGCATCGCGACGGGTAACCTGAGTACCCGGTCACCCCGAACGAGGGATCGACCCAGACCCCAAACCGTGCGCATCTTCCCTGAATGTGCTGGAAGCCGCAAACCCTCCTCCTCCCCCTGGCGCTGGCCGCGATGGCGCAGCACGCCAGGGCAACGGACGTCGTAGGCCTCGCGGCCGGCGAGATCTTCGTCACATCCGCGACCGTCCCGAACTTCAAGGAGAAGCAGATCCACGTGGAGGCCGTGATCAACGCCAAGCCAGAACGCGTGTGGGCGATCGTGAGCGACTGCGCGAACTTCAAGAAGACGATGCCGACCATCTCCGAGTCGGAGTTGGTCAGTCGACAGGGGAACGTCTTCGTGTGTCGGTCCACCCTGGACCTCACCTGGCCGTTGCCGAACCTCATCGCGACCACCCGCGTTGTGCAGACGGTCGTAAACGGCTCCTGGCGAGCCGAATGGACCCTGGTCTCAGGCGACTACAAGTACAACCAGGGCCAGTGGAACTTGAGCGTGTTTGAGGGCGACCCTGGACGGACCTTCGTGGTGTACGAGGTCCTGGTCTCCCCGACCATCGTGGTGCCCGATGCGTTGACCCTGTTCGGCAAGACGCAAGCGCTCCCGAACATGATCCGCGGGTTGCGGGCCCAGCTGGGAGCCTCTTGAGCCGGATACGGCGGGTGCATGTTGCTCCTGTTCGCCATGATCGCCTGCCAGGGAGACGCCGGGAGCGCGCTCCGCACCGCGACGTTCAGCCGGATGAGGTTGCGTCTGGACGGTGTCGAGGACGGTCGGCCTTGCGTTGAGTTCCTTGCGCAGTGGGGCGGGGGCTTGGACGCGACCACGGCTGCGGCGCTCGCGGTCTCCATCGACGGCGCTCCGATGGCGATCTCCTACCTGGGCGATGACGGTGACTTCGCGCAGTGGCGGGTGTTCCGCGAGTCGCTGCCGCCCCGCCCCGGCGTTCACATCGTCACGCTTACTCTGGGCAATGAAACTGTGGAGTTCGTCGCGGCGGTTCCGGCATCTGCGTGGCACCTGCTTCCGTCCGAGCCGCTCGGGTCGCTCGCTCCCGGCGCCCAGGTGCGAATCGCCTACGAACGGGGCACCGTTGCGCCGGGCGAGTACATGCTCCAGGTCCACGCGCCGCGCACGCTCGACGCTGGCTGCCCCGCTCCGAGCTGCGAGGTCCTGGTGTCCGCCCGCCTGCGACGGCGCGTGAGCGTCGAGTAGGCTTGGCGGAGGCGGGGAAAGCGTAGCCAATCGGCAGGGACGGGTGGGGCTGTTTGGGCGGCTCGGGGCCACCGCCTGGCCGTCGGCTGTGGGCTGGACGCCGCTGGTGTCTGGGGCGGGCGGGACCGGCGGGGTGCTAGGAGCCCGGAGGGCATAGAACCCTTCCCCCGGCGCGTTCACCCCGGGGGACTGGACCCGGTTCCTGCTGCGCCTTCACCCATTGACCCCACGTC
>CANKNP010000140.1 GCA_947483545.1 Deltaproteobacteria bacterium | reverse complement strand
TGCCACCTTGGCCGGTGGCGACAACGGAGAGGCCCTACCTGTTCCCATTCCGAACACAGAAGTCAAGCTCTCTCGTGCCAATGGTACTGCACCCCAACGGGTGTGGGAGAGTAGGTAACTGCCGGCCTCCCCTTGACCCCCTCTCGATTCACATCGGGAGGGGGTCTCTACTTTTGCGCCGACACTCGTACGTCGCCGACGCGGCGGGTGACCTTCGACTTGTCGAGCCACTCCAGCAGCGGGATGGCCGTTCGGCGGGTGTGGCCGGTCAGGGTCTTGAACCCGGCCGGGTCTAGATCTTTGTGCGTCTCGAAGTGGCTGGCCACCAACGCCACAAGGTTGTCCAGCGCCGAGCGCGCGTAGAATTGCTCGCCGATGCGGACGAGTTGGCCGCGGTCCTCCAGAAGGCGGACCAGCGCCAGCGTGTCGACGTGCGCCGCCAACTCCCCGACCCCGCTCACGGCCGCAGCCTCCAGCGAGCGTAGTGTCTCCTGGAGCCAGGCTTCCTGGTCCGCGGTCGGTGTGACCTTCCAAGCGGGGAGTCGCACCCCCTGGTTCGCCACCAGTTCGCCGGTCGTGATCAGCGCATCGACAAGCCCCTGGAAGGCCTCCTCCCCAAGCTCCCTCAACACGCCCCTCTGGGCCTCCTTGCGGTTGACGAACATCGCCAGAGGGTGGGCGACGTGGAGTTCGCCGACCGCCTGGAGGAGGGCGTCCGCAAGGCGCGCGGCGACCTCTGGACTGTACACCCGCTGACCAAGGCGCGCCCCAAGGGCCGTCACCCCCAGCTGCTCGGCGAGCGTCAGGTCCATCCCCTGGACGTCCGCGCGGTGCAGCCAAGCACGAGGTTCCCCAGCCTGTAAGGCCTGGAGTTCTCGTACACCCGCCATCGCCCGACCTCGCTTCGCCACTGAAAAGAACGGATCCAAAACCCTCCCGCCCCCCAGCGTCCCGGCGGGTGAGGCTTGACGCAGCACGAACCGATCCCCTGGCAGACAGGAGATCGGGGCCGCGAGGCGAAGCTGGGCCAGGTCCCCGTCCAGGGACAGAATTGTCGCGTCCACCTCCGCCGTGCCGTGCAGCACCAGCACCGTCCGTTCCTCCGCGGTCGTGTCGCCCAGCCACCGCACCTCGACGTCGATGACTTGGCTGGGTCTCGTCGCCCCCAGGCTGGTCACCCACGTGCCCCTCGGCACCTCCGAGACATCGATCCCGGACAGGTTCAACGCCGTTCTGGATCCTGCGGCTGCAGTGCCCACCTTGGCACCGTGAACCTGTGCACTCCTGAGCCGCGCCCGACCCCCTCCCGGCGTGATCTCCACCTCGGCCCCCTCCGCGATCTGGCCGCTCCAAGCCGTGCCGGTCACCACCGTCCCAAATCCTCGCCTGGCAAAGCTCCGATCCACGGGCATCCGGAACGGGCCGGTCTCGACCCGACTGCGGCGCTCCAACCTACCGATCGCTCGCCTCAACTCCGGGAGGCCTACCCCGGTCAACGCGCTCGTTGCGATGGCGGGCGCACCCTCGAGGAACGTGCCACGCACCTGCTCCCGGATCTCCTCGATGGCGAGTTCCAGCAACTCGGCGTCCACCAGGTCCGCCATGGTCACCACCAGGATCCCGCTCTTCACCCCGAGCAAGCCGAGGATGTCCAGGTGCTCCCGGGTCTGCGGCATCACCCCCTCCACCCCGCTCACGCACAGCATCACCGCGTCCAGACCCGACGCGCCCGCCACCATCGTCCTCACAAAGCGCTCGTGCCCCGGCACATCGACGATCCCGACCACGCCGCCATCCTCGAGCGTCAGGCTCGCGAACCCCAGCGCGATCGTGATGCCGCGTTCCTTCTCCTCGGGGAGCGTGTCCAGGTCGACCCCGGTGAGTGCCTTGACCAGTGTGGTCTTCCCGTGGTCGATGTGCCCTGCGGTGCCGATGATGAGCGCATCTGCGTGGGGAGTCATTCGGTCATCTACCCTGTGAGTGGCTTTTTTGGGCGGCTTGTGGCCTCTCCGTGGGCGCCCTTCCCGCTGTCGGACGCCGCTGCGCATCGGCGCGCCGGCATCAACGGAACTCCGGCGCCCCGTCCCCGATGATCTCGTGGCGGCGCCCGGCGGCGGTCACCCAAAACACCGCCGTTCCCGCGAGCGCGGAGGGGGCGATCTCGCCGCAAGTCACGAACATCGCCGTGTCCATCGCGTCCGCGACGAGTGCGGTGCGTGCGAACACGGTCGTCACCCTCACACATCCCACCGCCTCGCCCGTTCGTGCGTCTCGGAGGTGCCCAGGCTGCTGGTCTTGCGATGCCGTTGACACCGCAGCGTCCGAGACCCGCGGGGCCAGCCCGGCGTCGGCAATGTCGACGGACCAGCCCCATCCTCCGGGATGTTGGCGCCCGGCCAGGTACAGGTCCCCGGCGGCGTCGACCGCAAAGTTCCGAAGGCCCGCGGCCCGAAGCGACGCCACCGCGAGATCCACGAGGAAGCCCTTCGCGAGGCTCCCAAGGTCGATAGTTCCCCTTCCGGTCCAGCCGTGCGGCCCCTCGCTCGCCTCGCCTCCCCGCCAGAACACGTCGTATCGACCGTTCGTCGCCGCGCGGAGCACCTCCGCGTGTCGCAACATCCCGGCCGCCGCGGGGCTCAACTGCACGGTTTCGCCTCGCATCATCCGCGACACCATCGAGTCCGGCCGCCACTCCGAGATCTCCGCCTCGCCCGCCTCGATCGCCGCGTAGGCATCGTCGATCGCGGCCGCCACCGCCTCCGCCCGGCCGGCGGGCGCCCGTACCGTGATCCCGACCACCGTCCCCATCGCCGGCCGACTCTCCCGAAAGGTCTCCGCCCGAGCCGCGAGGCAGCACAGCAGCGGGATCACCCCGCCGCCGCTCGCGGGGCGAACCACATGTCCCGGATCGCCGCCAGCCCCATGTACCCGAGCCCGAGGGTCACCACGCCGTGGCAAGGCAACAGGGCGGTCGCGAGCCAGACGGGCCCGTAGACGACGAGCCACGGCAGCGCGATCTGGCAGGCGATCGCGAGCATCGAGACCACGGACACCACGACCCGGCGACGCAGGGGATCCCCGCCCAGGTGGTAGAGGTGCGCGAGGATCAGCCAGGTGACGGGCTCCGTGAACAGATGGAAGTGGGTCAACTCCAGGAGTTGCCGATTGCTCTTGGGGTAGGCCGCTACGTCGTCGCCGGCCCAGTAGGTGCGCGCGGCCTCGGTGGTCGTGCCCATGCCGTCCAGGTGTAGGAGCACGATGGTCACGATACCGGCGAGCGTGAAGCAAAGGAACGCCGAATAGACGATTTTGACGCCCGGATCCAGGCGAGCGAGCGTTCCGCCCGGGCGGATGAAGTCCCGCATCAGGGCGCGAGCCAGGTGTTCAACACCACCGTCGCGCGCTTCACGCCCACGCTGATCGACCGCGAGGAGATCGTGGCGCCCGAGACGATCTGGATGTCCTTTCCAGCACGGAAGCCCGAGCTCGGCCCGCGACCTGTAAACTGCGCGCGAAAGCTGTCGGCGCGGACACCATCCCCGTAGGCCTCCCGGTAGGTCAGGATCTCGACGCGTTGAACCTGGCCTGTTGGGGAGAAGGAGACGGCAAAGTCGATGGGCTCATGCTGCCCGCGCTCGGCGTCCAGGATGGCGTAGCCCACGACCTCGCCGTCATTGCGGGCCACCTGGATGGCGTACTGCGGCAGGATCGGCCCGACTTGCCCGGTGATCCCCGCCGATTCGGCGTTGGTGGGTGCGAAAACGACCGACTCGACGGTCGCGCCGGGGAAGAACGACGCGAGTACGTCTGGCGGTGTCCAGTAGACGTAGGCGTGGGCGAGCGCGAAGAGGGTGAGCATCGGGGACCGGCGAGACCACCTCGATATCCAAATTGAAAACGAAAATCAAGATCGTCGATGCGAACCGTCGGCGCCACGGGGGTGGTGTTTGGCGTGGACGGCCTGCAGCCGGGAGCGCGCGACGTGGGTGTAGATCTGCGTCGTCGCGATGTCGGCGTGGCCGAGCATCGCTTGCACGGCGCGGAGGTCAGCGTCGTGCTCGACGAGGTGGGTCGCGAACGCGTGGCGAAGGCCGTGAGGGCTGAGGGGTGTGCGGATGTCCGCGGATGCGGCGTGGATCCGTACCCTGAGCCAGAAGTTCTGACGGGTCATCGCCGACCCTTGTTGGGAGAGGAACATCGCCCGTTCGTGTAGCGTCGGATCCTGGCCGGCCCGAACCTCTTGGAGGTACCTGCCGAGTCGGTCCGCGACCCCGGGGCCCAGCGGGATCAGGCGTTCCTTGTTTCCCTTACCACGCACGCGCAAGAAAGCGCCCTCCCGGTGCCAGGCGGTCAGGGGGAGCGTGACCAGCTCGGTGACGCGAAGGCCGGTCGCGTACATCAGTTCAAGCATGGCCCGATCCCGCAAGCCCAGTGGCGTCGAGGGGTCGGGCGTGGTCAGGAGGCGCCGCATGTCTCGCTCGCTCAGCACGTCGGGAAGCCGTCGAGCCGCGCGGGCGGTCCCGAGGAGCCGCGTCGGATCCACCTTCGCCAAATCCTCGCGGATCAGGAACTTGTAGAGCTGCCGAATGGATGTGCGATGGCGGGCGATGCTGCGCGGGTCGAGCCCCTCGCCTCGGAGCGCCATGACGTAGTCGGTCAGCTCGACGTGCCCGACGGCTTGCACGACACGGTCATCGCCCAACCAGGCGCCGAACCGGAGCAGGTCTGCCCGGTAGGCCAGCAGCGTGTTCTTGGAGACCATCCGCTCGACCCGGAGCCAGGCGTCGAACGCTTCGAGGGCGTGCTCGAAGCTGGGGTTCACAGCCCCAAGCGCCCGGCCAAAGCCTGCAAGAGCAAGGCGCCTCCGCTGAACACCTGCCAGCCGTCGCCGACCAGCACGGCTTCGATCCCGGGCATGGACGCCAGCCGCCGGATCGACGAGGCCGCGAGCGCGGGATCTGTCAGCTTCGCCGCGGGGAGCATCATGAGCGCGCCGGCGCGATGCGCGCGCACGAGATCGCCCGTGATGAGCGTGGTCCCCTGCAGGAGTAGCGCGAGCTCCCCGGGGGTCTTGGATCCGTTCAACTCGATGACCCCAAGGCCCGGCACGATCTCGTCTCCATCCCCGACCCACTTGTCCGCCCGGAAGGCGCCCATCTCGGCGCGCGGGCCGTAGACTGTCGCTCCCCATCGCTCCTTGAGCGCTTCGACGTCGCGGGTGTGATCCGAATTCGTGATGACGATGTGATCCACGCCCCCTACCTCCGCCAGGTGCGCCTGATCGTGCGGGGTCATCGGCAGCGGGTCAATCAGCACGTTGCCTTCCTCCCGCACCCAACAGAGCCCGTGGAAGTCGACGTTGCGGGCCTCGTCGAAGATAGACCACGCGTACAGGTCGGGGCGATGGAGGGACTTCATGCCCGCGCAGGTATCCCGATTTCACGCCCTGCCCTTGCGCGCGTACCTATCGCCGCATAGTCGCTGGCCGCCTGTTGCCTGGAGCCGCATTTGGTCATCGTCACCGTCCGTGAGAACGAACCCTTCGAGAAGGCCCTCCGCCGTTTCCGCCGTAAGGTGGAGCGCGAGGGCATCCGCAAGGACATCAAGAAGAACAGCTTTTACCTCAAGCCGGGCGAAAAGCGCCGGTTGAAGCAGCGCCTCGCGGAGAAGCGCCGCAGGAAGGCAGCTCGCCGCGCGAGCCGCAAGCCGATGATGGTCAAGCCGACCACGCCTCCGCCGGTGTGAGCCGGGCCCGGCGCGTCGGGATTTCCGCTTCGGTACTCCGGAGCGGCAAGCCCGGCCGCGGGATCTCGCCCTGGGGGTGACTCCGTGTGAGGCTATGCAACCATCGTGCACGGCCTTCCATGGAACGTGTCGTTGTGCTCAATCCGCGTAGGGGCGGCCCCCGTGGCCGCCCGGGTCAAGCTCATACGGATTTTCGGCTCGGCGATCTCGTTTGCCCTCGCACCAGGACCATCGTCAGTACGCCCGCGCCCGCGCTGCGTCCGCTTCGAGCTCATAGCCGGGCTTTGCGACGAAGGGGATGGGTGTGTCCGCAGCGTACTGCTGGGCGGCGAGCAGGTAGAGGGCGTTGCCGCTCTGTGCTGCTGCCGTCCAATGCCGCATCGCGACGGGTCCGTCCTCCAGCAGCCACCACGCACACAACCCTTGCTCCCAGTCGAGCAGGCCCGGTTCGTCGGCACCCACCAGCTCCGCCGCGCGATCGGTCATTGCACAGGCGGCGGCTGCGTCCAAGGCGCCTCCTGGGCCGCGCAGTTCGACAAGGGCGAGCCCGTTTCCTGCGCCCCAGAGGATGCAGGGGCGCTGTTCCGGCGATGCGGTAGCGAGCGCGCCGTCGGCGATCCGCCATCCGTTCTGCCGGAGGGCTGCGAGGATGTCGGGGTCGGTGGTCAGGCAAGTTCCCGCATATTCACGGCCTGTTTCCCAGTGATTTCTGGCGTCTCCCTCGGAGGTCGCCAGGAACCCTTCGAGCCAGTGCAGCCGCGCCAACCGCCAGAGGATCCGGGCGTCGCCGGCAGCTGTGGCGTTGAGGGCTGCGAGGGCCTCCCGGACTGGGTCCAAGCCGCCCTGGGACCGTGCGCGCCAGGCAGCATCCGCCTGTTGGAGCGGCACGACCAGCGGATCCTCGACCCGCTCGGCGCGAAGCCAAGCGCAGCCCGCCCAGACCCAAAGCCCGATCATTACCGCCCGTAGCTCGACTCGCTGGTGTCTTCGTACCCGTCCCGGGAGTACTCACACGCGTCGGCCTCTCGAACCAGGATGTTCGGGATCTGGGCGTGATCGATGCGCTCGACAGGCCCCCGGGCGGGGATGGCGAGCGCTTTTTGGAGCCATTGCCGCCCTTCCGCCTTCGCTGCTTCGTCGTCTTGCTTGTTGCCCTTGCAGATCAAGGACACCCCGAGCTCCTTGAGCGCTTCAATGCGCTGGGGCTCGGACTGGACCAGCTTGCGCTGGTATTCGACAGACTTGTCGATGTCCCCGCGCGTGCCGGCGATCCACTTCATCGCAGCCCAATCGGGACACAGGCGGTAGAACTGCCCCAATGCGTTGTACACATCGCCGGGGAAGGTGGAGTTCCCCGTGGACGAGGTGTACCGGGTGCCGGTCGTGAGCGCTTTGAGCCACAGGCGCTCGATGTCGTCCGCGGTGAACAACTGCGAGAGGATCCCCTTGGACGTCGCGACGCGCCCGAGCGCGACTCCCTCCCAGAGGTAGCCAAGACCGTCGGCGGGAGCGACCTCCTGTGCGTGCTTCGCCAGCGCTTGTGCCTCGGCGTACAGGGGCAGGCGCTCGCTGTCCGGCCGGCCCTGCGCGCTCATCAGTTCGCCTTTCTCGTACAGGGAGCGCGCGAGGCGCCAGAGCGCGTCGGCGTCGTCGGGATGGGCCTTGACGTAGGGGGCGAGCACCCCGACGCTGGCGACGGGGTCGCCCGTGGCGAACAGGGACTCTCCTTGCTCCACCTCGGGGGCCAGGGCCAGCGCGCCGGGGAGAAACGCAAGGAGAAGCGGGAGGAACATCAGGGATCCGGGGCGGGGGTTCGGGCTAACCGGAAACCTGGGCACGGGATACACCGGGGTGGTGCGTCGCGCTCTCTTGCCCCGGTGGTGAAATGGTAGCCACAAAGGACTTAAAATCCTTCCCCTGCGCGCAGGCATGCGGGTTCGAGTCCCGCCCGGGGCACCGCGATCTTGTCAGGTTCTACGCTTCGCGGGTTGACAGCACCGGCCCTGCCTCCTACGATCTCACCAAGCGTAAACAGTCGGCCACGACGTGGAGAAGGCCTCAATGGGCAAGGTGATCGGCATCGACCTCGGGACGACCAACTCGGTCGTTGCCTACATCGATCGGGGGGAGCCGAAGATCATCATCAATGAGGAGGGGGGGCGCGTCACCCCGTCCGTCGTTGGCTTCTCCAAGAGCGGAGAGCGTTTTGTGGGTGACATCGCCAAGCGGCAGATGCTCATCAACCCGGACGCGACGATCCACTCGATCAAGCGGTTCATGGGCAAGCGCTACAAGGACGCGGGGAACGACCTGCCCCTGGTCAACTACAAGGTTTCGGCGGCCCGAAATGGCGATTGTGCCTTCGATGTGAACGGCCGCATGCTCTCGCCGCAGGAAGCTTCTGCGATGATCCTGCAGAAGCTGAAGAAGTCTGCGGAGGATTTCCTGGGAGAGACCGTCTCCGAGGCGATCATCACCGTCCCGGCGCACTTCAACGACCGGCAGCGTCAGGCCACGAAGGACGCTGGCACGATCGCCGGCTTGAACGTGCTGCGGATCATCAACGAGCCCACCGCGGCGGCGCTGGCCTACCTCCACGATCGTCGCAAGTCCGCGACCATCGCGGTGTACGACTTTGGCGGCGGCACGTTCGACATCTCCATCGTCCACATCGACCGCGACCTCGGCGAGGTGCGCGCCACCCGCGGGAACAACGCGCTGGGTGGTGGGGATGTCGATCGCATCATCATGGAGTGGCTGATCGAGCAGTTCCGCGCGGAGCATGGGATCGACGTGTCGAACGACAAGGTCGTCCGCCAGCGCCTCCGGGATGCTGCCGAACGCGCGAAGATCGAGCTGTCGTCGGCCTTGGAGACCGAGGTGCACCTCCCGTTCCTGATGGCCGATGCGCAAGGCCCCCGGCATCTCCAGTGCGTGCTCTCTCGTGCCACGTTCGAGGGGCTCGCCCGACCCTTGCTCGATGCCACGATGGACGAGTGCAAGCGCGCTTTGCAGGACGCCCGCATGACCGTCGATCAGATCGACGAGGTCGTGCTCGTCGGCGGTTCCTCCCGCATCCCGCGCGTCAAGGAGCTCGTTCGCGAGTTCTTCGGCCGCCAGCTCAACCAGCAGTTCAATCCGGATGAAGTGGTCGCCATCGGGGCGGCCGTGCAGGCGGGTGTGCTGGAAGGCGAGGTCAAGAGCGTCACGCTGCTCGACGTGACGAGCCTCTCGCTCGGGATCGAGGTCGAGGGCCGCCGGATGGCCAAGCTCATCCTGAAGAACTCGAGCATTCCGGCGCAGAAGGTACAGCTGGTCTCGACGGTGGTTGACAACCAGAAGACCGTAAAAATCCACGTCCTTCAAGGCGAGAGCCCGAACGCGGACGAGAACACGAGCCTGGGCGAATTCGAGCTGCAGGGCATCGAGCCGGCGCCGCGAAGCGTGCCGCGGATCGAGGTCAAGTTCGTCATCGACGCCAACGGGATCGTGAATGTCTCAGCGCGGGACGTGCGGTCGGGTGTCTCCCAGCAGCTAACGATCCAGGCGCCGACGGGCATGTCGCGGCTGGAGTTGGACCGGGCGCGGGATGAGGCGACCACGTGGGAGCGCAACGCGGAGCACGCCGGCGAGCTCAAAGAGGTGCGCTTCCAGATCGAGCGGCAGCTCGCCCAGATCGAGACGCTCTTGCGGGAGCAGCGCAACGTGTTGCAGCGGAACGACGTCCAGGAGGCCGACCACGCCCTCAAGCGCGGCCGCATTGCCTTGTCCAAAGCGCAGGACCGCGCCAACCTCGAAGAGGTCCACGGCTGGCTCCGGCGAATGCTGCTGGCGCTGAACGAGAAGCTGGCCGGGAACGGGGTCCACTGACCCGCGTCGGCTAGAAGAACATGCTCGTCAGCAGGTAGTTGGCGACAAAGAACGCGAGGGAGGCGTGGACCACGGTGTCGTTCACGCCCTTCCCCACCCCCGCCGCGCCGCCGGTGGCGTAGAAGCCGTGGTAGCAAGCCGTGATCCCGATGATGAAGCCGAACACCATCGTCTTCAGCAGGCCGCTGACGAGATCGAACGGCTGCGTGAACTTCCATAGGTGGTCGAGGAACACCCCCGAGTTCTCCCCCTGGATCGTCACTGCCATCACGTACCCGCCCGCGAGGCCTGCGATCGCCCCGGCGACGTCCAGGAGCGGGCAGGCCAACACCAACGCGCTCACTCGCGGCACGACGTGCCATCGGATCGCGTCCACCGCCATCACTTCGGTCGCATCAAGCTCCTCTTTGATCCGCATGGCGCCCAGCTCGGCGGCGAAGGCGCTGCCCCCCTGCGCGGCCACCAGCACGCTCGCCAAGACCGGGGCCAGCTCCCTCAAGACCGCGACCGTGATCAGGGAGGGCAGGAGCCTCTGCGCGCCGAACAGGTCGAAGATGGACAGCCCCTGGAGCGCGATGACCATGCCGAAGGGGAACGTGACGGCGACGACGGGGGCGATGCACCGGGAGCTCACCAGCCAGGTGTGGCGGAAGAAGTCCGCGATGTTCCAGGGGGGCGTGGCCATGCGCCACACCACCGCAGCCAGGAACATGCCGAAACGGCCGATCCGCGTCAGGAGATCCGTGAGGGCGTTGAACATCCGGTCGCCGCATGGATAAGCCGTGCCTCATGACCCGTCTGCTCTGCCTGGCCCTCCTGCTCGGTTTCTCTACCCCCGCCCTGGCGGAGGCGCGTTGGGTCTCTGTGGCGGGCGACGCCGCGAGGTGGCCCGACGCCGGCAGCCCGGTCAGCGTTCGCCTGGTCAAGGGCGACGAGGTGGAGGTGCTCGTGGATCGCGGGGCGCTGGTTCGGGTCCGTCGGGGGACAGACTTCGGGTGGGTCGCCTCCAGCACGCTGACAGTGGAGGCGCCAGAGCCGGCGCTGGACCCCGAGCTGTTGCGGTCGCTAGGGCTCCGCGATGTGCCCTCGAAAATGCCGAGTCTACCTACACCTTAGGCGAAGCGCTTGGCTAGCGCACACCCAAAAGGGCGACGGCGACAGTGATTCCGAGGGCGAGCTGTAGGGCGGTGTCGAGCATGGCTCTCTCAAATGCCACCATTTCTTGACCTCTGCAACTTTATTTCTGGGTGAAATGCTGTGATGCTCCCCGGTTCCTTCGCCGCTCGCGTCCAGAGCCTCCCATGGCTCGGCCTTGGAGTGAGCACCGAGGCGGGCGCTGGGGACGGGGCCGGCGCCCTGGATATCCTGCTTGCCCGCGAACAGTTCGAGCTCGGGTTCTTGGAGGTCGGCGTGGAGGTATCCCGTGGGCTGGACGCGCATGCCCGCCGCTGGCTCGACCCGGCCGACGGTCGGTCCAGCCGAACGACCTACCACTTCCTCGACGTCAACCTGCACGAGCCTGCCGACCTCGATCCTCTCTGGCTCGCGGAGGTCGGGCGCCTCGTCGCGGAGCTGCGTCCCGCCTGGCTCTGCGGCGACGCCGGGCTCTGGCACTTCGGCCCTCGCGAGCGCGGCCATATGTTGCTCTTGCCGCCGATCTTGACCGCTTCGGCGATCGAGCCCCTCGCCAACGGCGTCCGCGCGCTCCGCGAAGCCGTTGGGTTGGAGGTCCTGCCTGAGAACCCGCCCGGGTCCGCGTTCCTCGGGGAGCTCCACCTGCTCGATTTTTTCGGGTGCGTCGCGGATCGGGCAGACTCTGGCTTGCTCCTCGACTGCGCCCATCTGGCCATCTACCAGCGCCTCTGCGGTCATGAGCCCCTGGACGGGCTCGACGGCTTCCCGCTGGATCGGCTCGTGGAGATCCACGTGGCCGGCGGGTCCCTGCGCGACGCGAGTGGATTTCGCTTCACCGACGACGATCACGTGCCGACCGTGCTCGCCGACACCTGGCGGATCGTCGAGCACGTCCTCGCCCGGGCGCCGAACCTCCGCGCGGTGGTCTACGAGTGCGAGCGCAACGACCTGGAAGCGGTCCGGCCGACGTTCGAGCGGCTCCGCGGGATGTTGGGGGGGCCAGCCCGGGCGCTGGACAAACAGCCCAGTTCTAAGGCCCTGGAAGTGCTTGACCTGGAGCCGGGCTGGCCCCTAACCGCACCGTTCCAGGTGGAAGGCGGCGGGCCCGGCGTCTTCGACGGACCGTCGCATTCCACCGGTAGGAACGGTGCAAAGAGACCGCCGAGCCGCGAGCGAGGTTCGCCGAGCGCGCGGATCGGCGGC
>CANKNP010000139.1 GCA_947483545.1 Deltaproteobacteria bacterium | reverse complement strand
GGCGCCCAGGGGCACGTCCAACGCCTGGCAGATCTCGGAGAGCCGCACCACGCTCAGATTGCCGTTCCCGTGCTCTACGTCCGCCAGAAAGCGCAGCGAGATCCCCGCACGTTGGGCGAGCAGGTTGCGCGTCCAGCCCCGGGCCTCTCGATGCTCGCGAATCCGTGCGCCAAGCGAGGAGAGGAGGGTCATTGCTCCGGGACCGCCGGGTGCAGGAGCCAGGTACAGTCCAGCGCGGCGTCTACGGTATGCGAAAGCAGCGCGATCCACAGCCCCCCGACCGCGAGCGTCACGACACCGGTGGCGATCCAAACAGGCATCGCCCGCATCTCGAACGCGCGAACCAGGCTCGCGGTCATCGCCACCCCGAGCGCCAGCAGGGTGGCCACCGCAGTGCTGGGGACGGGGGCCTCTTTCACGCACGGGTCGAGCGTGACCCACAGGAGCGCGATGATCAGCACGCCGGCCAGCGCGGCGCCCAGCGAGCCGCCCGCGAGGACCACAGAGATCTGGTCCCAGGAGAAGGCACGACGGGGGCGCTGGGTGGACAACGAGGCTCCGGGAGATGTGCAGTATAGCGCATCTTCACGGAATGAAAAACGCAGTATACTGCCCATCCTCCGCGAGAGACTGTGGCCGAGAACGCGTACCCCCCGGTTTGTTTCGACACCCACCCGAGCAACTATGTGCATTGGGGCTTGCAGATCGACGGCGCCGTCGCCACGTTGACCATGCGGGTGCAGGAAGACCGAGGGATGTGGGAGGGCTACGAGCTCAAGCTGAACAGCTACGATCTCGGCGTGGACGTCGAGCTCGCCGACGCCGTGCAACGCCTGCGGTTCGAGCACCCCGAGGTCCGGACCGTCATCGTGACTGGCGGCTACGACAAGATCTTCTGCGCTGGCGCCAACATCAAGATGCTGGCGAGCGCATCCCACGCGTTCAAGGTGAACTTCTGCAAGTTCACCAACGAGACGCGCACCTACATCGAAGATGCGTTCACCACCTCCGGTCAGACCTGGATCGCGGCGTTGAACGGCACAGCTTCCGGCGGGGGCTACGAGCTGGCCGAGGCGTGCAAGGAGATCTACCTCATCGATGACGGCAACTCCGCGGTTTCATTGCCCGAAGTTCCCCTCCTCGGCGTGCTGCCCGGAACCGGCGGGCTCACCCGGCTCACCGACAAGCGAAAGGTCCGCCGCGACATTGCGGACGTGTTCTGCACCCGTGCCGAGGGCTTCAAGGCCCGGGACGCCGTGAAGTATCGCTTCGTGGACGGCAGCTTCTCCCGCTCGCGCTGGGCCGACGGCATCAAGAACCGCGCGGCCGCCACCGTTGCCGCCGCCGTTCCCCGCCCCGGCGATACGCGCCCCATCGCGCTCCCCGTGGTCACGCCCGAGATCACGGCCGACGCCTGGACCTACGGGTTCGTCACCGTCCGGCTCGACCGCACGACCCGCGTCGCACACTTGGAGCTCCGCGGCCCCACCGAGCCGCCCCCGCCCTCCGCGACCGCCGACGCCAACTGCTGGGCCCTCCGCTGCTTCCGCGAGCTGGACGATGCCCTGCTCCGCTTGCGCGTCAACGAGCTCGACATCGGCCTGGTGCTGATCCGCGCGGTCGGCGAGCCCGCCAAGGTCCTCGCCCACGACGCCGCCCTCGACGATGCGAACCCCGCCCGCCCCGGCTGGTTCAACACCGAGGTCCGCGGCTTTCAAGCCCGCGTGTTGCGCCGCCTCGACAACATGGCCAAGACACTGTTCGCCATCGTCGAGCCCGGCAATTGCTTCGCCGGCTCTCTCGCCGAGATCCTGTTCGCCGTGGACCGCTCCTACATGCTCGCCGATGACGACGCCGAGAACGCGATCACCCTCTCGCCCGCTTCGACCGGGCGCTTTCCGATGCACAACGGGCTCACCCGGCTGCAGGCTCGATTCCCCGGCGATGAAGACGCCAGGCTGATCGCCGAGGCCGCCGCGTCGCGCAACAAGTCGATCGACGCCGAGACCGCGGACGACATGGAGCTCGTCACCTTCGCCCCCGACGCTATCGACTGGGACGATGAGGTGCGCATTGCTGTGGAGGAGCGCTGCTCGCTCTCCCCGGACGCGTTGACCGGCATGGAGCAGAACCTGCGGTTTGGCGGCGCCGAGAGCATGGACAACAAGATTTTCGGCCGGCTCACCGCCTGGCAGAACTGGATCTTCCAGCGCCCCAACGCGGTTGGGGAGCGGGGCGCCTTGAAAATGTTCGGGGCGCCCGAGCGCGCCATCTTCGATTACCGCCGTACCTGACACTCACGCCCGGAGACCCTCGCCATGCCTATCAACTACGACGACCGCATCCCGAACAACGTGAACCTCTCCGGCGACAAGCGCCTTCAGCGCGCGCTCGAGACCTGGCAGCCCGCCTTCTTGCAATGGTGGCAGGACGTCGGGCCCGAGGGTTTTCAAGCCGACGACGTCTACCTCCGGACCGCCATCTCCACTGAGCCCGGCGGTTGGGCGCACTTTGGCCACGTCAAGATGCCCGACTACCGGTGGGGCATCTTCCTGGAAGACGCGGACCCGAACCGCACCATCCCCGGCGGCGACCACGCTGGTAAGCCGGTATGGCAGGAAGTTCCTGGCGAGTACCGCAACACCCTGCGCCGCATCATTGTCACCCAAGCGGACACGGAGCCCGCGAGCGTCGAGCAGCAGCGGTGGCTCGGCAAGACCGCCCCCAGCCTGTACGACATGCGGAACCTGTTCCAAGTGAACGTGGAGGAGGGCCGCCACCTTTGGGCCATGGTCTACCTGCTGCACGCACACTTTGGGAAGGACGGCCGCGACGAGGCGGACGACCTGCTCGCCCGCCGCTCTGGCGATCCGGACAAGCCCCGCATCCTCGACGCGTTCAACCAGCCCTGCCCGGATTGGCTGACGTTCTTTTGCTTCACGATGTTCACCGACCGCGATGGAAAGTATCAGTTGGGCGCGCTCGCCGAATCGGGGTTTGACCCGCTCGCCCGTACGTGTGGGTTCATGCTCACCGAAGAGGCGCACCACCTCTCCGTCGGCGAATTGGGCGTCGAGCGCGTGCTCCGCCGCTCTGCGCAATTGACCAAGCTGGATCCCAACGGGGACGCCCGCGCGCAGGGGGGGATCGATCTCCCCACCGTGCAGAAGTGGATCAACTATTGGTACAGCTATTCGCTCGACCTGTTCGGCAGCGAGATCAGCTCCAACGCCGCCGACTTTTTCGGCGCTGGGTTGAAAGGTCGTTGGAACGAGACCAAGGACTTTACCGAGCACGGCGCGCTCGACCAGTTCTACAACATGCCGGTCGTGAAGAACGGCGCGCTCACCACCGACGATGTGCCCCTGCGCAACGCGATGAACGAGGTGCTGCGCCAATCCTACATGGCGGATTGCGAGCGGGTGGTGAAGCGCTGGAACAAGGCCTTGGACGAAGAAGGCGTGGATTTCCGCGTCAGCCTGCCCAACTCCCGGTTCTTTCGTCGCCAGGGGATCTACGCCGGGCATGATTTTGACCGCGAGGGTTCCCTCATCGGCTCCGACGCCTGGGCCAACCGGCGGGACGCCTGGCTCCCCAGCGAGGCCGACCGCGCCTATGTCGCGAGCTTGATGGTGCCGGTCACCGAGCCCGGGAAGATGGCGCATTGGATTGCGGCGCCGCGGCGGGGGGTCAATGGGCAGGATGTGGATTTTGAGTATGTGAGGCGGGTGTGAGGGGCTCTGATCACGAGCGCGGACGTCGGCAACTACATCCATCGGGACTACAAAGCGATTCCCGCAGACGTTTGTTGAAGGCCACGATGCGCTTCGCCTGACGAGCGCCTCGTCCGCCCCCTCTGTTCACCGCATCGCGCGGCAGGCAGGGTACGTCAGCGGCACGGGGTGGTAGGCGGCCGTTTGGCCCCAAAGGATGATCCCGTCCTTCGGTTCTTGGCGCCTGCGATCGGAGAACCGAAGCTCGTACGCGGCCAGCGCGTTGCCCGACGCGTCGAGGACGCAGAGCACGTTCTCGAGCACCGTCGCGGGAGGTTTCTCGGGCGGGTCGTCCCCGAAGTCCCCGGCCCAGCCCCGAGGGTAGGCGCAGGCTTTCGGAGGCACGCGAATCCAAGGCGCGGCGGTGGCGTCGTAAGGCACGTCGCACTCCCACATGGCGACAGCGTACCCTGGCAGTTGGAGCCAGCCCGAGTCGCTGATGACGGGCACGGGCGGGGGGGGGACCTTGACACGGCCCACCCGCAGCTCGGCCGACCAGGAGCACTCCAGGTGGCGGACAGTGAGGGTGTGCAGGCCGGGGTGGGTGTCCGCGGGGACCGCGCCGAGCCATGACCAGTCGGGCATCCAAGGACCCCGCCCGTAGGCCAGTTCGTGCGGCACCTCGAAGGTCGGGAAGAGCGGGCGCACGCGCAGGGGGACACCATCCAACGCCAACTCCGGCGCATGGTCGTCCCAGTACGACCCGGCGGGCCGAATCCCGTCGTCCTCTTCGAGGCCACACCGCCCGTCAAAGACACCTTGCAGCCGCACCATGACATCGTCCCCGGGAGCCACGGACTGGCCCCCACTCCGCCAATCCGGCTCGGAGCTGTCGCAGCAGAGGCTCACGACGCGCCACGAGCGCGCCTCCCTGAGCTCCTCGGCGGTGGGCTCAGTAGTAGGCATGATCGTTGGCCTTGCGCACCGCGCCGTCCGGGTTGAATACCTCGTAACGGCCATCTTCGACTTCCGGTTCATCTGCGAGGACCAGATCCCCGTCGACGTGCCACGCCGGACCCACCGAGCCGTCGGGCAGGATCGCCCGGAGGACGACGGGAGCGTCCCAGCCATACAGGCCCGTCCGGAGGTGGGGGGGGCCCCAGACAGAGTACAACACCAGACGCGATCCGGGGAGCAAGCCCATGAAGCCCCCGCTGGGTTTCCAGACCAGAATGCCCGGCGGGTCCGACGGGAAGTCCACCCACGAGATCATGCGGTGCAGCGCGTCTGGCCTGCCGGGAGAGAACGCTCGACTCTTCACGGGCCGCTCCGGACCGGGGAGCCAGGCCGACAGCGGCGCTGGGTAGAGCCAACGTTCCTGCCAACTGTCGTGCAGCTCATAGTCGGCTCGCCACACGGTTCCGTCGGTGATGACGGTCAGCGTGTGCGTTCCCGGCTTGCCGGGCGGTGTTGGCACCAGGACAGCGCCAACCCAGGGCTCATTCCGCACCTGTGACCTGAAGCCGCGTGGAATCGTGAACGCGGGAACCACCCGAGTCTCGTCTGATACGGCTACGACCGGGCGACCCCACCGCGCGTCTGGCACCGAGAGGTAGAGCCAGTCGCCGGCCTCCACATGGATGTCCAAGACCCCCATGCACATCAAGCTCATGACGGGGCAGGGCATCAGGGGCTTATCGAGTAGCGGGCCTTCAGGTGATACTCGATCTCCAGCCGGAAGGCGTAGGTGAACACTGTGCACTCCTCTCCCACGGATGGGTTGAATACGTCGGTCGTGTGGAAATCCGGATCGACGTGGTGCATGAGCTCGTGCGCCATCACCGCAGCGAGCGACAGCATTGGGCCGCTCACGAGCCCGTCGTAACTTAAGGCGGCGGCGGCGAGGAGGGAGGGGCGCTCTGAATCCTGATAATAGATAAAGGTGGTGCCTCCTCCCTCGGTGGTCGATGCCTCAAATCGATTCGGGACGGGCTCGGCGGTCGAATCACATGGGTACGGTTCGCTGATGGCGAGTTCGCCGGCGAGCACCGGGTACGCCGCAGGCCACTCCGCCCCGCTCAGGATGCCCTCCGCCCTAGCCGTCATCTCTTGGGCGACCGCCGCCGAGGGGGGAGTCATCAGGTCTGCAAATCTGCAGATCGCCCAGGTCACCAAGTCCTTGTTGGCCACCAGGATCTTCGCCGCGAACTCAAGCGTCTCCTGAAGCCGCGCCGCCGTCTGCCCGCAGATGTCCGCATCGACGGATACCTCGATCGACCCCAGGTCCGTCAGCTCATCAGCGGTGGATGACGGCGATCCGATGTCCAGCGCCGGTGGCTCACCGCAGGCCGGGTCTACGGGACCCGGACAAGGCGAATGGGGCTCGACCGGCCGCGGACAACCCGCCTCGGTGAGGGTCGTCACCGTCGCGACCGCGTCCGGCCAGGGCCCCAACGCTGAGGTCCCTACGAACGAGGCACCGTCGCAGTCGCAGACACCCAACCAGTAGCACTGCCCGCCGATGTAGACGGAGCCTGTCTTTGTGACGGCGTTGTTGCCGTAGCAGGGGTCGCCGTACACTCCGTGCGAGCAATAGGAGTCCCCCACGTGTGTGGCGGACTCGAGGCAGAACGCCGTGTTGTCCGTGTAGGTCACCTCCCGTGTGCACTCGCCCGTCGCATCGTCAAACGTCCACTCGCCGGCGGTCATCTCCACGTTGGGGTCCTGAGCGGGGGGAGGATCGCAAGGCACACACTTCGGATGGGGGGGCGGTCCAGACCGGGCCGGCATCAACCGGGACGCCGTGGTTCGTTCGCCCTCGGAGCTCCCTCGCCCCGCCCACCCCCCCGGCAACCAACCCGCCCCCAACCCGGACCTCCAACCCGCCTGAATCTCCTCCCACGTCAGATTTCGAAGCGAGAACTTCTCCGCATCCGACTTCGTGATGGCCCCCGCCCATTGGTGCATCTCCAAATGGGGGCCGATGATCTCGCGCCGAGTGAGAGGCCGTGCGCTCACGTCCGTCGCGTCCAAACGTTCGTGGTCACGCTCGCCGTCCCCGGGGCCGCGCCGGCGTTGCTCTGGCTGTACGCCACGCCAAACTGGACGAACATCACAGTTGTCAGAGACATCGTGAGCTGTGTGGTCGACGATTCGCCATCGGTGGTGCGGTAGTTTGCGCCCTCGAGAAGGTTCCAGGCGCCGGCCCCTTGAATGTTCGTGGGCCCGGTGCGGTAGCACAGTTGGCACCGAAAATTGGTGAGGCCGCTGATCACGAAGAAGGCGACGACCGCTTCAACGCCGAGGGTTGGAACCCAGCCCGTGATCGCGACGAAGGTGTTCGTGGTGGTGTTGAACGTGTTCAGCTCTTGCGAACGCGTGCCGATGCTGCTCCCGCAGGACTGGTAGGAGATGCTGAATTCTACGTCCACCTGCGCGTCCGTCGGTGCGCCGCCGGATAGGGTGTAGGACACACCGAACTGGATCCCCGCCTTCCCGCTGGTGAGCGAGGAGACGTCGATGTCGGCGAAGCCCTCCCCGGCTCCCGTCCATCCGCTCTGGCCGGGGATCACGATCCACGCGCCGGGATTGTTCGGCCGAATCTCGGCGATCCGGTACGCGGGCTTGACCGTGAGCACGGGGGTCGTCCCCGCGCTGGTGAAGGACTTCCGCTTCACGACGATCCGAATCGCGTCGAGGCCCACCGCTGCCTCAAAACCGGTGAACGCCTCGAACTGCTCCACGAGGTTGTTGACGTGAAGTCGCTTGGTGACAGGGGAGGCGTTCTTGCTACAGCCGGACATGGGGGTGCTCCAAGTGGATTCGGGACGGAACCCCGTCTCCGAATGAGCAGGTTCATGGCGGAAAGCTACCCCCCCCCCCCGTTCCGTTGTCAAGCGCTGGCGTGAAGAAACTTGAAGAAAGTCCGATCTGGGGCGTGAGGAGCGGGGCGAGAGCACGTTGGCAGTGTACGCCCTGGGGGCGCGGGGCGGCAAGCATTTCGGGTCGCCCCGCGCCCCTACCGCGCGAGCCCGCGCAGCATCGCGCCCACCCTCCGGAGCTTGGGTTGCTCCGCGGCTGCCTCGGGTGACCCGATCAGGTCCAGGGCGGCGCAGGTCTCGGCGGCCGACCCCGCCGCGATGCGGAAGTGATTGCGCCCTGCATCCCCACCACGGGCCCGCCCTTCGGCAATGCTGAGCACAACCGAATCCGCCGCGCGCTGCAGTTGATCGCGGAGGTGCGCGCGCTCGGTCGGGATTCGGAGCGCGGAGCAGGCCTTGGCGACTTCCAGCGCCAGCCTGTAGACATCGAGGTTCTCATGATCGAAACGGTACTCCATCGTTGACTCCAGAGGGCCGCAGGTTGAGCGGAGGCGCGGCCCTCCCCCCGTGGGGGCCGCGCCGAGCCAACCTGTGGACCAAGGGAGACAGTCGAGCATCGAGGTCGAGACTCGTCAGCTCAAGCGTCGAGTTCGAGACTCGAATGCCGGACCTCGACTACCGAGACTCGAACGGCGAGCCTCGAAAGGCGAGACCCGCGAGCTCGGCCACACCCCCGGGATCACTTTTCAGGCGTGCGCCCGGGTCGCCGGGGCGCTGCCCGTCGGGGCGAGACCCGGACGCCGAGCACCCAGTCACCCCGCCGGATCCCACGGCCGTCCCCCGGCAACGCCGGACCCCGCGCCAGAGGTTCCAAGGCCGCCCTTCCTCCGCCCTTTCCGGTGGTTACTCCCTTGCGCATGTCCGATGCCTTTCGCTGGGAAGTTGACCCCAAGGCCATTGAGGCCTCCCTCCGCTCGTTGCGCGAGCGCATCCGGTCTGCCGTGGAGCAGGGCCGGTACACGAAGGTCAGGTTCCGCTACAAAGGCCGACAGTTGCTGCCGGACCTGCCGCTGGCGGGCGTTCTGGCCGCTGAGGGCTTGTCACTGGCACTGCTCGGGCCGCTCCAGGTGCTGCTCGTCAACCTGGGCGTCAAGGCGTTCATCGAGGTCGAGCTGGTGCATGAAGCGAGCGAGCGGGTGCGCGAGGGTGAGGACCTGTTCGGCGCCGGCGAGGTCGATGCCGCCGAGCAGAAGTACCGCGACGCGCTCCAGATGAAGCCCGACGATGGCGCCGCCCTCTACCGGTTGGGCGTCCTCCTGCGGGTCACCGGCCGGCGGGACGAGGCAATCGCCGCGTTCGAGAAGGTCGTCGCGCAGGCCGAGCACCCCGACGCCGCGAAGGCCGCTGAGGCGTTGGAGCGGATGCAACGGGGCGGTCGGAGCCTCTGATCGGATAGCGCTGCGGTCCACGCGGGGAACGCGTCCGGTGAGATCGCTGCTGGCGACGAGCGTGGCGATGGTGATCGCAAGGTTCATCGTATGTATCCCGCGCAGCAACCCAATTCATCGCACGCCGTGACACATCGGCGACCCGCTGGAATGTATCAACTGCGCCGAGGCGACTGATACATCGGGATGTATCAAATCGCTGTGCTACAATTCTGACGAGGCTGTCAAGATCTAGCAGAATCGCGGGGCGCGTTTCTGCTAGAATTCTCCCCAGGCGGTGAGGCCTCCCTTGCGGCCGATAGCGGATAGACCGGCGGGATGCTCACCTACCTGACGCAGGCGTTCAGCGGGCCCGCCGGGCTGTTCATGTACCTGTTGCTCGCGGTCGCTGCCTTCGCGGTCGGCGTGACCGTGGATCGCCTCGTTCAAGTCGTCAAGTTCCGCGTGGACAGCGACGCTGCGGTCAAGCGCGCCGCGGAAAAGCAGCCGATGGGGTCCACCCCGCTCGAGGACGTGCTCGCCGCCGGCATGGCCCAACCGGACTACGGCCGGGCCTGGGACGCGATGACCGCGGAGTCGATCCGGGCGGAGCAGCGGATCCGGCGACGGATCCCCTACCTGGCGACCGTAGCGAGCCTCGCGACGATGATCGGCTTGTTCGGCACGGTGTACGGGCTGATCCTGGCGTTCGGGACGGTGGGCGAGCTGGCGGCGGCGGAGCGGGCGGCCAAGCTCTCGGAGGGCAGCTCGACGGCGATGGCGGCGACCGCCTTTGGGTTGCTCGTGGCGATTCCGGCGTTGGCCGCGCACTCTGCGCTGGACGCCTGGGCCCGCGACCAGCTCGCCGAGATCGAGCGCGCCGCGAACCGCCTCGCGTTGCTGCTGCCGCGGGGCTGAGGTGCGGCGAAGGCTCCGACCGCCCCAGGCCACCGCCGAGGCCGATGTCCGGCCGACGTTGTTGGGCGTTGTAACCCTTTTGTTCCTGTTGCTGTTCTTTCTGTTGGGCACCACCTCGGGTCAGAAGTTGGCGGTGGTCGGGCTGCGTGTGGGCACCGCGGAGGGCATGGCCCCCTTGCCCCACGCTGGGCTGCTGCGATCCGCGCGGATCGAGGTGGCGGGCGTGGATGTGACCGTGCGGGCCGAAGTTCAGACGACCGACATCGCCGCGAGCGCGACCAGCACTGAGCTGCGCGTGGTGCCGATCCCCGGGGTGTCTGGGCCGGGAGGGCGGAGCTTGGATCGCGTGAGCTTGGAGCGGACGTTGGCAGAGCTTCACGCCATCGACGGGTCCCAGCGTCGGGCCACGGTGCTCGCCGCCGACGAGGTGAACACCGCCGATCTGCTCGCCGTGCTCGATGCCGTACGCGGACCCGCCAACTCGCGCTTTCCCGAGGTCGTGCTGCAGGACCTCGTGCCATGAGGCGCCGCCTTTTCCGTACGGAGGAGTCTGCAGTCGATGGTCTCGCCGTGGGCGCGTTGGCGCCGATGGTGGACATGATGACGTTGCTGCTGGTGTTCCTGCTCCGGACCTGGTCTACAGACGTGGCGCCCAGCCCCCCTTCGGGCGCGTTCACCCTCGCCGGGACGAGCTCGACGGATCCCCGCGCGCAGGGGATCACGGTCATGGTCTCGAGGGAGGCGGTCTGGGTCGAGGGTCACCGGGTGCTCACGATCGCGAGCATGTCGGCGGATTTGGTGATCCGCGAGATCTACGATCCGCTGTTGATCTTGAAGGACCATCGCCGGGTGGAGGTTCACGTGGACGGCGCCGTGCCCTACGCGGTCGTGAAGCGCGTGATCGCGACGTGCAGGGCGGCAGGCGTGGACGAGATCGCGCTCGTCGGGGTGAGCGCGGAGGGGATGTGAGGGGTGTACACTCCCTCATGCTCCTACTCCTCGCCGCCTGTGCCCCAGGCCATGTGCCGATCACCCCGGCCGACTCGGAAGCCGTGGGGGACACGGCGATCGAGGTGGTGCCGACCGACACCGGGGTTTCCTGGATCCCGTGCGAAAATCCACCCGCTTTACAAATCCAGGAGGTGGTGAGCGCGAACCTGCACGGGCTGACCGACGAGACGGGGGATCAGCCCGACTGGATCGAGCTGGCGGTGTCGGCGGACGCGACGGAGGGTGTCGCGCTCCAGGGTTGGACCCTCGGGGATGACCCAGACGACGGTTGGGCGCTGCCGGATCAAACCCTGGCGCCCGGCGAGACGCTCGTGGTCTACGCCAGCGGGGATTCAACCCTGGCTCTCCACGCCGACTTCTCGTTGAGCGCGATGGGCGAGGAACTGTTCCTGGCGATGGCCGACGGTTGCGTTGCGGACCACCCCGAGATCCCGCGGCTCTACAACGATGTGGCTTGGGGTCGCACGACGGATCCGGGAGTTTGGGGCTATTTCCTGGAGCCAACGCCCGGGGCGCCCAACACCACAGAATCCCGCCCAGGGTTTGCCGACCCGCCCAGCCTCTCGCCCCCGGGCGGATTCTACGCCGATCCGGTGACGGTCACCGTCACCGGGCCCACCGACGCCACGTGGACCTGCACCACCACCGGCGCGATCCCAACCGCGTCGGACCCAACCTGCGCGACGTTGGAAATGGATGCGGAGTCCAACCCTGTGGTGGTCCGCGCCCGCAGTTTTCAAGACGGCCTTTGGCCCAGCCGGATTTCAACCGCAACGTATTCCGAAGATCCGTCGATCTTGGAAGGTGGGGTGGTCGTGCTCTCGCTCGTGGTGGACCCTCCGGACTTGTGGGATTCGGAGAGCGGGATCTACGTGTATGGCGACACCTACGAGAGCGCCTATCCCTACTTTGGCGCAAATTTCTGGGAGGCGTGGGAGAAGGATCTGCACATCGAGATGTTCGACGAAAGCGGCGCGACGATGCTCGACCAGGACGCGGGAATTCAGATCGCGGGCGGGTACAGCCGGTCGTTTGATCAGCGAAATTTTGAATTGTTGGCGCGCGCGGGCTACGGGCCGGAGCTCTTCGAAGCGACGGTTTGGGACGATGAGCCGATGGACAGCTACCGGCACCTCTATTTACGGAATGGTGGCGATTGGTGTGGGACCCAG
>CANKNP010000138.1 GCA_947483545.1 Deltaproteobacteria bacterium | reverse complement strand
GGGTCCGAATCCTCGGAGTCGGGAGGGGCGGCGGTGTCGGTGTCCGAGTCGAGCGGGTCGGTCTCTTTGGGGACCGGGGCGTGGGTGTCGCTCGGCTGAAAGGCGGGGGAGCAGCCGGCGAGGGCGGCGATGGCGAACAGGCTGAGGCGCGGCGACGGCACGGAGGGAGGCTATCCCCGAGTCAGGGGTACCCGCGACGGGCGGAGGCGCGCCCCGGCTGGCCCCCCAGGCTCGCGGCGGGGGTTGACCGTGCGCGCTTCCAGGGCTAAGCTCATGCCGACTGGAGTTTCCATGTACATCAAGTCCGTCCTCGCGGTCCTCCTCGCGGTCTCCGTTGGCTCCGTCAGCTTTGCGGCGGATCCCGGTGCGATTGTGTCGGTGTCCATTGAGCGGCTCGCGGCGTCGTCGCCGCAAGAGAAGGTGATGTACGTGACTCAGGCCCTGGCGGAGATGCGTTCGGCGCAGACGACGATGCAGCGGATCGGCAACACCGCGCCGGAGTGTGTGGAGACCCGCTTGCCGCTCCTCAACCAGCTGATCGAGATGAGCAACATCGCGGTGACCGAGATGAACCACTGGCAGCTGGAAGGCAACACCCTCCGTGCCGACACGGAGCTTCGCAAGGTCGCGGCGGCGTTGACCAAGGTGCGGTCGCTGCTCGCCGAGACCAAAACCTGTTCGACGGACGAGAGCGACACCCTGGACGAGAACTCCCGGCGGATGGAGTACATCGGCCCGGAGCTGGCCGAGGGCGATGAGACCGCGCTTCAGGAGGGGTTCGTCTTCGACGGTGCGGACGACCCGCCCGAGGCGAGCCCGTTCATCTGAGGCGCCCCGCGCGGGTGTGCCCGCGAGCGTGAGTCGGTGGCCGAGATCGAGGGCGCGATGAACCGGGCCGGTACGAGCTGGCGTTGATCCATGCTCGCGCTGGTCGCGATCGACCGACCGCGCCGGACCTGCTTGAGCCTGCCGCGAACCCGCCTGCCCGCAATCAGTACTGGATGTTCGCCAACAAGCGGGCGCTGAACTGGTCGTACTGGATGCTGATGTCGTCCGAGGCGCGCTCCTGCCAGGAGCCGCCCGCGCTGACCGACGCCCATTCGCGGATGTAGTAGGAGAGGTCCAACTTGGCGCCGAGCACCAGGTCATTCCGGGTCTCCATGCCGCGGAAGTTCTCATCCGCCACGCTGAATTCGCCGATGAAGCCGATCCGCGGGGTGAACCGGGCATCCACGCCGACCTGGCCTTTCAGGTAGGAGACGTAGTTCGTGAAGAACGAGTCCCGGTAGTCCTTCTGCAGGCTCGCGGAGATGCCGTCATCGGACGAGATCTCGTACCTCGCGTTGATGTTCAACAGGAGCCGGTCGATCCCCTGCAGATCGATGGCCGCAGCAGGGTCGGTACCGGGCACGCTCTCTTCGATGTACGCGGCGGAGCCGTAGCCGGCGGTGAGACCGACCACGAGCCGATCGATGATGCGGCCGCGCAGTCCTCCGGCGATCCGAAGCATGTTGTGGTCGGGGAGCACCACATCCTCCGAGGCTTCCTGCTCGACGACCGGGTCCGTGTAGAACGCGTGCGAGTAGGAGAAGTCGATGACCACGGCGGTGCGCGGCAGCACGTGCCAAGCGGCGTTGGCCACGGGGCCGTAGGTGTGCCTGGTGTTGTAGTGTCGCTGGTCCGAGCCCGAAGACGCGGTGGAGTAGTCGTCCAGGGAGTAACTGCCGCCGGCCGCGATCTCGATGGCCGAGCGGGGCCGAAAAGCAACCGCGGCGGAGGTCTGGTTGCGAAACTGCTTGGTGTAGGGGTGATCGAGCGACTCAGCATCCACTGGGAAATTCTGAAGCCCCACGGCCTCGCCGATGCGGAACCCCAGCATCGACTCCTTCAGCGCGTCGATATCGCCGACCAGCGTGAAGTCATCGTATCGGTCGAGGCCGACCTGGCTGGCCACGAAGTGCTTCCGCAGCTCGTAGGTGCCCTTGAGCGAGGCGGCCAGGTCGGGACGGTTGACCCAAAGGTCGAGCCCCGGGGCGATCCGCAGGTTGGTCGCGCCATCGGACGCGGTGACCTCCTCGACGCGGGTGGCGTTGGACGTGTATTCGAAGCCGAGGCCGATCCGAGGGGCCACGACCACGTCGCCCGCGACGAGGTGTTCCCCCGGAGCGGCCCACGCGACCGGGCTCAGGAGACCGGCGGCGACACATGTTACAACCCCACGAAGGGAACCTGCCAAGCTCATCGGTCCAATCTCACGGCCGGGTGGCTGCTATGCCGCTGGAACCCCGCGCGCTCGCCGAGAGGGGGCGCCAAGAAGCCCGCGAAGAAGGAACGCGGGCCGGCGAGTTTTGCGGCAAAAGTGCTGGCCTGTTGGCCGCGGGAGTCCATGGACCGGACCGTAGCGCCCTGCACAGGATCGCGCAAGGTTTCGAGGCACCCTGCGTCACGCATTGTAGTAGGCCCGGTACCAGGCGACGAAGCGCTCCACTCCTACCTCGATGGGGGTGCCGGGCGTAAAGCCGACGGCCGCACCGAGATCGGACACATCCGCACACGTCGCCGGAACATCGCCCGGCTGCATCGGAAGCAGGTTCCGAACGGCCTTCCTGTCGAGCGCCTGCTCCAGCACGTCGATCAGCTTCAAGAGAGGCTCAGGGCGGTGATTTCCGATGTTGAACACCCGGAAGGGGGCGTTGGACATGGCTGGATCCGGCCGCGCCGGGTCGAACGCGGGGTTGGGCGCGGCCACCGCGTCGGCCACACGCACCACACCCGTAACGATGTCGTCTACATAGGTGAAGTCCCGCTCCATGTTCCCGTTGTTGAACACATCGATGGGCTCGCCCGCGAGGATCGCGCGCGTGAACAGAAAGAGCGCCATGTCCGGCCTCCCCCACGGCCCGTAGACCGTGAAGAAGCGCAGGCCCGTGGTGGGCAGGCGAAAGATGTGGCTGTAGCTGTGCGCCAGCAGCTCGTTCGCTTTTTTTGTCGCAGCGTAGAGGCTTACGGGGTGATCGACCCCGCGATGCTCGGTGAACGGCATGTCTGTGTGGTTGCCGTACACGGAAGAGGAGCTGGCGTAGACGAGGTGTTGCACGCCCTGATGGCGGCACCCCTCCAAGATGTTGGTGAAACCAACCAAGTTGGCTTGGATGTAGGCTTGAGGGTTCGTCAACGAGTACCGCACTCCCGCCTGGGCGGCGAGGTGGATCACCTTCTCCGGCCGCACGTCCGCGAACAGCGCGGCCATGGCGGGCACGTCGGCGACATCGGCGCGAACGAACCGAAACCCGGGACGACCCTCCAGGCGGGCCAGCCGCGCCCACTTCAACCGGGGGTCGTAGTAATCGTTCACGTTGTCGAGCCCGATGACCTCCTGGCCGGCGTCGAGCAACCGGGTGGCCACGTGGTAGCCGATGAACCCGGCGGCGCCGGTCACGAGGGTGGGCACGGGCGCCTCACAACGAGAGGTATCGGAGGCCCGCCGGAATGGCGGGGCGGGTGAGGACAGACTTCACGTCGAAGATGACACCGCCGGGGCGGACCCGCGCGCAAAGCGACGCGGTGCCCTCCGCGAGGTACTGGTCATGGCTCACCGCCAACACCAGCGCATCCAGGTCGTTCAGCAGGTTCAACGACGCGAGCTCCAAGCCGTACTCGTGCTTCGCCTCTTCGGGGGTTGCGAAAGGGTCGTGGACCGACACCTCGGCGCCCCAAGAGCGAAGCTCGGTCACGATGTCGGGCACCTTGCTGTTGCGCAGATCGGGCACGTTCTCCTTGAAGGTCAGCCCCAGGACGCCGATCCGCGCGCCGGTGGCCGTGCGACCTGCCAGGTTCAACGCCTTGATCACCCGGGAGGCGACGTACCGCCCCATGTCGTCGTTGATGCGGCGGCCAGCGAGGATCACCTGGGGGTAGTACCCGGCCTGCTCGGCGCGGGCGGTCAGGTAGTAGGGATCGACCCCGATGCAGTGCCCCCCGACAAGTCCCGGCGTGAAACGCAGGAAGTTCCACTTCGTCCCCGCGGCGGCGAGCACATCCCTGGTTTCGATGCCCAGGCGCTCGAAGATCACCGCGAGTTCGTTCATCAGCGCGATGTTCAGGTCCCGTTGGGTGTTCTCGATGACCTTGGCGGCCTCAGCCACCTTGATGGTCGGGGCCCGATGAACCCCGGCGGTGACGATGGCCCCGTACGCCTTGGCCACCCGCTCCAACGTGGCATCATCCTCGCCTGAGACGACCTTCACGATGGTCTCCAGCCGGTGCTCCCGGTCCCCCGGGTTGATGCGCTCGGGGGAATAGCCCAGGAAGAAGTCGCGCCCGCGGACGAGGCCCGACACCTCCTCGATGATCGGCCCGCACACGTCTTCGGTCACACCCGGGTAGACCGTGGATTCGTAGACCACCACAGCGCCGGGCGCGATGACCTTGCCGACGGTCCGGGAAGCCGCCATCACCGCGCCGAGGTCCGGTCGCCGGTGCTCGTCGATAGGGGTCGGGACCGCGACGACGAAGAAGGTGCACCCGGACAGCGCGCCCAGATCGTCCGTGACGATCAGATCGGTGGCCTCGAGATCCTCGCGGCTGGCTTCACGGGTGTGGTCATCCCCCGCCCGGAGCGCGCGAACCCGCGACGCCGAGACGTCGAACCCCACGGTCGGAAAGTGCCGGGCGAACCCGAGGGCCACCGGCAAACCGACGTAGCCCAAACCGATGACGCCCACGCGCTCCATCTGCACTCCAGCGGGGCGGATTATCCGCTGGGGGGGCGGGGGGCAATGGGGGGCGCCCGGCGTCTCACGGCGTTTCCTTCTCCACGCTGTGATCTCGCGCGTCCACGACCCGGCCGTACCGGTCGTAGATCGTCGCCCGATCCACCTTGTTGTTCCAGATGGGGTCTACATTCTGCAGGTAGACAGCGAGCTGCGCTTGGGTGTCCACCGCGTTGGTGCCCTTACCCGAGTGGATCTTGAACGTGTTGCCTGCGGGCACGATCACCTGCGGCAGGTTCCAGCGGTTGCCCGAGATGTCCGCGATCACGTAGCCGGAGAGGTCCACAGGGTCTGGGCTGACGTTGCACACCCGGAGGTACTCGCCGTTTACATTCTCGCGATCGTCGCCGTCGGCGTTTGCGTGAAAGCTGGTGACGTGGAGCGTGCCCTGGTAGCGGACCGTGCTCCAAATCCCTCGGCGCGCCGCCCGGGCCCGCTCTTGGGCTGCGATGAAGGCCGTGAGATCGGTCGTGTCCGGGGGGATGACGAAGAGGTGGCCGAACCCCTGCTCAATGAGCTCGATGGACAGGTTCTTCCCATCCACCGTGACACCGGCGATCAGCCGCCCATAGCCGTCGCGGAGGCTCGCCCCGTAGATCAGCTCCACGCGCTTGCCTTGGACCAGCGAGGCGGCAAAATCGCGCGCCTCGGGCCCATAGTCCTCGGCGGGCTTCAGCTCCGGGGTGTTCACCCACCGGAGTCGCACGCGGTCACCTGTATCCAGCGTGAAGGTGTCGCCATCGTAGACACTCACGACGGTGGCGCTCGCCGGGCCTGGTTTGGCGGCCGCAGCGGCAGGATCGGGGGGGGGCGGCTCATCCGGATCGTCCGCGCGTGCGGCGCAAAAGAGGGCGAGGACGAGGGCGACGCACAAGGTGAACATGGTGACCGGTGGCTATCGCGGCAGAACGCGCCGAGGGGAGCGGGGATTCCCGCTACATCGCGCCGAGCCGGGTGACCTGCCAGAGCAAGTAGGGATCGGAGGGCGAGAGCCGGGCCGCCCGCAGCGCGCGCTCTCGCGCCAGGGTCAAGTCGCCCCGGGCGAGCGCGACCACCGCGCCGGTGTCGGCGTACGCGGAGTTCCCAGGGAGCGCCTTCATCGCCGCCTGGCTCTTCATCTCGGCCTCGTCCAGCCGCTCTTTGCCCAGCGCCCAGTACCAGGCATCGCAATTATCCCGGTCTGCGCCCACAAGTTCGGCGCAGTCGCGCTCGTATCCCAAGCCCAGCGCCGCCTTCGCCTTGGTGTCCTCGCCGACCGCCATCCACCCGGCACCCAGGAAATCGAAGGGCTGTTGGTCGGGGTGCAGCCGCGCCATGGCCGCGTTGACGTCTTCATTGAACGTGGGGATGTCCTGAACATCGGCGTTCAACGCGTACAGCCAGATCGGCAAGCCCTGGAGTGGGATGATGCGCAGCAGCTCGCGCATGGAGACGATTACGCCATAGCGATCCTTCGCCGCAGAGGCGATCCGGGCAAGGCGGATGAGGTGGGCCGAGCCGCCCCGCGGGGATGCGGCGTTCGCTCGCTCGATTGCTGCGGCGGCGGCGTCGACGTCACCGGCGGCGAGCAGCGCGTCGGAGAGAGCGACCAGGTAGTCCTCTGTCGCATCGGGGACGGGGGGCGCGGTGTCGAGCGCACGCTGTGCGATCTCCAACGCTTCGGAGACCCGCCCATCCAGCACCAGCCCATCGATGTAGTCGATCCAGCAGCCCTGCTCGACGAGATCGGGTGCTTCCAACGACGCCATCGTCGCGAGCTGCGCGGCAAAGTCGCCTGAGATGCCCTGGGCCCGGGCGACCATGACGGTCAGCTCGGGGTCCTTCGGCTTCTGAATCAATGCGGCGTTCAAGGTGGCCAAGGCGCCGTCGGCGTCGCCCGTCGCCCACTGCAGGCTGGCGAGCACAGAAGCCCGCCCCGGCTCTCCGGGATCGCGCTTGAGCTCCCGAGCGAGGGCCGCCCCGACCGCGTCGAAATTTCGCGCCGGCGCCGTGGAGTTGTCCATCCAGAACCGGCTGTGGGGGAAGTCGAAGGTGACGCGATGGTTGCGGAGCACCTCGTACCCGGCGAGCCCCGTGAGCCCAGGGCTCTGCTCGCACGGGCCGTCCGCGCAGATCCATCGAGCGGATGCATCGATGTCCAAGGTGACCCCGCCCAGGTTCACACGCTGGATCTCCACCCGGTGTGTCACCGAGAGCAACTTGACATCGGGGATCTCGTCCAGGTTCGCGCCCAGTCCGGCGACCGGCTCCTCGCCGATGGTGGAATAGCCGCGGAAAGGCTCCCCCCTCGGGCCGATGAGCAGCAGCCCGCCCGCCCCGGTGTCCACGTCCAGATCCACGTCCGCTTCCGTGTGTGTCGCCCGCCCGTTCACCTCGCCCTCGGTGCGGAGTCTCAAGGTCGTTCGGGCGTTGTTCTGCGACCAGTCCAGCTTCGGCGCCCGCTTCGGGGCCCCGCCATCCAGGGACAGGATGAGCTGATCGGCGGGGTAGTCCACCGTCATCACGAAGTTCGACCACACGTTGTTCCCCAGGATGCCAGCGAGCGGCAGCGCCCCGATGAACTCCGGCAGACCTGGCAAACCCACGGCGACGTCCACCCCGCGCAGCGTCAGGTCCCCAAGGCGAATCTCGGGCAGGGTCCCGCGCACCCAGGGGACTTGACCCGAAAGGCCCTGGATGTATCCGCCGTCATCGGCGCTCGCTTGAATGCCGAGACGCGTCGCAACATCCTCGTGGATCACCGAGGTCGCCGCCCCGGTGTCGATGAGGAAAAGCGCATCCGATCCATCGGGAAACCCGACCAGCGCCATGATCTTGTCCCCGCCGGGGTACGCCCGCCAGAGGTCGAGCGTGGTCTCTCTGGCGCCGGCGAGGACCACCTGGGCCTGAGGCGACAGCCCTTCCCGGTCCTCGTTCGTCGCTTTCCCCGCCATGGCCAAGCCAGGGAGCGAGAGGCCGAGGAGCCAGAATGGAAGGCGCCACGAAGTGCGCGCCGCGCCCTCGCGGGCGGGAGAATCGGCGACCGCACACAGTCGGAGGGCCTTCATCGACGCGGCCCACGGAGCAGCGCGGCTTCAAATTCCAACGGAAGGCGGGCGACCTCCAACAGCAGGGGCGGCTCCGCCTGGGCGGGATCCGTCTCGATCGGATCGAACAAGCCGTCCGACCGGTGGGGGTGCGCGACGCGGGCCTCGCCAAGGTCTTGATCCGCCGCAATCGCCAATAGTTCTCGTCCCAACTCGATCAGCAAGATCGTCCCGACTGGCCTCGACACCGCGCCCCATCCCGCCATCCGCGCAAGGTCCACCACCGAGACGACCCGACCCAGGTATCCCCACGCGCCGAGGAGCCAGTCCGGCGCGCCTGGCACGGGCGAGATGGGGCCCGGCACGTGGGCGCCGCGGCAGACGGTGCGATCGATGCATACGATGCGATGGGCGATCGAGAGCTGGGCGACGTTCATCAGGGAAGCCACATCCGGTAGGGCGGGAACGTAGCCCGGCTCAGGTCGAGAGCGACCGCCGGAGGTCCGCGACCGTCTGTGCGTGGGCGTAGCGACGGATCCAGCCGAGGGCCTCCAACTTGGACGCATCTCCCCAGAGAACGGGCAGCTCGGCTTCGACGTCCGGCTCCGAGATCGCGGTTGCCCCCGGACAGGCCAGCTCAAACAGCGCGCGGAGCGACACGGTCTTGCCCGAGCACAGATTGTAGGTCTGCCCCGCTTCCCCTGACGAAGCGAGGAGCGCGTACCCCTCCACGACGTCGCGGACGTCGCAAATATCCCGGCGGAGGTCCAGGTTGCCGGTTCGGATCGGCGCAGATCCGTTCAGGTGCTGGGCGATCCAGCCTGGGACGAGCGAGGCTCGCGTCTGCCCCGGTCCGGTGTGGTGGAAAGGGCGTGCGATCACGATGTCGAGCTTGTGAGCGAGGTAGTTCCGCGCGACCAGCTCCGTCGCCGCGCGCGCGGATCCATAGATGTCGATGGGCGCCAGCGGATGGTCCTCCGCGATGGGGAGTCGCTGCGGGCGACCGTAGGCCTGCCAGCCGCTGACGAGGACGAGCCGCGTCGCGCGGTGCCGCTGCAGCAGCTCGTCGAGGAGGATGACGACGGGTCGCACGATGTTCCCGTGCCCGGCGCCAGGATCGCGCCGCATCTCCGCGAGGGACGTCGTCCCCGCGAGGTGGAAGATCACCTCCGGGCGGTGCGTCGCGAGCAGGCGTCGGACGCTCCCCGGCTCGCGGAAGTCCACCTCGACGTCAGCGCCATGCCCCGCACCAACCACCGGGTCGCCGCGCTGCCGCAAATGCGAGACGAGGTGCTGGCCGACGAACCCGCCGGCCCCTGTCACGAGCGAGGTCACCTAGTTCCCCTGGCTAAAGCTCAACAATCACCGTCTGGAATGGCACGTCCCTGTCCGACTCGGTAAACCAGCGGACCTCCAGTTCGCCGCGGATGCCGACGATCGCGATCTCTGGCTGGTAGCAGAACGTGTCGGTGCTCGCCGGATCGGTCCACACCTCAAACACGGAGAGCGTGCCGTTCTCGATGGCGTAGGTCGGGGCGAAGGTCGAGCCGGCCTCGTCCAAGAGCACGTTCGCGCGCCAGACGAGCGCGCTGTCCTCGCCGGTGGCCTCCCACGCGACGAACGGATCGGCAGGATCGGAGTAGTTGAAGTCGGTGCATCCCGATTGGGACGCCGTGACCTCGATCGGCTCTCCGCAGGCAACGAGCAGCAGGGCGAGAAGCATGGACACTCCGCTCGGGCGCGGTAACCCGCCCGGAATCAGTCGTAACGGCCCGGGTGAAGCGCTTCGACCTCCGCGAGCAGATCCTTGACACGCTGACCCTCGGATCTGGCGGCGATCAGGAGCACGTCGGGCGTGTCCACGACCAGGAGGTCTGCTACTCCGAGCAGCGCCACGAGCCGCTCCGGAGCGTAAACGACGTTCCCGGAGGCTGAGCGCGCCACCACCTCCCCCACGCCACAACCCCAGGCGGCGGCGGGCAACACATCCGAGAGCGCTGGCCAACTCCCCACGTCGGACCAGCCAAAATCTCCGGGGACCACGCGGATCTCCGCCGATCTCTCAAGGATGCCGTAATCGACGCTGGTCGCGTCTGTCTCTGGCCAACACCGAGCCAGGCCATCCTGCTCCAGCCGATCCATCGCAGCGGCCGTGCGAGGCAGGAAGGTTCGAACGGCCGCTTGGAGCGTGTCCGCCCGCCAACAGAACATGCCGCCGTTCCAAAGGCACCCCGCATCGATCAACGCGACCGCACCGTCGTGATCGGGCTTCTCGACGAATCGGCGCACGGCGGTGGCCTCGCCAGGGGGGGCCGTCCCAGCGGGCTCGATGTACCCGAAGCCGGTCTCCGGGCATGTGGGGCGGATCCCGACGGTAGCGATGCCCCCTGCCGATGCCGCTGCGATGGCGATCCCGAGCGCCTCGCGGAACGCAGGCTCATCCTGGATCATGTGGTCGCTGGGGAGCACGCAGATCGTTGCCGGCTGGCCTGACGCGCGACGGGCGACCTCCCAGGCGGTCCACGCCGCGACCGGCGCGGTGTTTCGAGCGGTTGGCTCCACCAGGAGGTTCTCGGCGGGTAAGTCGGGTAGTTGCGCCCGAACCGCGTCCGCCATGTCGGGCCCGGTCACGACCAGGATCCGCTCGATGGGGATGATGGGGACGATTCGCGCAAGGGTGCGCTGAATCAACGTGGGGCCCCCATCGAGGGACAGACATTGCTTCGGGAGCGCACGACGCGAAAGGGGCCAGAACCGCGTGCCGCGCCCACCCGCGAGGATGACGGCGTAGACCATGGGGGCGGGGGCTATCCCGGTCAGCGGACCTGGCAGCGCCCGAACGTGGCGCTGCACTTCACGGTGGTGGTGGTGCCCTCGCGTACTTCGATGTTGGCGACGTCCACGACGGTGCCGTTCGTGAGCACGACGCGGGCGCTGTACACGCCTACCGGAACGAGGCCGGGCACGGGGGAGGCACCGGACAAGCTGTATTCCTTGATGTCGCCCGAGACGAGCAGAGTGCCCTTCCCGGGGGTGGCGCTCGGCGCTGCGGGGGCTGGCTTCGCGGCTGCGACGGGGGTAGTCGGCGTAGCGACCGGCGTTGTCGCGGGTGCGGGCCGGGCTGTGGGGACCGCTGGCGGGGCAGCTGTGGTGGGCGCCGTCGTCGGCGCCTTGGGCGCGGGGATAGCTGGCGCTGGCGGGGCGCTCGCCGCCGGGGTCGGTGCGGGCAGAGCCGGGGTCGAGGGGGGGGTGGGGATCGTCGCAGGGGGCGCGGTTTTCGCGGTCGGCGAGGGGGTCGTTGGCTTGGCAACGGGCGCGGCCATCACTGCGACCGGCGAGTCTGCGGCAGGCGTCGGCTCGCGTTCGGACGTGGCGTACAGGGCCGCGGCGGCCGCGCCAATCGCCGCGAGGACCACGACACCGACCAGCAGCAGGGCTGCCGCGATCATCGCCCAGTTGGATCCCCGGCGTGGCGTTGACGAGGTGGAGCTCCGCTCGATCAACAGGCTCCCAGACCGTTCGTCCCGCCGCTTGCCGCTCGCCTGGTGCAGGATCACTCGCTCCGCCCAGTCCTCCAAGGTCTCGCCGACCAGCGCGTTCCGGATCTCCGCGAGGCTGCGGGCGCATTCTCGCGCTGTGGGGCGGGTATCCGGGTTCGAGGCCAGCAAGCTCGCGACGAGCGCCTTGAGCCCTGGGTGGACCGCCCCGAGCCACGCCCACTGCTCGGCCCACCGACGCCCCGGCGGCTGCCGATCCGCGTCCATGGCCGACTTGCCAGGGGGAACGCCGGTCAACATCTCAAAAAGCGTGACGCCCAACGCGTACAGATCTCCGGCTGGCGTGTCGAGCCCCTGGTAGCGCTCCGGCGCGAGGTAGGTCGGCGTGCCGAACACGCTCTGCGTCGCGTCGGCCTCTCGGGCATCGAACTCAGCGCGTGCGACGCCGAAATCCAGGAGCTTCACCTCTCCCGAGGGGGTGACGCGGATGTTTGACGGCTTGATGTCCCGGTGCAGGAGGTGCAGCGGCCTGCCCTCGGGCCCCACCTGGGTCCAGGCGACATGCAGCGCGTTGGCGATCTCCTCCGCGACGGCGAGGGCTGCGCGGGTTGGTAACGGGCCCTCGTTCAACAGCGTTGCGACGTCCGCCCCGTCGACGAACTCCATGACGACGGACCAGACCCCGTCGAGCTCGACAAGGTCGTCGAGCCGCACGATCGCGCGGTGTCGGACCATGGCGAGCATCCTCGCTTCGTCGCGGAGTCGGCCCACCAGCTCCTGGCTCCCAGCGCGATCGGGGTGTGGGACCTTGATC
>CANKNP010000137.1 GCA_947483545.1 Deltaproteobacteria bacterium | reverse complement strand
TCTTGGGGGGGGAGGGGGTTGGGGGTGCACGAACGGCGATCATCGCACGGCGCCGCACGGTGCGCTCCCTGCCAAACGCCCTTCGCCCAGGTTGGACCGGGCTGTGCGGATGTGGCGCTGTGCGCGCGCCGCGCGGGGCGAGCATTGTACGGCCGCGATGGAACGCCCGGTGGTGCGCGCTTGCCGACCCCCGGCACAGTGGCGTAGGCTCTCCCGGATGCTTCTCCTTCTGGCTGCCCTCGCCCACGCCACGCCGGTGCAGCTTCGGGTCGCCGGAGTGTCCAAGGCGCAAGCAGTGCTCGGCGTGGTGCGAGACGCGGAGGGCGCACGCGTCGCGCCGTGCAATGACGCCGGCACGGGCTCCGATCAGGCAGTCGATGGGGTGTTCACCTGCGAGGACATCGAATTGGAGGGGGACACCGGGGCTGTGCTGGCGATTGTCGACGGCAAGCTCACCGACGCCGGCGTGCTCACCTGGGAGGCGGGCAAGCCCAGGGTTGCGGCGTTGGAAGTATCGGGTGGCATGGTGCAGATATCCACCGACGGCAGCTCGTTGACGCTCTCGGCCGGCGGCCGCCCCCGGCCCGCCGTGCCCATTGTGCTGGCAAGGCTCCCTCAGTACGGCACGGGGCCAGCGCCTGTGCTGGTCCTTGGGGGGGGCGCGACGCAGCTCAACTGCCATGACGACGGATCGTTCCCCGACCGGCAGGTGAACGACGGCGAGCCCGGCTGCGCTGGATTCCTGGCCGCTGACAAGGCCGACGTGATGATGAACTCGGGCGACGGAAAGTCGATCCCGCTGGGCGTGGTCACCTGGCCCGCGGGCCCGATCCGGTACCTGACCGTGGACGTCAAGGCCGCGGCAAGCTCCTCGGCGCCCTTCGAAATGCCGTTGCCGCCGATGCCGTCGCTGACCGGCGGGACGACCGCGGCGGCCGCCCAGGCGCCCTCCCCCGAGTCGGCTTCAACCGCGACGGTCACCCCTCCCGCGGCCGAAGCCTCCCCCGTGAAGGCCGAGCCGAAGGCGGATGCCAAGCCTGTCGCCCAGGAAGCCGCCTCGTCCCACCTCCCGGGCGTGGGCGAGACCCCTTTCGGTCCGTGGTTGTGGGCCGCACTGGGCTTGGGAGGGGTCGGCGGCATCGCGTTCGTCCGGGCGCGGCGGACGCGGACGTTCACGGTCCGACCTACGCTCCGGGCCCACCCCGCCCCGCCGTTGTTTCCCGGCGGCCCGATGTGGAGCGAGGCAGCGGTGCTCCGGGTGGACGATCCCGTGGCGCTCCTGCCTGAGCTGCTCCGCATGTTGACCGAGCAGCGCCGGGTCGTCGTGGTCCTTCCCGGGCGCACGCAGCTCCCTCCGGTGGGGGGAGCCGGGGTTTGGGTCGCGACGGTCCCGACGTGGGAGGAGATCGCGGCCGGCGTGATGGCGCTCGCTCGGACCGAGGGTGCGCCCGTCGCGGTGGTGATCCTGGGCGGCGACACGGTCACCGATCCCGGGGCGTTGAACCCCGAGTCGCTCGGACACCTCGTTCGCGCCCTGCCGCCTGGCGTGTGGATGGGCGTGATCGCCACCCCGGACGAGACGGTGTCTACCTGGATGCCCGTTTGGCGCGTTTCGGGGCCGCCTTGGGTGGGCGTCCGGAACTAGCCCCGACGCGGGGGTACCCGCGCCGGGGGCCCGGGCGACGTTGAATTCTGCGGCTCCGGGAGCAGCCGCGGCGCCCGCTGCGAGCCCTCGCGGGCGGCGCTCCCGGCGTATGAACTACCGACTCTAAGACGGGAATTTCACCCCGGTCCGCTTCTCTGACGCCTCCCACAACTTTTTCCACCCCTCGGGATCTTGGGCTCGTGCGGCCGTCGATTGCACCTCCGGCGCCCCCCAGGCCTGAAAGATCCGCGGGCCGACGTACTCGCCGCCCGCAAGTCCAGGCGCGACCGTCGCGTACACCGTGGGCAGCGCACCCCAGGCCGCTGGTTGGGCGAACAGCGCGTTGGACATCGCCATCACCGCATGGCCGATCGCGCTGTCGCGCTGCTTCGGCCCTACAAACTGTAGATTTGTCGCGGAGTATCCGGGATGACAGGCGACGCTCAACACGCCCGAGCCGGCAGCCTTGAGCCGCCGCTGCAACTCGAAGGCAAAGAACAGGTTCGCCAGCTTGGACCTGCAGTAGGCCGGCCACTCGCTGTAGCCCCTCTCCCAGTTCAGATCTGTCCAGTCAAAACTCCCGGCGCGATGCACCCCCGACGACACGGTCACCACCCGGCCATCCGGCGCGATCGCGTCCAGCAGCAGACCGGTGAGGGCAAAGTGCCCGAAGTGGTTGGTGCCGAGCTGCATCTCGAAGCCCTGCGCGGTCTTGCCCTGCGGCACCGCCATGATCCCGGCGTTGTTCACAAGCGCGTGGATCGTCGGATGTACGCCCCGCAGGCCGCCCGCGAACGCCCGTACGCTGTCGAGATCCGCGAGATCCAGCGACATCACCTCCAGCCGAGCGCCCTGCACCCTCGACCGGATGCGCGCTGCGGCCTCCTCCCCCTTGGACACCGTGCGGCATGCCATCACCACGCGGGCGTTGTTGGCAGCGAACATCCGCGCCGCCTCCCAGCCGATCCCGCTGTTCGCACCTGTCACCACGATGATTCGGTCCGTGAGATCGGGAATGTCGGTTTCGGACCATGCCATGGGCGCGCAACTAACCCCCGCACAAGGCGCGGCGCGTTACCTTCGCCCCTCCTTTGAGGATTGTAAATGGAAAAGTCGCAGCCCTTCGTCATCCCCGCCGGTGTCACCTTTCAGGTGAGCGATGCCGGGCTCATCATCGAGAACGCGGGGGACGTCGTGTTGCACACGACGTTCGGCCGGCCCCTCTCGAGGGTCGTCTCCCGCGCCGGGGATGTCGAGCTGCATGGCGCCATCACGGCCGGCGCGCTCATCGCCGCGGGCGGAATCCGCGTCAACGGCGCGTTGACGGCGGAGTCGGTGCAAGCTGGCGGTGCGGTCTCCGTGGCGGGCTCGGCCACGTTGGGCAACATCCAGACGGGCGGCGATCTCGCCGTTGGCGGGCCGCTTGTCGCGGTTCAGGTAGACGTGGGTGGCGGCCTCTCGGCCCAGGGCGACGTGGGCGCGCAGGACCTCAAGGCTAGGGGGGATGTCGCCGTCGCCGGCAACCTGACGGCCCGGCGTGCGGAGGTGGCGGGTGCGGTGAGCGTCAAGGGGGCGTTGAACTCTGATAATTTGACCGCGGCGGGGACGGTATCGATCGGTGGCTCGGTCCAGGCCGGCACGATTCGCGCTGGGGACATCCAGATCTCCGGCGAGTCGGTGACCGCCCGCGGGCTGCAGGCCACTAACAAGATCCAGCTTGGTGCTGGCAAGATCCAGATCGATGCGATGATCGCCACCGAAGTGCACGTCGACGCGAAGACCGCCGGCCGGGCGACCATCATCGAGAGCCAGAACGACCTCGGAACCAACGCCATCAAGGGCGGGTTCCGCCTCGAGGACTACGCCGAGATGTTCGGCGATCCCGCGGGCTACCTACGTGAGCGGGGGCTCTCAGCGCCCGGCGAGCAGTGGGCCGGCCCCGCCGCGAGCGGTCGCGCGGCGCCTGCCGCCCCCCCTCCCGCGACACCGGTTGCCACGGCGGGCGCACCGGAAGCCCAGAAGACGGCGGGCGCACCGGAGGCGCAGAGGGCCGCCCCGGAGGCGCAGAGGGTTGCCCCGGCCCAGGTGATCGCAGCGGAGCCGACTCGGTCCATCCCTCCCCAGGTGACCCATGCCGCCGCAGCGACGCTCCCGCCTGGAGCGCTCATGGCCGTTCCCGCCGCGGACCCAGGGCCCGTCGAGGTCGTGCCGGAGCCAGTGGACGAGACCACCGCAGCCCGTCCGGCCGGGTTGCCCCCCGCCCATCCGCTGCACGACAAGCTCGTCGATGCCGTCGGCAAGATCGCGGAGCGCTACGGCGAGTCCGAGGTGCCGCCGGCCGTGGCCCACTTGCGTGATCTCATCGACGCCCGCGCGTACGATGAGGTGCGGGCCGAGATCACCTCCATCTGGTCGGACCTGGTCAAGTTCCACCAGAAGCACGGGCTCCGCATCCAGCATCAGGTCACCACCACGTTCAACACGATCAACTCGCTGGTAAAGAAGATGTGAGCGGGGCGCGTTCCCTCGCGCCCGCGCATTGCCGGCACCGCCCTTCCACCGGTACACTCCCGCCATGCTGAACCCTCCCCGCTCTCCCGCCGTGCTCTGCCTGTTCGTGGTGCTCGGGCTCACGAGCTGCAACAGCTACGAGATGTTCCGCGTGACTGGCTTTGAGCAGGCTTCGTTCAGCAACAATGCGGACATCCTGTTCGTGCTGGACAACTCCGACTCCATGCAGGAGGAGGCGACGGCGCTGGCGTTGAACTTCAACACGTTCATCGACCGGCTGACCAACGCCGAGGCGCCCCACGCCACGCTGACCGATGCTGTCGCGAACTACGTGCGCGAGACCACGGGCGAGGCGCTGTACATCGACTACCAGATCGGGATCACCACCACATCTGTGGAGTCTGCGAACCCGGACGATCCGATCCCCGGGGACGGCGGAAGCCTCGTGGACATCGACACGATGGTGATCAAACGTGGCGACCCCGAGGCGAAGCTCCAGTTCCAGCGCAACCTGTTGTGCGGTGCGACCTGCTTCTCGGAGAACGACGTCGAGGCGGATGTGGACTTCGTCTGCGACGAAGAGGCGCCCGACGCCAGCCGTGGGATCAGCCAGGAGTACCTGGATTGTCTCTGCGGTGCGGGCGCTTGGACCGGACATTGCGGGTCCGGCAACGAGATGGGCCTCGAAGGCGCCATGTTGGCGCTGTGTCGGGCGGCGGACTCCCCGCCCGAGGCCTGTTACGGCTACGTCCCGCCGAACGGAAGCGGCACCAGCCCGACGATCTTCGATGCGGACGAAGATGGAGACGGGCAGTCCGATCTGAAGGGAACAGCCGCTGGCTTCCTGCGCGACGATGCCAACACCATCGTCGTCATCGTGACGGACGAAGGCGACGGCTCCTACCGCCAGGCCACCGGGGACAACGATCCGGAGGTCTACGCGGAAGCCTTCGGCTCCTTCCTGAACCCCGTGCGCGTCGCGGTGATCGGGCCCTGGTACGATGGCTCCGATGGGGATTGCCTCGATGGTGCCCAGTCCTGGGCGGTCGAGCGCTATCAGAACGTCGTCGGGACCACGCTTGGCGCGTACATCAACATCACTGGCTCCCCCGATGAGGACTGCGTCGCCTCCGACTTCGCGACCAACCTCGATGAGCTCGGCGACCTGCTCTCCAACCTGCAGACCCTGTTCCCGCTCCAGTCGGTCCCGGACGTCGCCACCATCGACGTGTACATCGACAACGTGAGCGTGAACGCCTCCGTGAACACCAACGAGGCGGAGGACGCCAGCGACATCGTTTGGGGGGATGGTTGGACCTACGAAGCCTCCTCCAACGCCGTCGCCTTTCATGGTGCAGCGGTGCCCGGCTACAACGAGGACGTCCGCATCTACTACCGGCCGATCGGCGGCTTCCCCCGCGAGCTCCCCGACGAGTTCTGACGCCCCTCGCCTCTCCACGTTCGCCCCGCCCGGAGCGCTTTGATGTTGCTGCTCGCCGCCTCTCTCCTGTGTGATCTCGCCCTCGCCGCCGACGCCCCCAAGGTCGAGACCGTGGACATCGGCGTGATCAAAGCCTCCGACGTAAAGGTCGTGCAGCGCCGGCTCTACTCCAAAGACGGCACGCTGGAGATCGGCGCCGCCTTGGGCCTGCTGCCGTTCGACGGGTTCACCGTAGCGCCCAAAGCGCAGTTTACAGGCACCTTGTTTCTATCAGAGAAGTTCGGTCTGGAGGCGCATGTCGCCGGTGGGTACGGGCTCAAGACTGTCCGGTATGCCTACCTCGAGGGTCCCTCCTACGGGGTGGCCGTCGAGGCCTACCGATACCTCGCGGATGTTCAGGTCGGCGCGCACTACGCCCCGATCTACGCCAAGATGAATCTTGGCAACAAGATCCTGCACAATGACTGGTATGTGGTCGCCGGTGGGGGTGTGACGCTGGAGCAGTCGGTGTTGCCCGCTGCGGACATCGCGGTCGCGCCCACCCTCGGGCTCGGCATCGGCACCCAGATCTGGGTCGGCAAGACACTCGCGTTGCGCGCCGAGCTGCGGGACGACTTGATGCTCGAGGTTCGGAAGCAGTCCGGCACGACAGGGTTCAAGCAGAACGCGGGGATCATCATCGGCTTTGGCACATTCACCGGCGGGAAGAAGTGATGAAGGCCGCGCGGTGGGTTGTGCTCGCGGCGCTGGTCGGGATGACCGTGGCGCCAGGCGCCCTGGCCAAATCGAAGGAGAAGGAGGCCCCGCCCGTCGAGGTCGTGGCACCTGTGGAGCCGCTCCCGCCGGGGGCGCCGGATCCCAAGCTGCGCGCGGAGGTCTTCGCGGACTTCGACAGCCAGCTCGCCTCCGGGCAGAAGGCTCGGGCGGCCGACGCGCTCATCTCCATCGTACAGGACCCGTTGAAAGCGCCGTTCCACCCGGAGGCGTTCACCAAGCTGGGCGACCTGCTGCTGGATCTGGACCTGCCGTACGCCGCCATCCTGGCTTGGCGCCAGAGCTTCCTGCTCGCGGCCTCCTGGGACGCTGAGCTCATCGGCCGCCGTGTGCCCCAGGCCATCGAGATCGCGGAGAAGGTCGGGGACATCTCCTCGCTCCAGGGCCCGTTCTCCAAGAACGTTGGCATCGCCAGAACCGAGGATGTACGCGGGCAGATGGGCTATCTGGCGGCGCGTGAGGCGTTCCGCGAGCAGAGCTATGGGCTGTCGCTCGGGCTCCTCAAGCTCGTCAAGCAGGGCGATCCGCTCTACGCGAAGGCGAAGATGCTCGAGGGGATCGTGCTCAACCAGCAGTCCAAGCCCGACTCGGCGTTGACGAGCTTCGAGCAGGCGGGAAAGGCCGCCGGTGTCGCGAAGACGGTGGAGGAGCGTCGGTTCGCCGAGATGCTCAAGATGAACACCGGCCGCAGCTACTTCGCCGCGGGGAACTTTCCGCGTGCTATCCAGGCATTTGCGAGCGTTGACCGGGGGAGCGACTTCTGGCCCGAGGCGGTTTTTGAGCGCTCGTGGTCGCACTTTCGCATCAACGACATCAACGGCACGCTCGGCCTGCTCCTCTCGTTGGACACGCCCTTTTTCGACTCCTATTACTACCCGGAGGCCGACCTCCTCCGCATCTACTCGATGTTCCTCATCTGCAAATTCCCGCAGGCGAACACCGACATCGACGCGTTTCGCGAGAAGTATGCCAAGCTCCACGCCTCGTTGAAAGGCTGGACCGGTCACTCTGCCGAAGAGCACTTCGACGCCGCCCGGACGTTCCGCGAGAAAGGCGATGCCGGCGCCCTCCCGGCGATGTTCTGGCGACCGTACGCCACGGAGGAGCGGTTCGGAAACAGCGTGAAGGCGGTGGCGAGCGCCAATGACGAGCTGAATCGCCTGAAGAACGTGTCGGCGAACCCCTTCTCGGAGTGGGCCCGCGCCGCGGTGAAGGCCCGCAGGGACGAGCTGATCGAGGGGGAGGGCAGCCGCATTCGCGGTCGCCTGACCGCCCAGCAGGACGAGCTCGCGACGATGCTCTCGGACTCCCAGATCTTCACCCTCGACATCATGGCGATGAAGACGCTGCTCTACGAACAGGCGGCCGCGGCCGGCAAGATGCCGGACGTAGCGAGGACGGCGGAGCGCGACGATCGCATCAAGCGCAACTTTGTCGAATGGCCCTACGAGGGGGAGATCTGGGCGGACGAAGTCGGCTATTACAAGGTTCAGACCGCACCGGAATGCCCGGCCAGCCTCCGCCAGACGGTGCCCGGCACCTGATCGCGAATTTCGTGTCCCCCGGATGCACCGCCCGGGGGTCTATAGGGGCGTGATGACCCCGACCCCCGCTATCGCCGCCGCTCCTGAGGTTGCCCGCCTGGAGGTGGAGATCGCCGCCGGGGCGTTCACCGCGCTCCTCCAAGCGGCTGAGCCCGCCCACCGGGTGCTGGCGGCGCGGATGTTGGGCAACGCCGAGGCAGCCAACGATGCGCTCCAGGAGGCCTGGCTGCGGGCTTGGAACCAGCGTAGTTCGCTTCGGACGGCCGACGCCGTTCACGGCTGGCTGCGTCAGATCGTCGCTCGGGAGTGTCTGCGGGCGCTTCGTCGCCGGGCGCTTTTGCGCTGGCTCCCGTTCCTCGAGCCGGTCGATCCCCGACCGGGACCCGAAAGCTCCGCTGCCAACACCCTTGATTGGCGCCGTGCCCGTGCGATCGTCGAGCGCCTGCCGCCCCAACAACGCCTGGTCTGGGGCCTGCGGTTCGACGAAGGCTGGACCGTCGCCGAGATCGCCCACGCCACCAGCCTCTCCCCCGAGACCGTCAAAACGCACCTCTCCCGCGCATTGTTGCTCGTACAGCGCCGGATGGGCGCCTCTGAGGTGAACCATGGATTGTGACCGCTTTCCCGCCGCTCTGATCGCGGGCGACCCCGCCGCTCCGGTGCACGCGCAGACCTGCGTTGGATGTGCCCGCCTCCTGGCGGTGACCGCGCCCGCCAGCGTGCCTGCAGGGATCCTCCGGCCCCTCCCATCCCGCGCCCTCCCTCGTCGTCGTATCGCCGTCGTTCTGGCCCTCGCCGCCTCGCTTTGCCTCGGCATCGTCGGCGCGCAGGCCCTCCGCGCGCCGGAGGCCCCGCCCGCCCCCTCCCTCTCCGACGACCCCTTCGCCGATCCCTTGGCCGATCCCTTCGCGGACGAGGCGCCTTTGGCCTCCCCGACCGACCTCCTCTCCACAGCCATCCTCCACAGGAGCACGCCATGATCACGTCCTTTCTCTGTCTCTTCCTCGCCCTGTCCCCCGCCCGCGCCGGAGACGACTTTGAGGAGATCGCCGGCACCCTCGGCCTGACCGCAGACCAGAAGGCCGACGTCGCCGAGATCGTCTACGAGACGCGGACCGAACGCATCGCGATCAAAGCCCGGGGTGCGGCTGCCCGCTTGGAGCTCAAGCACCTGCTCGCCGCGCCGACGGTGGACGAGCGCGCGGTCATGAAGGCCCTCGACGCCCTGAACGCCGCGAGCGCGGAGTCCCGCAAGAACCGGGTCGAGCAGATCCTGGAGATTCGGAAGGTGCTCTCTCCAGACCAATGGACGCAACTGTCCGCGATCTGGGACGACAGTCGGGACGAGCGGCGTGAGGAGCGCGAGGACGAAGGAGAGTAAAGGCGGGCCGCTCGTCCTCTCGTGAGAGTAAAGGCGGGCCGCTCGTCCTCTCGTGAGAGTAAAGGCGGGCCGCTCGTCCTCTCGTGATCGCGCCCTGCCGCACGGCCCCTCGCCCGGTTAGACCCCGCCCCCCAAACGAGGCCCCTACCGTGTCCAAAATCAAAGTGAAGACCCCGCTCGTCGACATGGACGGCGATGAGATGACCCGGATCATCTGGCAGTTCATCAAAGAGAAGCTGATCCTGCCCTATCTGGACATCGAGCTGAAGTACTTCGACCTCGGCGTCGAGCACCGCGACGCGACGAATGACCAGGTCACCATCGACTCCGCGAACGCGACGAAAGAGTACGGCGTAGCTGTCAAGTGCGCGACCATCACGCCGGACGAAGCCCGCGTGAAGGAGTTCAACCTCAAGGAGATGTGGAAGTCCCCGAACGGCACCATCCGCAACATCATCGGCGGCACCATCTTCCGCGAGCCGATCATCTGCAAGAACGTGCCCCGGCTCGTTCCGGGCTGGACGAAGCCCATCGTGATCGGCCGCCACGCGTTCGGCGACCAGTACCGCGCCACGGATTTTCTGATCCCCGGCCCGGGTACGTTGACCATGACCTTCACCCCCAAGGACGGCAGCCCGGCGACCAGCCACAAGGTCTATGACTTCCAGGCCTCCGGCGTCGCCATGGGCATGTACAACCTGGATGAGTCGATCCTCGGCTTTGCACGCAGCTCGTTCAACTACGGGCTTGAGCGCGGCTGGCCGGTCTACCTCTCCACCAAGAACACCATCCTCAAGCGCTACGACGGCCGGTTCAAGGACCTGTTCCAGCGTGTGTTCGACGAGGAGTTCGCCGCCGCGTTCGCTGCGAAGGGTATTGTCTACGAGCACCGCCTGATCGACGACATGGTCGCCAGCGCGCTCAAGTGGGAAGGCGGGTTCGTCTGGGCCTGCAAGAACTACGATGGCGACGTGCAGTCCGACACCGTGGCGCAGGGCTTCGGCAGCCTCGGTCTGATGACCTCGGTGCTGCTCACGCCCGATGGCAAGACCGTCGAGGCCGAAGCCGCGCACGGCACGGTCACCCGCCACTTCCGCGAGCACCAGAAGGGCCGCCCCACCTCCACCAACCCGATCGCATCGATCTTTGCGTGGACCCAGGGCCTCAAGTACCGCGGCAAGTTCGACGATACCCCCGACGTTGTGCGGTTCGCCGATGCGTTGGAGCAGGTCTGCGTTGAGACCGTCGAGTCGGGCCGCATGACGAAAGATCTCGCCGTGCTGGTGGGACCGCAGCAGGCCTGGCTGACCACCGAGGCGTTCCTGGACGCGCTCGACCAGGGTTTGCAGGCGAAGATGGCGAGCTGGGGGTAGGTCCGCTTCGACACCCGGACGATTGGCGCCCGGTGCCTGTGATCCGCTTGGCCATGGCGGATCCTGGGTCGATCGAGCTTCGGGTCACCCACGATGAGCGGATGTCTTCGATCGCCTGGATGAAAGCCGTGTACTCGTGCGGTGGGGCCAGGCCGCAGCCGCGCCGGACCTTCGGCGTCATGCCGCTCGTGCTCCGCGCCGAGGAGAATTGGGATCCCGTCGTCTACGTGCGTCTCGCGCTGGTAGACCGCCCGTAGCCTCCCGCCCGCAGGCGATTGCCGCGCCTCTGTGGCCCTGGTCAACCTGGCCGTCCCGGGGTATCCAACTCCCGTGACGCAATCCTTGGAATCGACGCTCAAACAACGCCTGGGCTTCGCCCATTTTCGCCCGGGCCAGGCCGAGATCGTCGAGCACATCGTGGAGTCGGGGGATGCGCTGGTGGTCATGCCGACCGGCGCTGGCAAGTCGCTGTGCTACCAGCTCCCCGCCCTGGCGTTGTGCGCGCGCGGGAAGGGCGTGGCGGTGGTCGTCTCCCCGCTCATCGCGCTGATGAAGGACCAGGTCGAGGGCCTCGCGCGCAAGGGCGTCCGGGCGACGGTGATCAATTCCACGCTCACGGTGGACGAGCGGCGCAATCGCCTGCGCGAGGTCCAAGAGGGCGCCTGGGAGCTGGTGTTTGTGGCACCGGAGCGGTTCAGCCAGGCCTTTGTGGACCGACTGCGCGCTTCAAAGGTAGGGTTGCTTGCGTTGGACGAGGCGCATTGCCTCTCGCAGTGGGGTCACGATTTTCGGCCCGATTACCTGCGGCTCGGCCAGGTCCGCGAGGATCTGGGCTGTCCCCGCACGGTCGCGCTCACGGCGACGGCCACGGCCGAGGTGCAGGCCGACATCCTTCGGGCGCTGCGGATCCCGGACGCGCGCCGATTTGTCACCGGCTTTGACCGGCCGAACCTGCGCTTGGAGGTGCTCGCGGTCGCCGGGCCGCGGGAGAAGGACAGCGTCGTTGCCTCGCTCGTTGGGGCGGGGTCCACGTTGGTGTACGCGGCGACGCGAAAAAATGTGGAGCGGGCGACCGCTGCGCTGCAGGCCGCGTTGGGCACTCAGCGGGTCGCGATGTACCACGGGGGTTTGGAACACGACGCGCGAAACACCGTGCAGGACGCGTTCATGGCGGGCAGTACCCCTGTGGTGGTCGCGACCAACGCATTTGGCATGGGCGTGGACAAATCCAACGTCCGGACGATCATCCATTACGATTTGCCGGGCACGATCGAGGCCTACTATCAGGAGATCGGGCGAGCCGGTCGGGACGGTGAGCGTAGCCGGGTGGTGCTGCTCTACCGAGAAGAGGACCGGCGAACCCAGGAGTTTTTCATCAACCTCGCCCATCCCTCCGCGGATTGGGTCCAGCGGGTGTGGGCCCGACTGAACGCCGCGGGTACGGACGTGGTGTTCCTCACCGTGGAAGAGCTCTCGGCC
>CANKNP010000136.1 GCA_947483545.1 Deltaproteobacteria bacterium | reverse complement strand
CTTCGAGCACCGCAGCTGCGACCCGGGCGCGGGAGGTGTCCACCCAGACGGGGAGCCCTCGCAGCGCCTGGACGACGGGGAGCACGCGCCGGAGCTCCTCGGCCTCGTCCACCTCGGCCGCGCCAGGCCGCGTCGAGACCCCGCCGACGTCGATGGCATGGGCGCCTGCAGCGATCATCCTCTCCGCAGCGCGCAACGCCCCTGCCACATCGACGGCCGCGCCCCCAGCCAAGAACCGACCGCCGTCGGAGAACGAATCCGGCGTGACGTTGAGGATGCCCAGGATCCGCATCAGGGCGTGCGCAACATGCCCGGCGGGTCCTGGGCCGCCGGGAACACCGGGTTCAGCCCGTCCACCAGGCGGTCGAACGCGGCGCCGTCCATCGTCTCGCGCTCCAGCAGGGCTTGAGCGACTGTGTGCAGAATGTGGAGGTTTTGAAGCAGGATCTGCCGCGCCTGGGCATAGCCCTCGCTCAACAGCCGGCGAACCTCTTCATCGATGCGCTGCGCCGTCGCCTCCGAGTAGTCCTGGGTGCGATGATCCCGCCCGAGGAAGCTGTGCTCTTCGCGCTCGCCCAGCGCTACGGGCCCAAGCGCGGCGCTCATTCCAAACTCGCAGACGATCGCCTGCGCGATGCGGGTCGCCCGCTTCAGATCGTCGGCCGCGCCGGTGTCGTACGTCGAGAAGATGATCTCCTCGGCCGCGCGACCGCCCATCGCCATGACGATGAGGGAGTTGAGCCGGGTGAGCGTCGCGTTGTGCCGCTCCTCCGAAGGCGAGAAGTGTGTGGCGCCGAGCGAGCGGGCGCGCGGCACGATGGTGATCTTGCTGACGGGATCGGCCTCGGGCAGCAGCCGGGACACGATCGCGTGGCCGGCCTCGTGGTAGGCCGAGTGCTTCTTCTGCTCCTCCGTGACGACCAGGGATCTGCGCTCAGCACCCATGGCCACCTTGTCTTTGGCCGACTCCAGGTCCGCCTGACCAACCTTACGTTTGTTCTGCCGTGCCGCGAGCAGCGCAGCTTCGTTGATCAGGTTCTCCAGATCGGCGCCCGAGAAGCCGACGCAGCCCCTCGCGAGGCGCTCCAGGTCCACATCCTCGTCCAGGGGAACCCGCCGAGCGTGGACCTGCAAGATGCCCGTGCGGCCCCGCACGTCGGGGGAGCTCACCGTCACGCGGCGATCGAACCGTCCCGGGCGCAGCAGCGCAGGATCGAGCACGTCGGGCCGGTTGGTGGCCGCGATCAGGATCACACCCTCTGTGGAGTCGAACCCGTCCATCTCGACGAGCAGCTGGTTGAGCGTCTGCTCCCGCTCATCCTGCCCACCGCCAAAACCGTTGCCGCGAGACCTGCCGACGGCGTCGATCTCGTCGATGAACACAATGCAAGGTGCGCTCCGCTTGGCCTGCTCGAACAGGTCGCGCACGCGGCTCGCGCCCACCCCCACGAACATCTCGACGAACTCGGATCCCGAGATCGAGAAGAACGGCACGCCCGCCTCCCCGGCGACAGCCTTCGCCAGGAGCGTCTTGCCCGTCCCCGGCGCGCCCATGAGCAACACGCCCTTCGGGATGCGACCCCCGAGTCGCGTGAACTTGCGGGGATCCTTGAGGAATTGGATGATTTCCTCAAGCTCTTCCTTCGCTTCGTCCGCCCCGGCGACGTCCGAGAAGGTGACCTTCTTGCCGCCATCCCCCTGCAGCCGCGCCTTCGCCTTGCCGAAGCTCATCGCCCGCCCATTCCCGGCCGCGACCTGGCGCATGAACACCATGAACATGACCACGACCGCGACGAGCATGCTGAACTCGAACAGCGCGTCGAGCCACTTGCCGCTGTTCACCTCTTCGAAGTTGGGCGTGATGCCGTTCTTTGCGAAAAAAGCATGGTAGTAATCGGAGTTTCCGGGACCTGTGGCCGAGACCCGCGCGCCGTCCGTAAGCGTGCCCTCCATCGCAGCACCCTTGATGGTGAGTGTTGCGACCTGCTTCTGTTCGACGAGCAGCACCAGCTCCGAGAACGCGACCTCCCGAGCCGGGCGCAGCCCCGTCTGGTTGAGCGCGACGAACACGACCACCACCGAGAGCAGCAGGAATACCACGATCATCAAAGGACGATTCCGCATCGCGCGGGCACACCAGGTTGGGTGGAGGGTCTATCAACAAACGGGCCCGGCGCGGCATCCCCCGGGGGCATAAGCCCGCACATCCTGACCGGCGTCTATGTCCACATCCCCTGGTGCGCCGTGCGGTGCCCCTACTGCGCGTTCGCCGTGGACGCGCGGAGAGTGCGACCGGAGCGGGCGTACACCGACGCGGTGCTGCAACAGTGGGAGATCGAGCGTTCTTTTTTCCCTACGCATCCGGATAGTGTGTACTTCGGGGGCGGCACGCCGTCGCAGGCCGATCCGCGGGAGCTGGGGCGGATCCTGGGTGCCCTCGAGCCGGCCGCGAACGCGGAGATCACCGCGGAGGTGAACCCGGGGCGGCTCGACGCCGGGCGGCTGGTCGAGCTGGCGGCGATCGGGGTGAACCGCGTCTCGTTGGGCGTGCAGAGCTTTCAACCCGAAATCGCCCGCCGGCTCGGCCGCGCCCACTCAGCGAAGGAGGCCGCGCAGGTCTACGCCCTGGCGAAAACACTCGGCTTCCGCTCGATCTCCCTCGACCTCATGTTTGCCGTGCCCGGCCAGACGTTGGCGGACCTGGATCTCGATCTCGACCGACTCGTCGCCGATCCCCCCGATCATGTCTCGCTCTACGGCCTCACCATCGAGCCCGGCACCCCGTTCTCGCGCGCCGGGTACGAAACGGCCGTTCACAACGACGACGCGGATGACCTCTGGCGCCGGATGTACGACCGCGCCACAGAGCGCCTCGCAGGCGTTGGCATCGACTGCTACGAGGTCTCCAACTTTGCGCGGACGGGCCACCGCTCCGTTCACAACGAGCACTACTGGCGCGCCAGGTCGTGGGCCGGGCTCGGGGCTTCGGCCCACGGCTTTCGCCCCGACGGCGCCCGCACCCGCACCCGGCCCGAGGTCGATGCGTACGTTGCGGACCCCTCGCCCTTCGTCGAGCGGGTTCCCCCCCGCGAGATGGCGGCCGAGCTCATCGGCTCGACGCTCCGCCATGTCGACGGCTTGGATATTCTACAGCTTCGCGCACGCACAGGGCTGACCCTCGCGGTCCCCGAGATCCTCTTGCGCCACGGCACGCTCACGCGCGTCTCCAATTCCTTACGAATCCGCAAGGGGGACCTCCCCCTCGTCGATTACGTCGCCGCGCGCCTTTGCGAAGGACTCACGTTCGCCGACCCCGAAATATTCGCTGGGATGTGCTTCCCCACAGCACCACAATCCCCTATCTTGCTCTCGCGATGCGAACGCCCGATGCCTGATCCCAACGACCGCGACCCCGACGACCTCCGCAAAGTGGAGGGCGTGGACGACGAAGACCCGTCGTTGAACGCTCATCTCGCGCTCGACATCGATCCCGACCTGCTCGAGGCGGCGCTTGCTGCTGTGGACCGGGCGGGCAAGAAGCCTGCCAAATCTGCGCGCCCGATGCACGATGTTGACATCGAGGTGGAGGGTCCAGCGGTAACCCCGCCGCCCCGCCCCGAGCCCGCCGCCCGAACCGAAGCGGAGGCCGCCCGTCGCCAGGCGCTCGCAGAGGAGCGGATCCTGCAACTCAACGGCCGGATCCGGGAGCAGGCTGAGCGCCTGGCCCGCGCCGACGAGGAGCTGCGGCGGCTCGTCGAGGCCCGCAACACCGCCGAAGCGCAGCTCACCGAGCTCCGAAACGCCGCGCGTGGGCAGTCGGAGGATTTCGACCGCTTCCGCCAGCGGGCCCGCAAGGAGAAAGACGAGGCAGAGAAGGTGGGCGAGGAGCGGATCCTGCGGCAGTTCTTGGAGAGCGCCAACAACGTCGAGCGCGCTTGGCGCCATGCGCAGGCCGACTCCGACCAGCTCCTCGCGGGCCTTCAGATGATCGTTGACCAGTTTCGGGCCACCCTGCGGCGCAGCGGGGTCGAGCGGATCCCGACCCAGCCTGGCGTGCCGTTCGACCCCGAAGTCCACGAAGCTGTGCTCCACGTCCCAGACGCGACCCACCCGCCAGGAAGTGTACTCGACGAAGCATCGCCGGGTTGGCGCCTTCGGGGCAGGCTGTTCCAGGCCGCGCGTGTGACCGTCGCGGCGCCGCTCGTGGTCGCATCCGTGCCGATCCAACCCAGTGAGCCGGTCGCTGCCCTCGCCCCCCCGCCCGAGAGTGACCCGAGGAGCGACCCGTTCGAGTTCCCCGAACCGACCGTGCATTCCGACCAGCCGGTTACACTGTCGGGCGCGGTTGCGGAGGGCGTCGCCCTCAGCGCACCGGAAGCCCCCCTTGCCGACCTACCCGCCGCGACCGACCTCCCGGACGCGGAGAAGCCCACCCCGGACACTCAAGAGTAGCGCATGTCAAAGGTCATCGGAATCGACCTCGGAACCACCAACTCTTGCGTAGCGGTGATGGAAGCGGGGGATCCCCTCGTCATTCCGAACGACGAAGGGAGCCGAACCACCCCGTCGGTCGTCGCGTTCGGCAAGGACAACGAGCGGCTCGTGGGCCAGATCGCGCGTCGCCAGGCGGTCACCAACTCAGCCAGGACCATCTCCGTCGCCAAGCGGCTGATCGGCCGGCGTTTCGCGGACTCGGAGGTCCAAACCAGCCTGAAGAACGTGGGCTACAAGATCAAGGAGGCAGAGAACGGCGATGCCTGGATCCGCGTGGACAACACCGATTACTCGCCCGCCCAGATCTCGGCGATGGTCCTGGAGCGGATGCGCTCGATCGCTGAGGCCTACCTCGGCGAGAAGGTGACCGAAGCCGTCATCACCGTGCCCGCGTACTTCAACGACAGCCAGCGGCAGGCCACCAAGGACGCTGGGAAGATCGCCGGCCTGGAAGTGCTCCGCATCATCAACGAGCCCACGGCCGCCGCTCTCGCGTATGGCCTCGGTCGGCAGGGGCATGAGCGCGTCGCGGTGTTCGACCTTGGCGGCGGCACGTTCGACATCTCCGTGCTGGAGATCGACAACGGGGTGTTTGAGGTCCGGTCCACGAACGGCGACACGTTCCTTGGCGGCGAAGACTTCGACAACCGGATCGCCCAGTGGATGGTGAACCGGTTCAAGCAGGAGACGGGCATCGACCTGTCCACCGATGCGGTCGCGATGCAGCGCGTGAAGGAAGGCGCGGAGAAGGCCAAGCATGAGCTCTCGACTGCCACCGACACCGAGATCCACCTGCCCTTCATCTGCGCCTCGGCCAGCGGGCCGAAGCACCTGTCGCAGGACATCACTCGGAGCCAGTTGGAGGGCCTCGTCGTGGACCTGATCGACCGGCTGGAGGCGCCGTGTCGGCAAGCGTTGGAAGACGCACGGTTGACCACTGACGAGCTCGATGCTGTCTTGCTCGTCGGGGGCATGACCCGCATGACGCGCGTGCAAGAGAAGGTCGTGGAGATCTTCGGCCGGCAGCCCGAGCGGGGCGTCAACCCCGACGAGGTCGTGGCCGTCGGCGCTGCGATCCAGGCGTCCGTGCTCCGCGGCGAGGTCAAGGGCGTCCTGCTGCTCGACGTGACGCCCCTGTCCCTCGGCATCGAGACCCAAGGCGGGCTGTTCGAGCCGATCATCACCCGCAATACGACCATTCCCTGCAAGAAGGCCAAGGTGTTCACCACCGCGGTGGACAACCAGGACATGGTCCGCGTCCACGTCCTTCAGGGCGAGCGCGAGATGACCGAGGACAACAAGTCGCTCGGCTTCGTCGAGCTGCACGGGCTGCCTCCTGCGCCGCGCGGCATGCCCGAGATCGAGGTCTCGTTTGAGCTCGACAGCAACGGCATCCTGCACGTTCACGCGAAGGACCGGGGCACCGGCAAGGCACAGACGGCGAAGATCGTCTCCGGCTCAGGCCTCGCCGAGGCGGATGTGCAGAAGATGGTGGGTGAAGCAGAGCAGTACCGCGGCCACGACCGCGAGCGACGCGCGGCGACGGAGGCCAAGAACCGCCTCGACGGCCTGCTCTACACCACCCGGCGGTCGATGGACGAGTATGGCGACGCCCTGTCGATGCAGGATGCGACGATCCTCCGGGAGGCGCTCTACCAGGCGGATCGCGCGATCGACACCAACGAGCACCGGCAGATCGCGTCCGCGCACGAGAACCTCGCGATGGCTTCTCAGCGCCTCGCAGAGGCGATCTACAGCTCCGCCCGGAGCGCGGGTGTGACCAGCGACGACGTCGATGAGATGGGCTTCGGCGCCGGTGCAGCGTTGGGCGGCGCTCGGCCGCCCCTCGATATCGGCACCGAGATCCTCGACGACGAATAGGCGTGCCGCTCGACCTGCAGGCCATCACCGTCCCCACGGGGCTCGCTGAGCTGCGCTTTGTGGATTTGGAGGGCGACGATCTCGAGGAGATCCTGCTCCTTGGACACCAGCCCGTGACAGGGCAGCCCGATGCGGCCTCCCTGACCGTCGTCCGTACCGACGGCACCGTCCGGACCACGGCGCTCGGCAATCGCCCGCTGGTGCTCGCGCCTGCCCCCACGGGCTCCGCGGGCCTGTGGGCTCTGTCCGGTACGGCCTGGCAAACCTGGACCGGCGAGCGCTTTGAAGTGGGCACGGCGCTCGCCTCCCCGCTCGGCGCGCTCGGCCGCGCCACCCCCATCTTCGCGGAGCTCACCAAGCTGGTGTTCCCCGACACCCCCACGCGCCTCGCCTGGTCCAAGGGCAGCTACCAGTGCGTTCGCAGCTACCCCGGCGCCCCCGACGGGACCTGCGGCTCCATCCCCGCGCCCGCCCGCGGGGAGTTGACCGCCTCCTGGACCCAAGGCGCCCAGGTGCTGGCCACCGCCCTGACCCCTCCCCCGCTCTCCGTCGTGGACGCCAACGCAGACGGCTTCGCGGACCTCCTCCTCCCCGACCGAAAATCCCTCGCCGTCTACCTGTCCTCCGCCACGGAGATTGGCAGCCGCGCTGCGACCTGGCCACTCCCCATCGACCTGGATCCAGAGCATCCGCCGCGCAAAGCGGGCCAGACACAGCGGGAGATCGGCGAGGTCTGGTTCGACGACCTGGACGGCGACAAGCGCGTGGATCTCGGCGTCCTCCGCTATGTCACGACGGGGAGCTTTTTCGGCGCGACCGCGGAGTGGCTGTACGCCAAAGGCACGGGTTCCGGGTTCGCCGCCGTGCAGACCGTCGCCATGCCCTCCGCGGCTTTCGGCGCCCAGCTCGTGGACATCGACGGAGACGGGGACAAGGACCTGGTCACCGGCCTCGTGGACATCGGCATGAGAAATCTGGCGTCGGCGCTCATCTCCAGGGTTGTACGCGCCGAGTTGACCGTTCTGCGGCTAGGGTCCAGCGGCTACGGCGAGCCTGCCCCGCTCCACGCCGTCAGCTTCCCATTGGAGTCCCCCGATGGCTTTCACGTGGACTTCGCCTCCGACGTGACCGGGGACGGCCGGGCCGACCTCGTCGCCTCCGAAGACGGCGAGATCCGCGTCTACCCGGGCACCGCCAGCGGCATGGACGCCGCCGCAAAGTGGACCCTGCCGCTCGCCGTGCCGCAGGGCCAGAAAACCCTCCAGACCCACGACCTCGATCACGACGGCACGGCCGAGATCATTGTCTGGGGCAAGGACGCTGGCAAGGTCTGGATCCTGCGGGGAAGGTAGCGCAGCCTGCACCCGGACTACTGACGGGGGCGTCAAGATCTAGCAGAAACGCGGGGCGCAGATCCGCTAGATTCTGACGGGGGCGTCAAGATCTAGCAGAAACGCGGGGCGCGTTTCTGCTAGATCCCACCCCCCCGCCGCCTTGATAGACCGCCGCCATGTCCAAACTCCCTGTTCTGGCCCTCCTCGCTCCTATGTTCTTGGCCGGTTGCAGTGGCAAGGATCCCGATGACTCCCCAGCGGTGGTCGCCCCTCCCCTGGGCATGACCCTCGCGGCAGACGGCCAACTCTACGCGGGGGTCGCCCGCATGGACATCACCCCCGAGATCCTCGAGACCTACACCGATACGAACGGCAATAACGAGTTCGACGGCTGTAATACCGACCCGACCGGCACCCGGGACGGTTGCAACGACGAAGGCTACGACGATGCGAACGGCGACGGCCACTTCGATGCCGTATGGATCGCCGGCTACCAGTCCAAACGCGCGGCGATGGGCGTCCACGACCCGATCACGGTCGGCGCGGTCGTGCTCTCCCTCAACGAGGAGTACGTCGCCATCGTGGGGATCGACGTGCTCGGTCTGTTGGAGAACCGGAGCCGCGACGTTCGCGACGCGCTTGCCGCCGAGGGGTTTGACCGCGACCGGGTGATCATCTCTTCGTCCCACAGCCACTCCGCGCCGGACAGCGTGGGCATCTGGGGCATCGACGAGGATCTCGTGATCGGCACCTACCCGCCGTTCATGGACGCGATCCAGGGCAACATCGAAGACGTCATCCGGCTCGCGGCGGCCGACATGGTGCCGGTCAGCCCCACGCAGGGCCTGCTGCACATGTCGGAGGATCCGACGATGAACGGCGTACCCTTTGGCGGCGTGAACCCCAACGACAGAATGCTGGGCGGGATCAATGACATCCGGGACCCCATCATCCCCGCGGACGCGGTGTGGGCGCTCGCCCTCGACGGTGCTGCCGGTCGCGTCGCGACCGTGGTCTCCTCGTCCGGGCACCCCGAGGTCGCCGGCAGCGGCCACAGCCTGCTGTCCTCCGACTTTGTCGGCTACACGCGCGACTACATCGACAGCGCCGATGGCGGCACCACGATCTACCTGTCCGGGGCGCTCGGCGGGATGCAATCCGCCGGCGGCAGCACCCTGCCCGCGGTGGACGAAGCCGGGGCGCGGGTCCTCGACGAAAACGGCGATCCCACCTACATCGAGGACGCCGACGATTGGGATGGCGCACGGACCTGGGGCATCCACGTCGCCCAGACCGCCCAATCCGCGTTGACGGACACGACCCCTTGGGAGGCGATCGACGTCAAGATGCTGGACTTGTTGATCCCGGTCAATAACCTAAGCTTCAAGCTTGCCTTCCAGACGAACCTGCTCGACACCCCAGACGAATACGTCGTGCAGGACGACACCTGCCCGGGCTGGGGGGTGGACGATGACCTTTTCGGCTGTGTGCCCGCAGGTATCTGGCAGATCGGGCTCGGCCCCAGCACCTTGGCGACAGCACCCGGGGAGCTGATGCCTGAGCTGTTTTACGGCGTGCCCGACGAAGCCGCGATGGACGACGCCGCCCTGCGCCCCACCGACCGCCGCTGGGTCCAGGCCTCCGACACGTGCGCCACCGTGGACTTCGCCGATTGCGTCGAGCACGAGAACCTCGACGAATGCGGCTGCCTGCACCACCACGCGACGCCCTACCGAATCTCGGACGCCGGAGCCGACACCATCGAGGCCATGATCCCGGGCACCTACAAGATCCCGCTGGGCATCGCCAATGCGTACTGCGGCTACATCGTCCCGGGTCCCGACTTCTCGACCTTCGTCTCCATCTTCACCGAGGACGGTGACCACTACGAGGAGACCAATTCCTGCTCGAAAGATTTTGCGCCCCTGCTTCAAGACGCGTGGCTGACACTCACGAGCACGCAGTGATCGTCACGCTCCTCGCGCTCCTCGCGCTGCTCGCCTGCGCGCCCGAAGTCCCCGTCGCCGAGACCCCCGCAGGGCGGACCAAGCTGACCGTCGCCCTCAACTGGTTTCCGGAGCCCGAATTCGGCGGGTTCTATGACGCGCTGTTGACCGACAAATACAAGGCTGCGGGTTTGGATGTCACCATCCTCCCGGGCGGTCCGGGCGTGCCAGTGCTCGAAATGTTGGCGTCTGGCCAGGTAGATATCGCGATCTCCGGGGCGGACGATCTGCTGCTCAAGCGGGCGAAGGGGCTGGATGCCGTAGCGGTGTTTCCGGGATTCCAAGACTCACCGGTCGGGCTCATGGTTCACACGGCCTCGGGGATCACCACGCTCGCTCAAATCCAGGCGGGGACCGTCGCGATCGAGGCGGGATCCCCGTTCCAACAGTACTTGTGGTCCGCACAGGCCTGGGAGGGCAAGGTCGCCATGGTGCCGACGACCGGCGGAATCGGCGCCTTCGCAGCCGATCCAGCGATGATCCAGCAGGCTTACGTGACGAGCGAGCCGTGCGTCGCCGAGGGCAAGGGTCTCGCCGTCCATTTTCTGCCAGGGCGGGAAGCGGGCTGGAACCCGTACGCCTCGTTGGCCGTCGTCCGGGGCAAGGACAGCGCCGCGCCGTGGGTGACCACGTTCCGGGCGGCCTCCAAAGAAGGGTGGACCGCGTACATGCGGGACCCGACGCTGGCGAACGCCGAGATCAATCGATTGAACCCTGATATGCCCCTCGACCGGATGGCGTGCATCACCCAGCGGCAGGCGCCTTACATCATCGGAACAGACGGCCTCGGCGCGATGACCAGCGCCCGGTGGAAGGAGACCGCCGATGCGTTGACGCGGGCCGGGACCCCTACGACGCCGGACGGGGCCTGGGTGCGGGACTGAACGCCGAGAGAGGTTAGCACGCGCCCATGCGCACCCTCCTGCCTCTCCTCGCCCTCACCGCATGCACCGGCAAGCTCGCCGACGACAGCGCGGGCCTCGTCGACACCGGCCCTCAGCCCGCCGACCTTGCTGAGCTCTCGGATGGCGAATGCCCCGACTTCTCCGAGATGGGGTCCTCCAAGTTCAACTCCAACGGCCAGGAGCGAAAAGTTCTCACCTACTGGCCCGCCGAGCGCGTGGACGGCATGCCGGTCGTCTTTGTCTGGCACCCGCTCGGGGGCAACGGCCGGTCCATGGTCACCTGGCTTGATCTCGAAGACTACGCCGAGCAGGCTGGAGCCATCGTCGTCGTGCCCGACGCGCTCGACAGCAACCTGTTCGAGTGGGACTTCTGGAACGGCGGGGACAACGACCCCATCTTCTACGACGACCTCCGCACATGTGTGTCGCAGGAATTCAACGCCGACATGAAGCGTGTGTCCTCGACCGGCATGAGCGCCGGGGCGCTGTGGACGAGCTGGCTGGGCGTAAATCGGGGTGACACGCTCTCGACCATCCTCCCGTTCTCAGGGGGGACGGAGCCCGTCGTCACCTATGAAACCCCGGCTAGTAATTATCCCGCGCTGCTCAACTACGGGGGAGACAGCGATGTTTATGACGGGGGTGGCGCCCAAGTGGACTTCCAAGAAGCCACCATCAACTTTGCCAACGAGCTGTACGCGGACCAACACACCGTCATGCTCTGCAACCACGACATGGGCCACACCATCCCGCCCGAAGGCCGCGACATGATGGACGTATGGCTGACTGCGCAGACGTATGGCCAGCCCAACACAATCGACGTCTCCCAGCTTCCTTCGTATTGCGTGGCGTACGATGGGAGCTTGACGGCGGGGTAATTTGGGCGGCTTGGTTCCCCGGGCCGCAGGCAAACCCTGGCCGTGGAACGCCGCTTCGCACCGGCGGGGTCCAGGGGCGCGGGCCGGCTTCCGCCTACCCCAGCGCCGTCCCCAACGCCGCGATCACTGCCGCGTCCACCGCGTTCCAATCGGCGTCTGCGGTCTTGGTCACCGTCACAAAATCGTTCACCGCGAACACGCTCGCGACCCCGCGAACAGCGAACAACGCGCTTCCAATCGCATTGTCCTTCGCCGCCTCCGCCGAGTTGAACGAGAGGGATCCCTTCTCCACGACCTTCTGGCCCACGACGTACTTGTGGGCGTTCGGGTTCGGTGTCTCTTCTGCGCGGATGTTCGACGCCTTCTTCTTGGCCGGCTTCTTCGCGGGCTTTTCAGGGGCAGCGGCAGCAGGCTCGGCGTGGCCGTGATCGTGACCATGGTCGTGGCTGTGCCCGTGATCCTCCGCGGGAGGAGCGGGGGGCGGGGGCGCAGGCTCGGCGTGACCGTGATCATGCCCGTGATCGTGGCTGTGCCCGTGATCGTGGCCGTGATCCTCGGCCGCCGGAGGGGGCGGGGGCGGGGCCTTGGGGCGCGCACGACGGGGCGGAGGAGGAGGATCGGCGGCGGGCGCGGTGTTGCGGCCCATGACCATGGCGGCGATG
>CANKNP010000135.1 GCA_947483545.1 Deltaproteobacteria bacterium | reverse complement strand
CGGATCCGCTCGAGATCGGTCTTCCACAAGCTCTTGGCGGGCAGCTTCAGGTACTCGGCGAAGCAGCCGTCCATGGAGATGCCGATGATCTTGTCCTTGGCGCACACATGCACGTCGCCCGCACGGCACTGGTAGCAGGTCTCGCAGATGATGTGCGACTCGGTGGAGACGACGTCGCCGGTGCGATATCCGAACTTCGCGGCCGCCAGAGGCCCGACCTCGACGATCTCCCCGAGCAGCTCGTGCCCGACGACCCGGCGGGTTCGCTGCTCCTCTGCCAAGCTTGAAAGGATCATGTCGCCAAACGCCTTGCGCCACCAGATGCCGCGGTCCGATCCGCAGAAGCCGGCATACTTCACGCGGATGAGCACTTCGTCCGCGGCGGTGAGCTCAGGTACCGGTACCTGCTCCTTTACGAGCCCGGTGGAGGTGGCCCAGCCGTCTCGCGCCGAGTCGAAAGTGAGCGCGGTCATGTGTGCGGCCATGGGGTCTCCGTTGCGGCGCACGCCTATCTCGCGATGACAGGCATCCATCCCCCACGCGCCCAGTTTCTCCTGGATGCGGCCCGGGCTACATTTTGGGTGTGTTTTCGGGGGGCGCTGCCGAGCGATGAGCCCGAGGTGCTGCGGCTCCTGGCGGGGTTGGGCTGGCATGTGGAGGCTGCGCTCTCGAAGGGGCGGACCGTGTGGCTGGAGGAGGAACTTCAACGCACCTTCGGGCTGAATCCGCCAGCGGCGCGAGCGGCCGCCCGGGAGGCCTGGGACCTGTGGATGCAGGCACGCCTCGAAGAGGTCGTGCTTCCCCAGCTGGTACGCGAGCGCGCGCCGGTCGAGGCGTGGGTGCGGCTGGAGGGGGAGTTGGGCGGGGGGGGCGTGGTCTTGCACCTCGCGGCGGGGAGCCGGAAGATGGCGGCGTGGGCGCTCTCCGAGGGGCGAGAGCCGGGCTGGGTAGGTATTTTCGGCCGCCGAGGGCTGCCGGCGCAGGGGAAGGGTGCGGCGCGGGCCACCTGGCTGAACCGGTGGGAGGCGAAGACGCGGCGACGGGAGGAGAACACGCTGCCGTTCCGGTGGTTGGAGGACGAGGAAGCGCTGGAGCGGCACCTGGGGGGGGGAGGTCTGGCGCTGCTCGGGGTCGATGACCCGGGGTTTCAAGACCAGCGCGCGGGGACCCTGTTCGGTCAGCCTACCGATCTGCCCACGTTGCCGTTTGCCCTTGCCACACGGCATCCGACGTACCTGCTGCACATGGAACGGCGACGGGACAAGACCCACCAGGCGAGAATCGAGGTCAGCCAAGACGACGCGACGGCCCAACTGGCCGCGTTGGAGGCCGATGTGCGGCGCCGGCCGGGGCACTACGCGATGACCCTGGTGGATCGGAGGATGCGGGGGGGGTGAGGGGGCTACAGGCTACGGGCTACGGGCGTCTTCCCTCCCCCTTCGCCGGGCTGCGAGCTTCGCGTCTTCCCTCCCCCTTCGGGGGGAGGTGTCGCGGAGCGACGGAGGGGGGCTTGCGATCGCCACGCCCATGCGAAGGCCCTCCCGTAGGTTCAATGCCCGCAGTACGTTGAGCAGGGCGGCCACGCGGGGCCGGGCCCAACCCAGCGCGGACCGCCCCTCCGGGCCGGGCCCAACCTTGGGCGGACCGCCCCTCCGGGCCGGGCCCAACCCAGCGCGGGGGCCGCCCCTACCGCCGCATCCGCGCGATCGTCTCCGCGTCCAAAGTCGCCGCATCGACGTCAAAGTCGGCCAACAGGCTGGCGAGTTCATCGGGACAACCGTTGGCCGGACGCGGGGGGTCGTTCTCCGGGCAACCGCAGAGCCACCCGAGGGCCGCAGCGAGCCGGGAGGTCTCTTTCTTCGTCAACGCGCTCGGCTTGGGGCGCGCCGCCAGCGGCAGGACGTGGTCTGCGTGGAGCCAAGCGTGAACGCCCTTTCGCGCCCGCACGGGCACGGTGGCCTCCACAAGCTCGCCCGATGCACCGTCCATCGTCGCGCGCACCACGGCATCCGAGGGCAGCGTTCCCGGCCCGCGCAGCTCGGCGACCCACGACTCGAACTCCACGGGACCGACGACCGCGGGGCCGAGCGGCCTGCCGCTGCCGCTCACGAGGCCGATGGTGAGCCCACGAGGGCGCTCGCCCAGGCAAGCGTCCACCCGCACGCGCCAGCGATCACCGCATCGTCCGAGGAAAGTAAGGGAGAGCGCCATGGGGGACAACGCTGCATATACTCACGGTCTCGCCGCCGTCTACGGAGTCCCCATGCCACTCGTCGCCTCGATCCTCATGCTTGCCCACGTCGGCTGCGATGCCGCGCCGCCACCACCGCCCGCCGCGAAGGCGCCGGCGACAGCTCAGCAGGAGACCCTCCCGACCCCGGCCCCGCGCACCCCGCCCGACCCTCCGCCGCCGGAGAACCGCCCGCCGAAGATCAACCAGCTGCGCGTCACCCCGAAAGAGCCGAATTTCGGCGACAGCATTCATGTAGAGGTCGAGGCCGAGGATCCCGAAGGCGTCGGGATGACCTACAACTACACGTGGAAGGTCAACGATCTGGAGGATCTCACCGAGCACACGCACACCTTTCACCCCGAGGTCCTCCACAAGGGCGACAGGGTGACCCTGACCGTCACAGCTCGAGACGACGCCCAGGACTCTGAGCCCGTGAGCATCGAGGTCTTCGTGCGCGGCCTGCCGCCGGTGATGGACACGTCAGCCAACCAGATCAACAAGCTCGACAACGTCCGGATGCGCGCCCATGATCCTGACGGCGGCGCCATCACCTGGACGATGCTTGGTGCGCCCGCGGGCATGACCATCGACGCAACGTCCGGCCTGATGCGGTACGTCGGCACCGAGACCGAGCCCGGGGGGAAGTACAACGTGGCCATCGTCGCTACGGATCCGGACGGTGACTACGCCCAGTTGGCCCTGCCGATGACGATCTCGCCAGGAAGCAAGGCTAAAATCGCGGCGGACGACGCCGCCAAGAAGGAGCCCTGATGGCCGTTTACATCACGCCCGAAGGCTACAAGAAGATCGTGGACGAGTACAACTGGCTGCACAACACCGAGCGGCCGCGCATCACCAGCGAGGTCGCCTACGCGGCCTCGTTGGGGGATCGGTCCGAGAACTCGGAGTACCTCTACGGCAAGCGGCGGCTGCGGGAGATCGACAAGCGGCTGCACTTCCTGCGGACCCGGCTCGAGAAGATCGAGGTGGTGGACGCGACGAAGTTCACCGGCGAGATCGTGCGGTTCGGGGCGTCGGTGGACATCGAGGACGAGGACGGGCGCGAGCAGACGTGGACCGTGCGGGGCGAGGACGAGGTGGACATGGAGAACCACGTGATCAGCTACGTGTCGCCGCTCGGGCAAGCCCTGCTCGGCAAGTCGCCCGGCGATGCCGTGACGTTCGAGAGCCCGCGCGGGAAGCGGGAGATCTCCGTCACGGCCGTCCGTTTTCCCCGGTGAGGCAGCCCCGGATCGCGTGGGCCTCGATCCGCGCGGCGCTGCTGACGATCGTGCTGGTCATCGAGGGCGTCGCTGCGCTCCCGATCCCGCGCAGCATCAAGCGCTCGTCGTTTGAGGAGCCAGTGGCGAGGGAGGAGCTGGCGGTTCAACGCGGCTTGTTGTCGAAGATCGGCCTGGAGTTGACCCACGAGGAGCTGGTGGACGTCTTGTTCACGACGGGCAGCATGTGGGTGTCCGTCAACGACTACACGCTCAAGCCCCTGCAGCCGTTCCTCGGGGTCTTCGGCATCGGGCAGTCTTGGGGGCTTTTCACCTACCCCGACACGTTCCCCCACCAGTTGATCGTGGAGGTTCGACGCTCCAAGTCCGCCGACTGGGAGCTGTGGTACGCCGGTCTGGATCCGGCCTACGCCTGGTCGCGGGATGTGCTCACCTACCGGCGGGTGCGGGGTGTGTACGACGGGCAGACCAGCAAGCCGGGCGCGAGCTGGAACAACATGACCCGCTGGATCGCGAAGCAGGCCTGCGCGCAGGATCCAGGGGTGCAGATCGTGCGGGTCTCGTTTCGGCGGTTTCATACGGTCCCGCCTGGCAAGCCGCCGGAAGCGCCGGTTGACCTCCTGCGGCATGCGCGCTCCTGGACCCGGTCACAGGTGGCGCGTTGACCCTGCTTCGATCGCGCTGGGCGGCCTGGGTCGCCCTCTGGGATCGCCACGAGGATCCCGTCGTGCTCGCGATCGTCCGCATCCTGATCGCGGGCACCCTGCTCTTCGACTTTCTCTGGATCCAGCACTTGGACCTGGTGGAGGCGCTGTTCACCCCCCAAGAGGGCGGCGGGTTCCCAGACGTCTTGACCCGCAACCCCGTGCCCTTCGTCTACCAGCACCTCCCCCCGGATCCCACCAGCGCTCGCCTGCTGTTCCGCGTGATGGTGGGCGCGCTCGTCTGCTTCGGGGCGGGGTTTTTGACCCCGCTCTCGGGGCTGCTCGTGGTTTTGACCTCTGCCCAGCTCTCCCAGGTGCTCCCCCTCGGCGACCGCGGCATCGACATGCTCCTCCGCAACGTCGTGCTCATCCTGGCCTTCTCGGCCTGCGGGCGGCGTCTGGGTCTCGACGGCGCGCTCTTCGGCACAAGGTCGATCGCCCCCGCATGGCCGCGTCACTTGCTGATCCTACAGCTCTCCGTGATGTACTTCTTCGCGGGTATCCAGAAGACCGCGATCTCCTGGACGCCGTTCGGGGGCTTCTCCGCCTTGTACTTGATCCTTCAAGACCCCGCCATCGCCGCCTGGCGCTTTGACTGGCTCTCGAAGGTCTACCCGCTCACCCAGCTCGCGACCGCCACGACGTTGGTGTTCGAGTGGAGCGCGGGGCTGCTCCCCCTGGTCTACTGGTTTCGGGCCACGCGCACCCGTCCGGGCCGGCTGCGAGCGTTCTTCAACACGGTGCGCCCGCTACGCATGTGGGTGGTGCTCGGCATCGGGCTTCACATCGGCATCGCGGCCACCATGACGCTCGGCATTTTTCCCTACGCGATGCTCGCGCTGTACCCCTCGCTGGTTCATCCGGCGGAGTTGGCCCGCTGGTGGGCCCGGCGATAGCGGCCGAGGGCGATGCCCGACACCCGACACTCCGACATGGTCGTCGCGATCAAAGCCGCGGCGCGCGCCCACATCCAGGCGAACGGTGCTGCGGCGCTCTCGCTGGGTGCCATCGCGCGGGCCATCGGCGTGACCACGCCGGCGCTCTACCGCTACTTTGACGGCCGGGACGCGCTGGTCACGAGCTTGATCGCGGATGCCTACGAGGAGTTGGGGCAGACCCTGCAGGACGCTGCAGCGGAGGCCCCCGAGGCCCTGGACGCACGCTTTGTCGCCTTGGCCCGTGCCTATCGACGCTGGGCGATCGCGCGCCCCCAGGAGTACATCCTGATCCATGGCGCGATTTTTCCCGGGTACCGGGCGCCGATCGAGGTGGTCGCCGGTGCGGCGATTCGAAGCCTCCACATCTTCGTGGATCTGCTCGGGCGCGCCGAGGCCACGGGCCAACTGAAGATGCCCCGGGCGTACGCCAACCCCGAGGCGGTCGCGCGGCTGGGGCCGATCGCGCGCGCGCTGCCCATCCCGATGGTGGCCACCGCATACGCCACGTGGCTCGCGCTTCACGGGCTTGTCTGGGAGGAGTTGCTTGGACGGCTGCCGGGGGGCGGGGGGAACGACGGGGCGTTCTACGACATGGAGGCGGCGGCGATCGCGGAGAGGTTGGGGTTGGGGGGGTGAGGGGGCCCAAAGAAGCGGGAGCGACCGCAGTCAGCCGAAACCCGGCGGGAGAGGGCCCCTGCTGGTCCTCACTCGCCGGAGTGACCAAAAGTGAGTTTGTCAGATCTGGTCACTCCCGGGTCCCAACCCACCCCGCCCACTCCTCGGGCGTGTTGAGGTTCAGAAGGCAGTCGGGATCATCGACGGGAATGCGTTGGGCGTCGCGGAGACGGTGATCGAGCCGCTCGGTCGCGGTCAGAGGCCCAGCGAGACGGACGGGATGACCGGGCGCGCCGCGGAACGTGGGGACGGCGTCGTCGGTCGCGGCCAAAAGCGCTGAGAGCGTGGCCGGGGCTCCCGGAGGGGCGTCTACGGGCGTGATGATCGCCGCGGCGGGTGCACCGGAGGCCAGAATGGAGGCCTGGGCGAGCCGGAGAGAGTCGGCCATGCCGGTCTCCCGCCACCGAGGGTTCAAGACCACGTGGACGTCCACTCCGTCGAGCGCTGCGAGGATCTCGTGGCTGTGACCGCCGACCACCACGGAGACGGGGAGCCCCGCGCGGAGGAACCCGTCGATGTGGTGCAGCAGAAGGGCACGACCGCGCACAGGGAGGAGCGCCTTCGGACGCCCCATCCGAGTGCTCCCGCCGGCGGCCAGGACGATCGCGCTTGCAGGGTTGACGTGGCAAAGCGGCATGGGGCGCCAAAGGGGCTTAGGATCGGAGGTAGGCGCGTATCCCGCGCACCGTCCGCCCCGCGAGTCGTCGAAGATGCTCAAGACTAAAGGCTGGTATATCCGGCAGAATCCACTCCTCGCCTCGTTGCCCGAGCGCGAGATGGAGCTTCTCGACCAGGTCTCTGAGTCGAACGAGCTCCGGCGCCGCACGCCGATCTGGGCGCCAGGCGGCCCGGCCCAGTCCGTGCACATCGTGCGCACCGGCATCGTGAAGATCTACAAGGTGAACGAAGAGGGGCGCGAGCTCACGCTCCACTTCTTGACGAAAGACCACCTGTTCGGGGAGCTGGGCATCGTCTCGACGGCGCCGCACGACACGGTCGCCGAAGCGTATGAGGACACGACCCTGCTCACGATCCCGAAAGAGGAGTTCGTGCGCGTGATGATGCGGAACGCCGGGCTCGCGGTCGAGATGATGCGCCTCGTGGGGGACCGCCGGCGGCAGTTGGAGAACCGCGTGGAGAGCTTGCTCTTCCGGAGCGCACACGCCCGACTGGCAGCGTTGTTCCTGGATCTCTCGGGCCCGTTCGGAGTGCGGGACGGGCGGGGGGTGATCATCAACCTGAAGCTGACCCACAAGGAGATCGCGAGCTTGATCGGCGCGACGCGGGAGACCGTGAGCTTCGCGATCCTCGACATGCGCCGCGATGGACTGATCCTGACCGAGGGCAAGCGCGTGATCGTGCTGGACGAACCCGGGCTCAAGCGCCTGAAGGAGACCTGATGAACCTCGACGCGCTTGGCCGAATCGTCTGGGAACAGCGGCGTCCGCCCAGAGGCTTGGAGGCCGGTCAGGCGGCGATCGTCGCGCTGCCGGAGGTGAGCGATGGCCTCCCGGCGCTGACCGATGGGGATCGGGGCTGGGGGATCCAGTCCGCGTGCGGCGATGCGCTGGAGACCCCGGTGCGGAGACTTTTTGAGGCGGCGCTGCGGGAGGCCGAGGCCAGGGTGGGCGGGACGGTGCTGCCGGATGGCGACCCGCTCGTGGAGGTGCTTCGCGCGATGGTGGCAGAGGGGCTCGGCGTCTCCGCCGGCGCAGGTGTGGTGCCCCTTCTGGAGGTGGTCCGGCAGACCTCGGCGTTGTTGTCCGCCCCTCCGGGGGAGCTTTCCCCGCGGCTCGCCCCTATCCGTGCGCTCCCACCGGCCGAGCAAGGAGAGCTTCTCGGTCGGCTGGCAGGGCGCATCCAGGTGCGGCTTGCCGCGGTGCTGGCGGCGCTCGCCACGTCGGGCCTTCGCGTGCCGGCGCTGGCGCAATCTGTCGTCGGGTCCCGATTCGCGTTGCTGTTCGAACGGGCGGCGCTGGATCCCGAAGCCAGCCTCTCTTTGCTCGCCGCCGTCCACGGTAGCGGGATCCCAACCGCGACGGTGGTCGCCGGTACCATCGCCCTCCGCACCGCGTTGGCCAGCATTCTGGATCGGCGCTCGGCGGGCCGCGGAACGCCGGAGGACCTCGGCTTCGCCCTGCGCTACCTGCCCCCCGACCTCGCGGATCGCGGCGCTGCCGATGTCGCTCGGGCCATCCTGACCGACGCGGACGCCGTCGCCTGGCTCCTCCCACAGCTCTCCCGCTTCACGGACGTGAAGTCGCTCACACGGGCGGGCATCGCTGCTCCGCTGGCCAAGGACCTGCTGCGCCCCGAGCAGGGCTTGGCGCTCGCGTCCGCGATTGGCGAAGTCCTGCGGGAGCTCCGCCGGTGGGACGTGCTCTCCGCGCTCGCGGCGTCGCTGACACCGGTGACCGAGACCCACGGCCGAGCGGATCGCGCCCTGGTGGTCCCGCACGGCGTGGTTCATGCGGTGGTGGTGGCCGTGGGCCTCGGGCGGATTCGTCGCCCGCGCGCAGGCGCCGACGCCATCGCGAGGGTCGATCGCCATTGGGCGGAGGCGATGCGGGGCGCGCATGGCTGCGTTCACGTGGACCTCGGCCACTGCGCGCTCGTCGCGTTTTTGGACGCGCTCGCCGCCTTTCGGTTCGCGCTGCGCATCGGGCAGCACTTCACGGGGGATCCGCCTGCAGTCGGCGTGGGTGTCGGCGAGATCTCCGGGGGTACGGACGGCGAGGTGGTCCAGCTTGGAGGGCCCGCCGTCGAGAGCGCGCTCCAATGGCTCTCGCTCGGCCCTCTCCCGCCGCGGGGGGGGATGGACGGGATCCAGGCGTTGGGGCTGCACGGCGGGCGGCTGTGCGGCCAGGGCGTGGGGATCGACGGGGCGGCGGCGGACGCTGTCGAAGGCGCGAGACACGCCGCCGGGCTGGTCGGTCCGCGAGATGCGGCGCCGGGCGGCGATGCCCGGATGCCCAGGAGCCTCGACACCCTGCGTGTGTTTGAGTTCGACGACGAAGTGATCGCCCTTGTCCGGGTGGGCGGGGTGAGCGGCGGGGTCGAGGCCGTGCGCTTCTCGCTGAGCGATTGGGTGGCCCTGCTGGACCGCGACTCCGCCGCGGCAATGCCGCACTCAGCGCCTGTGGCTGCGGTGCAACGGCAGACCGCCGTCCGGGGCTTCGGCCCACGCGCGGCGGCGCTCGACCGGATCGAGATGCCCGCCCCAGACGCCTCGTTCGACCGGCCGATCACCGTGATCGAGGGCCAGGCGGCCACACCTCCGCCCCCCTTCGACCCGTTCGCGATGGACGCCCCCGCTCCGGTCGGTCCGCCCGCCGCCGCGAGCGACCCCTTCTCGTCGTTCGACGACCCGTTCGCCTCCAACACCGAAGCCTCCCGCTCGATGGTGCTCGACGTCGGCCCGCGCGATGCCTTCGGCCCGGCGCCTGTGCCGGACGAGCCTGCGGTTCGCCATGAGGTGCTCGCGGCCAGCGGTTGGGACAGCGGTTGGTCTCCGCCGCCCACGCCCGCGCCCACGCCGGACGTCCAAGGTTCGGACGAGCTGCGGCTGGCCCGGAAGCCCCGCGACTCGGATCCTGGGGACTTCACCAGCTTCTTCCTGCCGGGCGTCCAGCCCGCGGCGAAGGTGGACCCGACGGTGGACGTGGACATCGAGGACGATCCCAGCGTGAGCAGCCACACCGGTCGCGCTCGCTCGGAGCCGCCGCTGGGCGAGGTGGAGCCGGGAATCGCGGTGTTCGAACCCCGTCCGAAGGGGTTCAAAACCGAGCGCGGCGGTGCGAACGGCGAGGGGGAGCTGGCCCCCCGTCGGCCCCGCATGGCGGGCGACACGCCCACGATGGACTTCGAGTTCCTGCTCAAAGGGTACTGCGCGTTCATCGACGGCGGCCAGATGGTCTTTGGCCGGCCCTACGGCGCGCGCATCGTGGACCGCCACGCCTACGCCTACTATGGCGACGTGGACGATGCATACTGCGCCTTCCTGAAGGACAAGATCGCGGAGGGCTTCGCTCCCCGAACCGAGCTGGTCGGCGACCTTCCCCGGGGCACCACCCTCGCACCGCTGGAGAGCGATCGGCTGACCAAGGCGTGGCGGGTGCTCTCTTGATTGGCGCCGGGCTCCTGACTGTCGCGCTCGCCGGAGCGCGGCTCGGGGTCGCCCTCGAAGGCGGCGCGGACCTGCCCAGCGCCCACGATGGCACCGCCGCAGGGCTCGGGCCCGGACTCGCGATTCCGATGCGCATCGGGGTCGGACGCGGCGCGGAACTACGGGCGACGTTCGCGGGTTATTCACTAACAGGGCACGATCGGGTCGAATGGACGGAGGAGAACGTGCTTTGGTATAGCGACAGCCACAAGGCCTCGTTCGCCGTCGGAGAGCTGACGGTCGGGCCCGAGATCGGGCTCCTGCCTTCAGGCCGGGTGAACCCCTACGTGGGCGTCGCCCTGGGCATCCGCGCCGTGGCGGGTTGGCATTCGTTCTCCGGCGGCACAGCGTCGCTTCGAGAGGGCGGGGACACCTCGGCGCGCGACACGCTCCAACTGGTTCCAGCCGCAGGCGCCTTGTTCGGGGTTCGTGTAGGGCCGTCCGACGGGGTGGCGGTCGAGCTGGAGGCGGGGTACACGGTCTCCTTCCTTCCCGATGTGCCGTTGGGGAAGGTCCCTACGGCGCTCGGGGCCTCGCGTACCGCCTTCGCCCTTGATCGGGCCCGGATGGGATTCGGGGTCTCCTTTCCACTGTAGGCCCCCGACGGGCCGAGGCCGCTCCCATGAAACTCTACCGCGCCCGTGTCCCCGCCATTGCCCACGGAGTGCTTGAGCGCCTCATCAACGAAGGCGACGTCGAGGTCGAGGCCGAGAGCCGGAACGAGGCCGAGCAGGATCTCGTCGCGATCATGGAGAGCTATCTCAAGCGCGACCAGGATCTGCGCGAGAGCGTCCGGACCGAGATGGAGCGCCGGAACGTGCCGTATGACCAGTACAACAAGACCAGGGGCGATGTCGCCTCGGCCTGGGGACACCCCACCGGCAATGAGGTCGAAAAGTACCTGTCCCGGCAGTTCTTGGAGAACTTCATGATCTCGCCAAACATCATCGAGGTCTTCGGCGAAGATCGTGAGATGTTCCGAAAGATCATCGACACCATCAAGCGCTATGATGTGGACGAGGGTGCTTTGCGGGCGGAGGCCGAGGAGCGCATCAAGAACGTGGCGGAGGGCTCCGTCGAGCGCCAGGACGCGCTCAATCGCGCGCTCCGCGAGGTTCGGAAGAAACACGGCTTGCTCTAAGGCTCGGGTGCCGGAGACCAGCGGGGATGTTGCCGCGTGTGGGCGGCTCGCTTCCTCCCGCGAGGGTCTCCGTTTGGCCGTGAAACGCCGCTGCGAACCGGCGCCGACTTGAGCGCACGCTTTGTAATTGTGGGTGGCGGTCCCGCCGGTCTGGCCGCGGCCATCGAGGCCCGGTTGGCTGGCGCAGACACCGTCGTGATCGAGCGCTGCGGTGGCCCTGTGGACAAAGCGTGTGGCGAGGGCTTGATGCCGAGCGGGGTCGCCCAGCTCGCCCGCTTGGGGGTGACCCCGCCGGCCTGGGCGTGCCACCCCTTTCGGGGCATCCGCTACATCGACGCCACCAGCGGGATCGAGGTGATCGCCGATGCCGACTTTGGCGCTGGCATGGGCCTGGGCGTGCGCCGATTGGGGCTCTCCGAGGCGTTGCGCGACCGCGCCCGGGCGCTCGGCGTCGACCTTCGGGAGCGCACCGAAGCGCTCGGCTTCCGGCAGGACACGACCAGCGTCGCGGTCCAGACGACGGCCGGAGAGGTGCGCGGCGACTGGCTGATCGCCGCCGACGGGCTCCACTCTCAGGTCCGAAAATGGGCGGGGATCCCGACGGTCACCGGGCCGGCGCGACGGCTTGGAATTCGACGCCATTACACGGTCAAGCCCTGGTCGGACCGGGTGGAGGTGTGGTGGGCGAACGACGTCGAGGCGTACGTGACCCCCGTCGGGCCCGAGCGCGTCGGCGTGGCGTTCTTGTGGAGCGGGCGCTGTCAAAAGGGGGATCTCGACACGTTCCTGGGGGTGTTTCCCAAGCTGGCCGAGCACCTTGGGCCGCCGGAGAGCACGGTCCGCGGCGCAGGCCCGTTTGATGTGCGTGTACAGACCCAAGCTGCGGGCCGTGTGCTCCTGGTCGGGGATGCTGCCGGCTACACCGATGCGCTCACTGGCGAGGGACTGGCGCAAGGCATGGAGCAGGCGGAGATCCTCGTTGGGCTGTGCCTCGCCGGCAAACCAACCGCTTGGCCAGGTCGGTGGAGCGCCATGACGCGACGGCACCGCTGGTTTACCCGCGGGCTCTTGCAGATCGCCGCCAGGCCGTGGTTGCGGCGCTGGGTCGTCCGGGGACTCGCGGCGAACCCCTGGGCGTTTCGGCTGGCGCTGAACACGGGGGCGGGCCAAGGGCG
>CANKNP010000134.1 GCA_947483545.1 Deltaproteobacteria bacterium | reverse complement strand
GCCCAGCCCAGCCGCCGGTGCCGATCAAATCCCCGTTGGCGAACAGCACGGGGGCGGCCTCGCTCGCGTCCTGCGCCCCGCCGGAGCCCTCGTACACGGTGCTGGGCCCGCCGAGATCGACCCAGGTCGCGCAGTCGTCGTCGGAGACAAAGGGGCTCTTCCAGGCGGCGGCGACGTAGACAAGGTCCCCGTCGGTGATCACACGCGTGATCTCGACGTGCCCATCAGCCTCGTCGAGGGGGAGCGCCCCGCAGGCGGCCCAGGCCTCGCCGTCCCAGCGCCAGACGCCGCCGGCCAGGTCGCCGGCGAACGTACCGTCGCCGGTCAACGTGGCGAACGCCTGACCCATCGAGCGCTTTTCCCAGGCGCCGAACGAGAGCGCCCAGGGATCGCCGAATTCATCGAGCGCGGCGGCCTCAAACGCGGAGGTGAACCGGCCGCCGGCGATCGGACGCAGCTCGGTGGGCGTGCCCGCGCGCAGGTCGTCCACAGTCGCGACGACGAGCTGCTCCCCGCCGGCGATGCCCTCGATATGGATCCCGAGGTCGGTCACTTGCCAGGTCGCGCCTTGATCTTCCGTCCACCACAGGCTCGTGGAGCCCTGGGCGACGATCGTGCCGTCCGGCAGGTATGCGAGGCCGAAGATCATCTCGGCGAGAGGCGCTGCGACGACCATCTCCCAGGTGAGCCCGGCGTCGACGCTGGTGGCCAGGATCGCTTGATCGTTCGGGTTGAGCAGGAGCCACCAAGGCTCCGCGGTTGCGAGGGCGGGCGGGGCGGCGATAGCCTCGACCTGGTCATGCGGCAGGTGCGCCCATGCGGAACTGCACAGGAGCATCAGGGCGAACACGCTATTCGACGTCCTCGTCCAGCGTGCCGCGCCCGCCCGCGATGAACTCGCGGACGTACCGGATGTCGCACTTCTCGGTCTCTTCCTTGGTGCCGATGAACGCGATGCGGCGCTCATACAGCATCGCGATGCGGTCGGTGACGGTGAAGCAGGAGTCCATGTCGTGGGTGACGACGATGCTGGTCACGCCCAGCCGCTTCTGCAACGAGAGGATCAGCCCATTGATACGCCGCACGTTGATGGGATCGAGGCCGGTCGTCGGCTCGTCGTAAAGGATGACCTCGGGCTCGATGGCGATGGCGCGGGCAAGGCCGACGCGCTTGCGCATGCCGCCCGAAAGTGCGGCGGGCTTGAGCTTCTGGCTGTTGGGCAGGCCGACCATGTCGAGCACCTCTGCCACGCGCTCATCCAGCTTCTTCTCGTTGCCCCAATGGTGCTCCCGAAGCGGGTATTTGATGTTCTGCTCGACCGTGAGCGAGTCGAACAGCGCCGCCCCCTGGAACAACATCGCCACCCGCCGCCGGACAGGGAGCAGCCCCGCCTCGCCGAGCTTGGTGACCTCTGTTCCGAACGCCGTGATGCTCCCCCCATCGGTGCTCAACAACCCGATGAGCATCTTCAGAAGCACTGATTTCCCCGTTCCGGAGCCTCCGATGATCGTGAGGGTCTCGCCCGGGTAGACGTCGAGCGTGCAGTCGTCGTAGATCACCTTCGGGCCGAAGGCTTTCTTCACGCCGCGGACGGAGATGATCGGGTCAGGCATGGTTGGTCAACCGTAGATCGCGATGAAGAGCTTCGTCAGCATGAAGTCCGAGATCAACACGCCGACCGCGCTGGCCACAACCGCCTTGGTGGTGGAGAGCCCGACGCCTTCGGTCCCGCCCGTGGTGTGCAGCCCCACAAAACACCCGGTGATACCGATGATGTAGCCGAAGAACAGCGACTTCCCGAGGCCGTGGAGCAGGTCCACGATGCCGAGAGTGTCGAGGATCTGCGAGTAGAAAAACCGCGGGGTGATCTCGACCTCTTGCACGGTGATGATCATGCCGCCGAAGCAGCCGACCAGATCCGCCATCATCGTGAGCAGCGGAAGCGCGATCATACACGCGACGATGCGCGGCACCACGAGCTTCTTGATGGGATCGGCGCCGAGCGCGCGGATGGCATCCACCTGCTCGGTCACGACCATGGAGCCCAGCTCAGCCGCGAAGCCGGAGCCAACGCGCCCACCGACCAGCAGGGCGGTCAGCACGGGGCCCAGCTCGCGGACGATGCCGAGGGAGACGAGCTTGCCGGTGTACATGCTGGCGCCGTAGGTCTCAAGCCCGGAGGAGAACTGGAGCGCGAGGACCATGCCGGTAAAGATCGCGGTCAACGCCGTGATCGACCAGCTCCCGATGCCGCTGGTGTCCAACTGGTAGATGACGGACCGGATATCCCAGGGGGGCCGCAGGAACGCGATGAACGTCGCGAAGGTGAGCTGTCCGAGCGCGCCCATGTACGCGATGAAGTCGCGGATGCCGTTCATCGGTGGGCTACGAAGCCGTCAACGACCGCCTGATATGCGGCCCAGCCTTCGTCAAAACGGTCGGATGGTGCAACGTAGTTGAGGTCGAAGGTGCAGGCGTCCTTGTTGGAGACGAGGTTCGCGACGGTCACCAGCACGCCGTCGAGGGTGCCCTTGGTCACGCGCAAGAGCCCGGCCCGCCCGTCGAGGGTCAGACTGTCCTGCTTGAGCGTTTCGGTGTCGCGCAAGCCCGCGAGGGACTCGAGCGCGAGGTCCGGGAGCCGCAGCTCGCTGTAGTGCGTCCCGCAGTTGGAGTCTGTGTAGATGCTGCCCGTGATCTTCGCGTTGTACCAGGCCTTATCGGCGCCGCCTGGTTTGACGGGCAGCCAGCCGGACCCGGGCAGGCCCGTCACATACTTGTTCTCCATCCGCTTGGCCTGGCGGTAGCTGGAGGGCATGCAACCTGCCAGGAACAAGCCAGCGAATACGACCCAGGCTGGCTTCAAGACGCAGCCTCGGGCTCGATGGGGAGCTCCGCCACCCCAGTGATGTCGAGGAACAGCTCCTCCAGGGTTTTGCCCGCCGGCACGATCTCGGCCTGCGTGCCGATCACCTGGATCCGGCCATGGTGGATGATCGCGATGCGGTCGCACACCTCGGCCGCGACGGCCAGCGTGTGCGTGGACAAGAACACGGTGCGGCCCTGACCGGCGAGACGCCGAAAGGTCTCCTTGATCTGGCGGGTGCCGCGCGGGTCCAGCCCGACCATCGGCTCGTCCACGATCAAGAGCCTGGGCTCGTGCAACAGCGCGCTTGCCAGGGTGATCCTTTGCTTCATGCCGTGCGAGTACGATTCGATGAGCTGGTCGGCAAAATCCCCGAGGGACTGCTCCACCAGCGCGGCCTGGACCTTTTCGGTCAGGCCCTTGCTCCCGCCGGGGCCCTGATCCATGCCGTACATCTCGCCGATGAAGCGCAAGAATTCCCGCGCCGTGAGCTTGTCGTACAGGTACGGCCGGTCGGGGATGAAGCCCATGCGCTGCCGAGCGGCCACGGGGTCTTTCGCGAGGTCGATCCCGTCGATGCTGATCGTCCCGGAGGTAGGGGGGAGAACCCCGCCGAGCATGCGGAGCGTCGTGGTCTTGCCCGCGCCGTTCAGGCCGAGAAAGCCGAAGACCTCGCCGTCCGCAACCTCCAAATCCATCGGGTGAACGGCCTGGAAGGAGCCGTACCGCTTCTGGATCTGGTGGGCGCGGAGCATTGCGGGGGGAAGGTAACCGGACCGCGGGGCTAGGAGTCCGTAGTTCATACCCCGGGAGCGCCGCCCGCGAGGGCTCGCAGCGGGCGCCGCGTCCCGCCTCCAGCCTCCGTCCCTACCCCCCCACCATCTCCACCACGACCGGCTCCAACACCTCCGCCACCCTTCCGCTCCCCTCCTTCGTCAGGTGGTTGCGATCCAGCAGGTAGTTCGCCCCGTTGGCGCCAAGTTCCTCGCGCAGGTCCACAAACCTCGTCCGTTCCAGCTCAGCCGCCAGGCGGCGTTCAAGCTGCCAATAGGCGTTGAGCTGCGTATCCACGTGCGATTGCGTGTATTCGGTGACGAGCAGCACCGAGCCGCCCGCAGCGATCGTCGCGGCGTGAATCCGCCGGAGGTTCTCCTCTGCGTCGCGGATGGGGACCGCGGTCACCAACGCGGCCTCGGGCGTGGGCGCCTTGACCAGGAAGGAGAGCCCGGTGATCAGGCGGATCGAGGAGGTCCATGCGTCGAGCTGCGAGGCTGCGGCCCCGAGCGCGGCGAGCTTAGCGGCGCGCTCTTTGCGCGAGAGGGGGGAGTCTTGGGTGAGCAGGTCGTTGACACCGAGGTAGAGCACGGCGAGCGCGGGTGGATGCTCGGCGTACAAGCCGTCCACCGCGTTGGCGACGTCCCAACTGTCCCGTCCGCTATTGCCGAAATTGGACGAGACGACGGAGAGCCCGCGGGCGCAGAGGCGGTCGTGCAGCCGGGCGGGGAAGAACGCCTTCGGGTCGTCGCCGAACTGGTAGGCGCCGCCCGCTGAGGAGCCGCCGAACGTGTAGATGCGCTGGGCGCCTGCGCCGCAAGAGCCCTCCCAGAACGCGCTGAAGCTGGGCGAGCGGCCAGCCTCGCCCGTTGAGGTGCCGGCGAGGCGGACGGGGTCCCAGGCGTCGAGCAGGTAGGTCGAGCGCACGCCAAGCTCGAGGGCGACGGGGAGCAGGGCGAGGGTGAAGAATGCGGCGTCGGCGCCTGCGCGGGCCGAGCGATGCAGCAGGAGGGGGACGTCCGCCCAGACGCAGAGGAGGCGCCACAGCACGGCGGGCAGGAGGCCGGGCCCCCACGTGGCGACCGCGAGGATCGCGAGGGCGGGCGCGTCCCGGGCGAGCACTGCCGCCATCGGCATTTCCGCTGCGCGGGCGGTGCGCCAGGGCAGGGCAAGGAACGCGAGCCCAGGGAGGACGCCGAGCCAGCCGAGGCCGGAGAGATCACGGGAGGCCAACGCAGCGACGACGAGAAGGAGGGCTGCAATCCCGGCGGTGGGGAGGGTGCGCCCGCCCTCCGCGCCTCCGGTGCGCCCGCCGCTCTTCGCGCCTCCGGTGCGCCCGCCGTCCGAGATGACCAACACGCCGGTGGCCAGCAGCGCCATGGCGAGGATGGGCACCAGGAGGGCGCCGAACGCGTAGGTGCGCAAGCTGGAGGCGCTGGTGTGGAGCAGGTAGAGCCGCTCCGCGAAGGCGCGCCAGGTGGAGTAGGGCGTCAGCAGCACGCCGACGACGGGGGCCAGCGCGATGACGCTCGCGACCGCTCCCGAGATCGGGGACGCGCGCATCAAGCGTCCAACGCACGCCGCCAGCACGGCGAAGAGCAGCGCCACCGAAGCGCGCACCGGCACCCCCGGCTCTGGCAGGCCGAAGCGGGCGTCCAGGATCACCTCGCCGCGTGTGTCGGTCAGACGGATCGCCTGCAGCTTGGCAGCGCCGCCGTTCGGGATCAGCTCCAACGTGCCCGGAGTCACCTGGCCCGCCGCCACGCCGTTCACCTGGGCGACCCCGCCGCGCAAGACCACCTGGATCGCCCCCGTCGTCCCGTAGGGTCGCCAGGTGCCGTTCGCCGCCGAACGCCAGCCGCCGGGCGCCAGCTCCGCGAAGCGGGAGACGCCGCCCGAGTCCTGATGCACGTTCAAGAAGAGCGGGGCGCTGTCTGGGCCGAGGAGGAGGTCGATCGTGCCCACGGGGCGGGTGTCGCGGGGGATGAGGATGTCGGAGCGGCCGAAGGTGCGCGTGGAGAGGAGCAGGCCGCCATCCACGAGGCCTGTGCCGGAGGCCAACGAGGCGTCGGCCATGCCCTCGTCGCGTCCGGGCACGATGACCGTCCAGACGGCGGTGTCCAGCGGGATCGGCCCCGCGAGGTGGGCGTAGATCCAGGGGGCCAGCCCCCAGCCGATGAGGCCGGCGGCGAAGGCGGCGACCAGCGGGGCGAGGGCGGGTGGGGCGCTGGAGGCAAGCCCGCGACGGCGGCTCACGAGGGCGGGGGGGCGGGGGGGCGGGGCACGGCGGGCATGGTAGCACGGGGGGTGGGGGGGCCACGGGCTACGGGCTACGGGCTGCGGGGGGCTACTACGGGTGATGGTGGGGTCGCTGGAAGGGGGCGGCTCGCGGGGATCCACGCGCAGTTCACGCGGGCCGGGGGACGCCGCTTCGCATCGGGGGCGGCTTCCTGGGGAACGGCTGGCTTGGTCGGACCCGAGGCCGGGTGCGCGGTCTACGTTTTTGACGGCACAGTGCGCGGTGAGGTCGATGCAGCGGACGCGGACGCGGTGGTCGCGGATTCCGACCGCCGGGGGTACGGCGAACGGATGGAGCGCCTTGGGGATCTGGATGGCGATGGTTACGAGGATCTCGCTGTCACCTACTCGAACGACAGCGTTGACCTCTGGTACGGCCCCTTCATCGGCGAGATGAACGTCGAGGACGTCCTGGTCCAAGGCGGCCTCGCCCTCGGCGGGGTGCTCTCCGGAGACGGAGACGACGCCCCGGATTTGGCTGTCGCCAACGAGGGCGCCGTTCACCTGTTTTCCGGACCCATCTCGCGCGGGAGCTACGACTACGATGACGCGGACTACGTCATCCCAACGCCCGACATCGAGTGGACCATCAAGAGCCAGCTCATTTTCGCGGACGCCGATGGGAACGGCACGAACGAGCTGATCGTCGGGCATCCGGACCACGGCGACGAGCCTGGATCCCCCGGCCCCGGCCTCATCGCCGTCTACGACCTCTCCGATTGGTAGCCCCGCTCCGCTGGTTTGGCGTCCTTCTCGTACTCGCCGTTGTCGCGGCGTTCTGGCTCTGGCCTTCCGCGCCCCCGCCCGCCGCCCCCGCCCCCCACATCCCCCGCGCCCGTCTTACACCCCGCGCGCCGGCCCCCGCGCTCCTCAGCGGCCTGGGTCTCACCACCCCAGACGACCAGAACGTCCAGATCCTCGACAAGACCGACACCGAGCTGCTGATCCTCTACCCAGCCGGCGTCGATCCCATCACCACCGCGGCCCGCTGGTCCCTCGTGCTCACGGACGCAGGGTTCCGCAAATCCGCAGATCGGTCCCGCGCTGGCCGCACCGTCCTCTTCTTCGAGAATGAGGAGACCTCCGTGCTCCTCGCCGCGGGGAAAACCATCTCTGGGCCCTTCGTGCTCACCGTCTCCCCCGCGGTCGACGACCACTGGGCGACCCTCCCGGACGATCAGGCGCCGAGCATCTTGCGCCCACTGATCCCCCCGCCGGAGCCCCCCGAGTGACGGTGGGCCGGAGCCCGCAACCGGTGCCGGCCGGTCCTGGGTGTCTTACGCGACGAGCCGCGAGCGCCGGCTGGCGGGCCAGCGTAGCCAGCTTAGGCGCTTGCTCCGCCCAGATCCTCAAGTTGCAGGGGCCCCCGGCGCGGGTGCCCCCGCCTCGGGGCGCTCTCACCCCGGCCCCGCCCACAACGCCGGCGCACACCCCGTCGGCCTCACCGCCTCCTCCCCGGGCTCCCCCAACGCGGCCGCAACCACCCGCCAGGCGTACCGCGGCCAGGGCTCCTGCGGTGCTTCCCCGAGCAACATGCGCGCCAATTCGGGATCCTGGGCGCGCCAGGCGGCCCAGGCGGTGACGGCCAGCGCCTCGGGGGACTGAGTGAATCGGACCGCCTCCGCCCGGGCACGGCGATCCTCAGTGGGGGTCGGGAGGGCAAAGGGCGTGAGCAACCGCCCTCGACGCTTGGCCCCGACACTTGGGCCTTCCCACGGCGGCCGGGTCGACGCTGACCCTGGATCGGGGCGTGGGAACACGCGGGGAGCCCACCTTCGGGCCCCTGGCGCGAAGGCCAGCAGGTCGTCCGCCTCGCGGGCGTGCTCGATCTCTCCGAGCCGCAACCACGCCCCGACCCGCTCTGCAGCCGCCAATGCGAGAGGCGGTACGGGCTCCCCCTCCGGGTCCCCCGCCCCCACGCGCCTCGCGGGCGCGCACCCGTCCAGCCACCACTCCCTCTCCCCCGCCTTCACCCTTACAGCACCGCCGTCCGCCACCCAGGCGACCCCTACGTCTCCCCAGACGAGCGCCACCGCGAGGGCCGTCGCCCCAGGCGCCCCCCCGCCCGCCACGAAGGCGCCATGTACATCCCCCGGCGGGCTCCCCGCGGACACCGGCGAGAGCAGCGCCGCTTCCAGCCGGTCGAGGTCCCGGCCGATGAAGCGCTTCACGGCCTCCGCTTCGGCGAGCACCGCGTGGGTTGCGTCCCCGGAGCCGGTGAGCGCGTCGAGGGCGTCGGCCGGGGCCGGGACCCCCAGTCCAAGCTCGAGATCCGGCGGGATGTTCGGGCCTCGCTCCAGCGGCCCCGACGCGGCCTTGAGGCGCCGTGCGAGCTCGCCGGGCGAGTCTGCTGCCGCCGCAGGACCGTCCCGACCCACGTAGAGAGCCAGACACGATGGCGGATGGCACTCCCCAAGCGCTCGCTCCGCCGCCGGCCACGCCCCCCTGTCCACATGCACGACATCCGCGAGCAGGTCCAGCGCGTCCGGGTCACCGAGCACGGCGCGCTCCGCCAATGCGTCGGCCCAGAGCCCGTGAACGGCGAGGACCTCGCTGGCCCAGGGCTCCGATCCTTCCCCTTGGGCGAGCGCCGCCCGACGCCTGCGAACGTCTGGGGGGAGGGTCAGATCGTCTTGGGCAAGCGCCTGCGGCGGACAGCCCGCATCCAGCGCGTGACGGCGGGCGGCGATGCGGCTCGGCAAGGAGAGCTCGGCGTCGTCGGCCAACAGCAGCGCCGGCTCGCAGAAGCCCGCAGCGGCCGGGCAACAATCCTGGTCGCCGTCCCCGACGCACGGCGGCGCAGGCAGGTCCCCGCGAACGAGGTCCGCCCAGCCCCCCACCGAGTCGAGGCACTCTCCATGCCAGGGCAGGAGCGGCAGGATCGCCCGCTCGGCGTGCAAGCGGCCCATCCACAGCCCCGCGCACGCCGAAGCGAGCCCCAAAGCGACAGCGAGGCGACGACGGCCGGACACCCGGGGGCGGCGCCCGCTCATCCCGTGTTGCACATCCCCTTGTCGCCGTTTGCCACCTCTCCGACGAGGTGCAACAGGGCCACGTACTCGATGAGCTTGTCTTTGATCCCGGGGAACTTCTTCTGCACGGCTCCCCAGTCCCAGCCGGCGAAGACCCCGCGCCCAAAGGGCGCCTTCTTCTCCAGGAGCAGCTCGGTCGCCTCGGTGCCGGCGATCACCGCGGCGATGCCCATCCGGGTGGCATCGTCCTTCCGGTCGGTCGTCACCTCAGCCGCTTCGTACACCGCCTCCACGCGCGCGGCCTTGGCCCATTGTTGGATCTCGAGAGAGCTGACCTCGTCCAGATCGGCAGCGCGAATCCCCCCGCCCTTCTCGACCATCAGGAATTTCAGCGCCGAGTAGCGGACCGGCAGCGAGGCGTTTGTACCGCAGAGCGCCGCCGCCAGTTCATCCTGGTCCGTAGCCGCCTCGATCCGCACGGTCACGACGTCCTGGTCGGGATCCTTCGTATGGTATTTCTCCTCCAGCACGCCCACCTTCTTTGCCAGGGCGGCGACCTCTTCCTCCGAAAACCCCATCTTCTGAAAGTTGGCCTCTCGTTGGGAGGCCGCGAATTGCATCCCGAACAAAGCGTCCTGTTGGTTCTGCTCCACCTTGGTCTTCGCGTCTACCTCCACGATCTCCTCGTCTACCATGAGCACGACCGCCCAGAGGAACGCGAAGAACCCCGCCCCCGTGCCGATCAAGAGCCGCCAGTTCACTTGCCGCCCTTCATGTGTTTCTGCACTTCGTCGCTCGATGGCACTTTGATGCCCTGGCAATACCCGCTGCCACGGGCGTATTCCCGATAGTCCGAATACACGGGAAAATCATCCGCGTAATTGCTGCCGTAATAGCAGACCGAGAGCAGGTGGTACGCGATGATGTAGTGAACGTAGTGTTGGGTCTCCTTGGCGAGGTAGCCCCCGCAGGTGTCATTCGGCCCGCCCTGCATCTGTGCCGGGGTGGTACACGTGATGTTTCGGCCTACAAAATCCGGGGCGCGATCCACGTTCGCGGCCTGGCGAAACTGCCGGTAGGCGATCAGCACGTTTGTTTTGCTGATCGAGCCGTTCCGATAAGGACTGTCGTCGAAGCCTGCGTTGTGGGAGGCGATCACGGCCTGCACGACCGAGCCGGAGTAGCGCAGCTCCTCGTCTTGAAACGCCTGTTTGAGCAGCTTGATCGCCCCGAGCGTCGAGCCGCGCAGGTCCGTGCGCCCGTCCTGGTCGCACGACGTGATCTTGCAGGTGCCCGTGTCGGTCACGTAGTCCGCGTTCTTGTAGGCGTTTCGGGGCGGCGCCAAAAGCGAGGGTGTCCAAGGCGTACTCGACCCCCGGAAGCGGCAGTTCGCCACCTCGATCCCGGCACGTTTCGCCGTCTCCGGCATGAACTGCCACCAACCCTTCGCGCAGACCGGGGACTGGGGGTTGGGTTGATACCCGGACTCTTGGAACGGGATCGCGGCCAGCACATCCGGGAGCCCGGCCTTCCGAATCTCCGCGAGCGCCTGGGCGTGCTCCTCCCGCGACCGGTCAAACAGCGCCCACACCGCCCAAGATTTTCCGAAAAGCGTCTCCGAGCGTGTGATCCACTGGATCAAGTTCACGTCCCAGCGGTCTGGCTTCTCCAGCTCCTTCCAGCCGGCGGCGTCGATGTTGGGCTTCATCACGAACGCCTTGAAGCCGTCTTCCACGCCTGCGAGCAGCGAGGTGTTCACCTTTTCGCTCATCGCCGCGTCGAGGTCGTATTTTTCGAGCCCCTCGTCCACAGGTCCGAGCCGGTCCACGTCCCGCTGCAGAAAAACAATGAGGATCAGCGCGAGCCCGCTGGAGAAAGCCATGAAGATCCCCAGCACCACCGGGATCAACCACAGCGGGTATTTGCTGCGGCTGTCGAGCTGCCGGACATCGTTGCCTTGGGACTCGGGGTCAAGCTGGGACGCGTCCGACAACAGCTCCCGCTGCTCCCAAACCCCCAACCGCCGACACTCGACGAAAACGCAGGTCGCCCCTCTCCCTGGCGGCCCAAAATGCAGCGCACACCCCGACGAAAGGTAGGTCGGCTCCCGAATCGGGTGGACCTCCTGCCAATCGACGTGCTCATGCGGCGCCATGCGCACCTGGTTGGGCCCGACCGGCGCGATGGACGCTGATCCGCCGTCATAGGCGGTGATCACCGCCTGCCGGTCGTCCAGGCCGCGATAGCCCTCCAACTTGAGGCCGCCGGGGCCGGGATTGGCCCCGAGCCGCACGACCGGGCCGCGCATGACCATGTCGCCTTCAAATTGCAGCGGGCCGTTCAAAAAGCGGACGACGACGTCCCAGCGCTCCTGGCTCATGCCTTGGCCAGGGTGATTCGCGTCTCGGCGGTCAGGGGCTGATCGGCGAGGATCGCGGAGGCATCAAGCACGACACCGTCCACCGACAGGGACCAATCGCCCGCGGGCAGGTTGAACAGCGTGGCGAACCCATCCATCAGGGTCGAGATGGGCAACGCAGTGTGCATCGCCACCATGTACAGCGCGCCCGACACGCTCGGGACTTCCAGCGGGAGCGTCAACACCTGGCCGGGGATAGGATGAAAATACAACACTTCGTCGGCGGGTACGGCGTCCAGTCGGGTCGTGGCGGGGAGGGGCCCAGGCTGGGGCCCGAGGCGGTACCAACCGCCGAAGTGTCCGGCGGGCGTCGCGCGCAGCGGCACCATCTGGCCGACGAGCACCGCCACGACATCGCCGAGCGTGGACTGGTTCATCAACCGCCGCTGCACGATCGCAGATCCTGGGCCCCGACACAGCCGGTAGGGGGCCGACTCGCCGCGTAGAACCGTGCGAACCGGGTCCGGCGTCCGGGGGCGACGGGGGATCGGGACAGGCTGGGCAGGGACAATGGACGCGCGGGGGGCCGGGGGTTTGGGCGGCTCCGCGGGCTTCTGGAGCGCGACCGGGGGCGCCGCGGAGACCACGGGGGCCGGTCCCGGAGTCGGGGTGACCGCCGGCCCAGGTGAGGGCGTGGGGGCCTTTTGAAGCAGCACGGCTGGCGTGGGGGCGGCGGGGGCGGCGGGCGCGGCCGGCGTGGCGGGGGCCGCGGTGGCGGGGGCGGCGGGCGCGGCCGTGGCGACCTCGGGCGCCACGATCTTCGGCTGCACCGGCGGCAGGGGGGTGACCACCGGCGGGATGCCATGCGGAGACGTGTCCTCGGGGGAGTTGTCGCCTTCGGGCTCCGAAGGCTCCACCGGAGCCGCGGGCCGGGGGCGGGTGTGCTCGCCAGAGGACTCGCGGATGCGACGGAGCAGGTCGGCAGCGCGATCCGGCCCAGCGGAGAGCGCAGGGGGGGGGGG
>CANKNP010000133.1 GCA_947483545.1 Deltaproteobacteria bacterium | reverse complement strand
GGGGCGGCGGCGGGCACGGGGGTGGCGGCGGGCGCGGGGGGGGCGGCGGGCGCGGGGGGGGCGGGGCCTGGGGTGGCGGTGGGCGCCGAGGCGGCGGCGGGTGCGGGGGCGGGGGTGGCGACGGGTGCGGGCGGGTCTGCCCACGCCAGCGGGAGGAGGAGGAGGAGCACGGCGGGATTGTAACGGTGGCGCGGGGGAGGGGCATGGGGCGCAGCCGAGCGAGGGGGTGTCTGGCTTTTGGGGCGGCTCGCTCGCGGGGCCGGGCCGCCAGCCCTGGCCGGGGGACGCCGCGGCGCATCCGGCGGGCGGGCATGAACGTGGAGGCGGAGGATGTGGGGATCTGTGCCCTCGGCGTTCATCCCGCGGGGGTGTTGATGAACGTGGAGCCGGAGGATGTGGGGGATCTGTGCCCTCGGCGTCGCGCCGAAAGAGCGGAACACCGTCCTGAAGACTGTTACCGAGCCGAACGCGATCCGTACGTCCTCGCCGTCAACGAGGACGCGTCCGTATCTCAAGAACGCGGCCGTGCTGCAATCTCCGAGTTCTCGAAAGCGGAACTGGCGCGAGGGTCGTCGCCAACCCGGGTCGGAGGAAGATGGACTGGTCGCTTCCACCTGGAACGGTGCGGGTGGGGCCAGCCCGGCTCCAGGTCAAGTTCTTCCAGTGACTTAGGACGTTGCTGTTTGCGCAGCGCCCGGGCTGGCCCCCGATGCCCACGGGCGTGTCACGGCGGATCGGCCGCCCGCCGGATGGTCCCAAGCCCGCCCACTCCCCCCGCCCGGGAGGCGCAATGCCGCGCGCTTCGCTCGCCCCCGGCTCGCCCGCCATCGACGCCGGCGATCCCGATCCCGCCTACAACGACCTGGACGGCACCCGAAACGACATGGGGTACACGGGCGGGCCGTTCGGCATGTGAGCGGGGCCCCCCCTCCCCCCTGGCCCCCACCCCGCTGCCCGCGTAAGCTCCCCCCATGCGCTTTCACGAACAGGTCATGGGCGTCTACTTCGACGACCTCGACGCCTTCCAGGTCCTTCACAACGCCCGCTACCTCTTGCTCTTCGAGCGCACGATCGGCTCGTTCTGGAAGCAGCTCGGCTGGGGGGCCCTGCTCGCCCCGAGCGAGAACCCCGACCAATACCACGTCGTCCGCGCCAACCACATCCTCTACGATCGGCCTGTGCGCGGGGTCGGCGAGGTTCGTGTGCGGATCTGGGTCGAAGCCCTGGGGCGAACCAGCCTGACCTTCGGCATGAACATCCTCCCGATGGACCACGACGCACCGTATTGCACCGGAACCCGGACGATTGTGCGCGTCGATCCCACCACGTTCCTGCCCGTGCCCTGGACGGAGGACTTGCGGCGGAGGCTCGCGCCGCTCGCGGGGCCGTGAGGATCACTCCACCCGCAGCACCGTCATCATTCCGCCCTCCTCGTGGCCGAGCAGGTGGCAGTGCAGCATCCAGTCGCCGGGGTTGTCGGGCGTGAGCCGCACGCGCAAGACGGACCGGATCGGCACGTTGACGGTGTCCTGCAGCTCCATCGAGGCCGGCGGCACGCCGTCGAGGGAGAGCACCTCGAAGGGGTTGCCGTGCAGGTGGAAGGGGTGCTCGGTGCCAGAGAGGTTTCGGACCTCGATGATCGTGGTGGCACCAAGCGGGACGGTCTGAATCGTGACGTCAGGCCAGGACTCCCCGTTGATGAGCCAGCCGTCGTCGCCATCGGTGGTGCCCCCGGCGAACACGTACGTCAGGTCCGTCGTGCCGGGATCCGTCGGGGCGGCTTGACCCGTGCTCAGGTCGGGCAGCGAGGCGGCGCCGTCGTCCTCGGCGGTGATGGTGAGCACGCGCACGTCGGGCTGCCAGGATTGCCCGCCGGCCGGCACGTAGACGTGGGTGACGATCTCGGTCTCCCCGGCGACAGGCGCCCAGGCGATCTCCATGCGGTCACCGGGGGCGAGCAGCAGGTGGTCCGGCGTGTCGGAGATGCCGATGACGCCTTGATCTCCCGCGATTCGGACGGCGCCGGGCCAGACCAGGTCGAGGTAGCTGGTGTTGGACACGTTCACAAGCCGCGCCCGGAGCGAGCGGGAGGTGCTCGTCGCCCAGAGGGGATCGACGACGCCGTTGACGGTCCACGGGAAATCCCCGGGGTCGAAGAGGCCATGTTCGTCGCTGCCCTCGCCGTCGCCAGACTCGGCCCAGGCGTCGAAGACAAGCAGGAGGTCGTCGTCGAAGCTCGGCTCCGCGGGGTCGGTCACGACGATGGCGCCGTAGAGGCCAAGGTCCACCTGATGGTTCGTGTCGATGTGTGGGTGGTACCAGAAGGTGCCAGCCCGGTCGAGGGTCATGGTGTAGGAGAAGCTGCCGCCTGCAGGGACCGGGTCCGTGACCCATTGAACCCCGTCCATGGCGACAGGGGCCGATACACCGTGCCAGTGGATGGTGCTTGTATCAACGAGCCCGTTGGTGAAATCCACGGTCAGGGTGTCGCCGACTGCCGCCCGCAAGGTCGGGCCGGGGGTCTGGCCGTTGTAGGCGTATCCGTCGTACTGTATGTCTTCTACCTCGTGAATATGTGGTGCTGCGATGAATGATACATGGAGTGCATCGCTGGCTGTATCAAGGTCTTCGCCGTCCGCGATGGTCAGCAGGTCCGGAAGCGGAGCGACCCCGGTATCCTCTCCTTGTATCAACGTCCGCGCTGGTGATACGCACCCGAGCGACATATGTATCAATACATGTATCACTGGTTCACCGTCTCACTGTCCATCTCCTGGTCCTGCAGCGCCCAGCCCCGCGCGGTCGCCTCCGCCCAGGGGTAGTTGCGGTGGACGAGCGTGGCAGTCACCGTTGCCCCGGCCGCACAGGCCTCGAACCGGTGGGTCGAGGTCCAGGATTGCTGCGGCGCCAGGCGGTTGTCTGAGACGATGTCCGTGGCGAAGGCGTGGGGCACCATCACCTCGCCGGCGGAATTGGCGGTCACCCGAGCGAATGCCCAGCCAGGGGTACCAGCGAGGGCGGTTGGGATGAGGCGATACACGCGGTCGCCGAGCGGCAAGGCGGGCTCGGTGGTCACGGTTCCGTCGCCGGCCACCTCGGTGACCGTCACGACGCCGACCAGCCCCTCGGTCGGAAGGCCCTTCTGCTCCGCGGTGAAGGTGCCATCGCCAAAGGCCCCGTAGCCCTCGTAGTCCACCCAGCCACCGAGATCAGTGACCACCGCGAGCTGCTCGCCGACCTCTGCCGCGGGCCAACGGGTCCAGTCCTCGTCGGCGCCTCGCTCCTCTGCGGCCCCCGCCCAGGCCGGCAGGACATCTCCGCCCACCGCGGGCAACGGTTCGCCCTCACACGTCGCCGTGACCTGCAACAGCAGCGCCCGCATCGGCTCGCCGGTCGGGATGCGGTGGCCCGCTGCCACATTCTTCGTCACCACGGTCGCCACCAGCTCGCCCGATGCCTCGGCGAGCGAGACGGACACCGTGGCCGCGAGGCTCAAGAAGCCCGCATCCGGCTGACGCGGCCCGAAGAACCCGTGCGACTGGACGCTGCCAGGGTCGCGGTACCAACCGCCGGCGACGCCGACGCCTGACTCGGTCTCGGGGTCCAAATCGGCAGCGTTGGCGGCTTCGGGCTTGGGCGGCATATGGCACGTCTGACACGGCGACGACGGGTTCATCGGGCCCGCCTGCCATTCGGTGAAGGTCGTATGAAACGGCAGGGACCCCGACGGCCAGCGGGCGGGGTCGATCGCCCCACCGGTGGGGGGGATCACTGCCTCGTGGCAACCGGCGCAGAGCTCTGCGTCCTCAAAAAACGTACGCTGCACAGCGCCCATTCGCGGGTTCGGCACATCGTCGTAGGGGCCGAAGGTGAGCGGCGCCCACGCGCCGAGCGCCGGGGACAAGGGCTCCTCGGTTGGCCGAAGCAGGTGCAACACCCCGCCGACGCCCGGCGCCTGGGTCACATCCACCGACTCAACGCGGTGGCACACATCGCAATGCACGCCGTTGTCGTAAGCGATGCCGGTGGCGTCGAGGAGATCGCGACCGCCGATGTCGCCGTCGATGCCCGGGGCGTGGCAGTTGGCGCAGGCGCCATACTCCGGGAGCCCGCGCGCATCCTCCTCGACAACGCAGGCGTCCAACGCTTGGCCGGAGCCGGGCTCCACCACGCTGGTCCAGACCCCATCGGCACAATCGGCCTCGTCCAGGGCGAGGGCGGTGCCCTGATACACGTCTTGCACGGTGATGTTCCGTGTCGCCGTGCGGTGGGCGGACAGGGTCCACTCCTCGTGCAACGTCCGGTGGCAGTGCAGACAGACCTCGGTGTTGGACTCTGCCCACTCGCCCTCGCCGGGGTCCTGAAACAGGTAGGCGGGGTTGTCCGAGGTGTCGAACCGCGCCAGCTCGACGAGGAAAGCGCCCGCAGTATCGGCATAGTCATCGTCCCGGACGATCTCGCCCTGGATCCGGGCATCCGCCCGGGAGCCCATCACCTCGATGTCGCCGACGACGGAGAGGTCTACGGTGATGGTCACCTCGCCGTTCTCGTCGGTGATCCAACGCCCCTTCGCACCGCCTTGCAGCACGGTGGTGTCGGGGGCCGGCACCCCGTCCAAGGTGACGAGGACACGCAGCGGGCGGAGGGTCGGACCGGTGTCGGTCTCCACGTCGGGCGCGGTGTCGTCCTCCGGGACGCCGGACTCGGCGGGGTCCTGACAGCCCTTGCAGCCCGCGAGGAGCACCACGAGCACGAGGAGGGAGCGGGGGATCACGGGGGGGAGCGTATCGTGGCTTGTTCGGTGGGAGTGACTCGGCGAGCATGGCGCGACGTGACGCGTCGGCGCCGCCCCAGCCACCCGATCAGCCACCCGATCCCGCGACACCCGAGCAATCCGCCGTGCGCGATCGCGAAGGCCTTCACGCAGGTAGACATCGGCCGGCGCTAACCGGGCGCGGCCCAGCGACGTGACCCGAGCGGTAGCCTTCCCGCTCGCGCCGCTCAGCGGCGAGGCGTTGCCCGCAGGGATCGGCCGAGGGCCTCTACCCCCAACATCCCCCAAACAGGCCCCCAGATCACCCAACGCGTGACAGCCTCCTCGGTCCAGACGCCCCCCATCAGCGTCCCAAGCACCCGATACGCCAAGGGCACCAGCACCGCCGCGAGCAGCCAGCCCCCGCCCCCGCCCCCCCATAGGGCGACCGCCAACGGCCACAACACGTACCAGGGATGCACCGTCGGCGAGAGCAATACAAACCCGCCAGTGGCCGCCATCAAGACAGCCCACGTCGCGTTCGGACGGCTGCGGGTCCTCCACCACACCCCCCCGACGACCCCGGCGCCCACGACCTGCAACGCGCCGCGGGCCAGCTCGGATCCCACCCCCGCGGCGAGCAGCGGGTACAGGCTCCCGTTGAACGACCACGTCGCGCGATACGTCTGAAACCCGCGCAGCAGCTCGCTTGTCCACATCGGCGCGAACACCAGCAGGCTCGCCCCCCCGACCGTCAGCCACGCCCGCCACCCCTTCGCGAGGGCGAGCACCCCGGCCCCCGGCAGGAGCTTGACCATCGCGCCGGCCCAGGCCGCGGCGAGCGCCAACCTGGGCCGCCCGGTGGCCTCAGCTGAGAGCGTCGCCACCAGAAAGAGCACGCCGAATGCCTCCAGATGGCCGGATCCCGCGGACTCCAAGGCCGGGAGCGGCAAGAGCGCCCAGAGCCAGCCGGCGCGCGGGGATCTTCGCGCGAGCAGGCCCACGGTGCCGAGATCGGCGACCATCGCGGCGATCTTCCACGCGAGCACCCCGCCGGGCGCCAGGATCACGAACAGAGCCTGCGCGAGCGGGGGGTAGATGCTTGACACCTCCGGGTGGTTCACGCGCTCCCAGATCGCGAGGTTGGAAGGCGTGAGCGCGGCGAGCATCGGATCCGCTGGGGCCAAAGCGAACGGGTTGAACCCCGCGGCCCAGACCCGACCTTCCCAGACGTAGCGGTACACGTCGTCGCTGAACGCTGGCGGAGCGAAGAGCCAGGGGATGCGGAGGGCGAGGGCGGCGAGGACGGGCAAGAGTGCCTGCGCTTTTCCCCGTGTTCCTTCCCTTCTCCCCCCGGGAGAAGGTGGCGCCGTCTTCGGCGCCGGATGAGGGCTCCCCGCGGATGTAGAACTGCCCTCATCCGCCCGCGGGTACGCGGGCACCTTCTCCCGCTGAGCGGGAGAAGGGAAGAACCGGCACGGACCCCACCGATTCGGGATGATCGTGAGCCCGACGATCCCGCCCAACGCCACGAGCGAGACGGCCACGCCGTCGCTCACGTCCCAGGTGTAGGACACGCTGGCGCCGATCAGGGAGGCCGTCGCGGAGGCGGCGAAGGCCATGATGATCCAGCGCTTCTGGGGAGGGGGTCCGAGCATCGGCGCGGGCGGTGCCTACTCGACCGTTACACACACGGTGAGCGAGCCCGGCCCCTCCCAGGCGTCAAAGCAGAGGCGGCCGTCCTGGACCGGCGCGGAAGGCACGGTCATCTGGGAGCGTCCATTGACGACCCCGGCGCTTTCGCCGTTGGGCCAGCTCAACAGCGCGCCTGCCTGGAGCTTTGGTTCCCGTCCCCCGAAGCGCCCTCCGATGATGCCGCCCTCGAGGCCACCGCTCCGATCCGGCTTGAAGTGATCCGCGCGTCCGTCCTCTGGGACCACGAGCACGACGCAGCCTGGGGAATGCGGCGCCAGAGTCCGGGTCGCACCTTCGACGAAGGAGCCAAAAACCTCTGTCGCAAACACCACGCCTTCGCCGAGCGAGGGCAACGAGAACGGGAAGTCCGTCGTGAGTTGGACCCCGGGTACGGGCGGATGGGTGATGCGCTCGGCCGCCCAGAGGATGCTCGTCGCATCGTCGGGCAGCTGCAGCGTAGCGCGGAAGTCCAACCCCGAGACCTCTTGCCGTTCGCCGACCGGATGGGTGGCGAGACCCGCGGCGAGGGCGATCGAGCCCGCTGGATCCCCGAGCAGGAGGGCCCGAGCGGTCGCAGGCACGGCGGCGCTTCGGCGAACCCAAACCCGAAGCGAGAGGGCGAGGTCCACCGGGGCCACCTCCAAGCACGGGCCCCCGGGGATGTCCACGGCGCGGGTGGACTCGACGCTCAGCCACGCGCCACGCTCCTCTACGACGCGCCATACCCGAGGATCCCGCCAGGGGGCGGAGGGCGACGCGGGGGCCTCGGGCGTGCGACAGTTGCGGTCCTTGGGGCCCGGGCAGAGCGCTACATCCCGCTGTAGCAGGACGTAGGTGGGGATCTCTTCAGCGCGGGCGTCGGGGACGAGGAAGGTCCACATGGCGGCGCTCTATCCGGGTGGTCTCGCGCTCGTGCATCAGTGGATGAGCGAGACCCACGCCGTGCGGTGGTGGGGACAACGTCGGACCGACCTCGTCCGGACGACGGATGACGGGGAGGGCGCGATGGTGTACCGGATGCAGTTGGATCGGGCAGCGCTGTGCGCCACCGCGGTGCCAACCCTGGGATGACATAGACGCTGCCGGGGTCCGCGACGCCCGCGACGCCGTCGCTCGTGGACGGGGGTGACGGGGGCCCCGAGCGATGGCCCTACGGGGACGATGAGATCGAACAAAACTGAGGGGCTCGAAATTGTTACCTGCCGGACCCGATGGCGGAAGGGGCAAATCCCCCGCTTGTCGTGGGGGACGGCCGGACGCCCGCCGGAGGTGCAGCGGCGGCACGACGGCGGTGGGGGCGGCGGCCGGATCCAAGCGCGCCGCCCCGCCGCTCTACGCCAGGATCTTCTTGAATTCCTTCTCAAGCAAGGGCGCGTACTCGAACAAGTCTCCGACGATGCCGTAGGTCGCGAACTGGAAGATCGGGGCGTCCGCATCCTTGTTCACGGCCACGATGATGCGCGAGGTGCGCATGCCGGCGAGGTGCTGGATCGCGCCGGAGATGCCCATCGCGATGTAGAGCGAAGGGTTCACAACTTTGCCGGTCTGACCGACCTGATCGCCGTGGTGTGCATAGCCCGCGTCCACAGCGGCGCGCGATGCACCGGGCGTGGCACCGACGGCCTTGGCGAGCGGCCGGATGACAGCATCGTAGGCCTCCTTCGACTTGAGCGAGCGACCGCCCGAGACGATGCGATCCGCCTCGGTCAGATCGACCTGCTTGTTCTCGGGCGCGAGGGTCTGAACGACCTTCACGTCGATGTCGCTGGCGCCAACGCCGCCGTCGTTGGTGTGGACCACGGCCGAAGCACCCGTGGGGGCCGCCACTGGGAAGGAGTTCGGGCGAACCGTGAACAGCCCAACGGCGCTGGTGGTCTTGACGTCCACGAGGGCCTTGCCGGCGTAGACCGGGCGACGGCCGACGAGCTTGCCGCCGTCGTTCCGCAGGTCGGTACACTCGACCGCGTAGCCAGCGCCGATGCGGGCGGAGAGGCGGGGGAAGACGTCGCGGCTGATCTGGGTGGCAGAGCCGAGCAGATAACTGGCGCCCGTCGCGGAGAGCGCGTTGGCGAGCGCCTTCACGACGGTGCCGGTGCTGTGGCTCGCGAGCACGGCGTTGTCGTAGTGTAGGACAGCATCGGCGCCGTAGCCGCCGAGGGAGCTGACGTCCGCGGGGCCGAGGACCAGCGCGGTCACAGTGCCGAGGCCGAGCGCCTTGGCCTTGCCGAGAAGTTCAAACGCCGACTTGCGGGGGTTGCCGCCGTCGGTCTCACAGAGGACGAGGATGCCCATGGGAATCTCCAGAATAAAGGGGTCTAAAGAGGCGAGTTTGAGTTCAGATGACCTTGGCTTCTTCGCGGAGCAGGCGGACGAGCTCCGCGGCGACCGTCGCCGGATCGCCGGTCAGCTTGCGGCCAGCGGGGCGCGCGGCGGGGAGAGACATGGCGTCCTCCACGACGAGGGGAGCGACCGAGCCAGCGTCGAGGCCGAGCGCCGCGAGGTTCTTCACGACGATCGCCTTCTTCTTGGCGGCCATGATGTCTGGGAGCTTCGCCATACGCGGCTCGTTGAGCCCCTTGTCGCAGGTGAACACCGCCGGCAGGGGGCCGGTGACGACCTCCTTCGCTCCGCTGCCCGCCGCGCGGTTGGCCGTGAAGCTTCCGCCTTCGAGGCCGAGCTTGTCGATCCAGCTCACCTGCGACCAGCCGAGGATCTCGGCGATCATCGACGGCACCGCGCCGTTGTCCCCGTCCACGGCCTGCCGACCGCACAACAAGAGGCCCACATCCTCGGCCTTTGCCGCAGCGGCCAGAGCGCGGGCGTACCCGAGGGCGTCGGAGCCGTCGAGCGCGGGGTCTTCGATACGCACGACGCGATCCGCGCCACGGGCGAGCGCATCCCGGAGGCGCTGCTCGGTCTGGGCACCGCCGATGGTGAAGAGCACGACTTCGGTGCCTTTACCGGCCTGCTTCTGGCGAACGGCCTCTTCGAGCGCATACTCATCGTAGGGGTTGATCTCCCACTTCACGTCGTTGGTCACGATGCCGGTGGCGCCGGGGTTCACGACGACGCGGGTGTCGGTTGCGGGGACTTGCTTGATACAAACGCCGAGCTTCACAGGGGCTCCTATGGGTTGGGGACGAGGGTTGGGGAAGGCTGGGGGATGGCGCCCGGGTGGGTGGCCATGCCCCTCACAAAGATGTCGGCGACGGCCTCGGCCGAGGCGTCGAGCGAGAAGCGCTGCTTGCGCTCCTTGTTGGCGAGGACCCACTGCATGGCGATCTCATCCAGCGCGCCAAAGAAGGCCCACATGCTGGCGAAAGGGTCCACGGGGCGGATGATGCCGCGCTCCTGGCCTTCGCGGACAATCCCGGCGAAGACGTTGAGGTACTCCCACAGCTGCGTGGGCCGGTACTCCTTCAAGAACTTGTTCGACAGCCGGAGCTCGATCTGCAGCACCTCGGCCAGCGCCTCGTTGTCCTTGACCTGCTTGAAATGATACCTGGCAAACACCCGAATCCGCTCCAGCGGGTCGTCCACGCCTTCGAGCGCGCCCTTCAGCCCGGCGATGAGGATGCCCATCTTCTCTTCGAAGATGGTGATGAGCAGCTCGTCCTTGTTCCGGAAGTACAAGTAGATCGTACCGTCCGCCACTTCGGCCCGGGCCGCGATGTCGCTGATGCGGGCGTGGTGGAAGCCCTTCTCCGCAAACACGTCAATGGCCGCATCCAAGATGCGTTCATGCTTGTCGGCGGAGGTGCGAGGGCGGTCTTGGGACATCGACTGAATGATGATTCAGCGGCTATTCGACGGGGCGGGGATCGGCAAGGGGGGGCAAGCGCGTCGAAACTCTAGCAGCGTTCGGCGTTTCTCCCTTCCGAGGGTACCGGCGCTCCCCCGGGACGAGAAGCACGCTCATCCCCTTCTCCCCCCGGGAGAAGGTGGCGCCGTATTCGGCGCCGGATGAGGGCTCCCCGCGGATCTTGAGCAGCCCTCATCCGCCCGCGAGTACCCGGGCACCTTCTCCCGCAGGCGGGAGAAGGGGAGAACCCTCGAAATCCGCGGCTGGGGTGGAAGGTCAAATGCCGCTAACCACGTTTCCCCGAACGCTGCTAGGCCGGGGGACGAGTCCCGGTCTACGGCCGGAGCGAAGGCTGGACAACACAGCCACCTTCGGGCTGCCTCGTAGCGCCGGAGCACCGTTCGGCAAAGTCAGGACGGGCGTGCCGCGAGCACCTCGCCGAGCCGGATCAGCAGGTCAGGCGCGTGCTCCTCAAGGTAATCGCTCACGTCCGCGAGCCGGGTCTCATCGTCACGAAGGAGCGCCTCGACGTCCGCTTGATCTTGCCCACGAAACGCGAGGAGTTTCATCAGCACAAGGCCCGACAGCGAGATGACGGGGACGGCGTCACTCAGCACAACCTCGTCTGCCAGCCACGGAAACCTTGTCGGGATGGCCATCAGGTCCGTGAAGCCGACGCGCGCGACCTCCGCCAGCTCCGGGCGGTAGACCAGGAACGGCATCGTCCGTTCAAACGCCTGAAATCCAACGATGAAGTCCACGTCTTTCGTCAGTCGTGGGTGCCCGTGTACCCCCACGGCCAGGCCCCCGATAAGCGCGTGGGGAACACCGAGCGCCGTGAGCGTCCTCGAGATGCGCTCGGTTCGCTCAAGGATGTCCGGGTGGACGACCCCTCGCAAACCGTCCAGAACGCTGCTCACTGCGGCTCGCAGACGAGCGCAACGGCGCCCCCTTCGAATTCGACCTGCCGTACCGCATAGGAGGACGGCGCGGGAGCGGGCGCGTTCCGATCGAAGGCGTCATACGGGATTCGTAACGGTTCGGTGGGCTTTGAGGAGCGGGGGCCGAGTGGCCGGGCGCCGCCGGGGGTCAGAAGAAAGTTCCGGTCGCGGCGCCGCGGAGTCACCCCTCGCGCGATGGCCGGGTCGGCGCTCACCCGCTCCGCGTCGTACGCCGCCTGCATTTCCAGAAACCAGAGCGCAGGCACCTGGAGGTACCTGCCGAGTCGAGCCGCCATGGCCGGGCTCAAGTCCTGATCGCCCGCAAGGAGACGGCTCACCGTGCTGCGCTGTATGCCAAGGCCTCGCGCCAGTTCGGCCGCGGTGAGACCCAACGGGGCGAGGAAGGCATCGCGAAGAAGGTGTCCAGGGTGAGTGGCCATGTCACAAGGTTAGTCACCTGTTGCGGGATGCGCAACACCACTAACCCGGATGGCTGACCGCGGTGCTGGCGAAGCTGCGCGCCGGAGCAACGCCGAGATCTCCTGCTCCGCGTACACCACTGGCGCCGCCGTCCCTCACCGCGCGATCACGCCCCACAAAACGGCCGAAGGCCCGTCCCAGATTCACCAGAACGGACCTTCGTTATGGAATGGCAGGGGCAATAGGACTTGAACCTATGACCTGCGGATTTGGAATCCGCTGCTCTACCAGCTGAGCTATACCCCTGTGGTGAGGCGAAGGTAGCACGCCCGCGGCGAGGCGTCCACCGCCGCCCTACGGCTACGGCGCCGCGCTGTGCCCGACGTCCGGCTCGCTGCTGTCGATCTCCGCGGCCACCGCCTCCGTGGCGCCGGGCGCGTAGCCGTTGAGCGTGTTGTAGTCGAAGCGAACGCGGCCATCGCCACCGTCGCCGCCGACCCGGATGTGGGTGGACTCCCCAAACCCACCGGTCGCATCGACGGCCTGAGCGCCGAGCGTGAGCTCGTCCGCGACCAGCCAGACAGTGCCGCCGGCCCCGCCGCCCGCGCCGTAGGTCCAGCTCCCGGTGGCCCAGTAGACGGTGCTCCCACCGAGCGCGCTGATGCTGCTGACACCGCTCGCGCCGATGCCCGTAGCACCG
>CANKNP010000132.1 GCA_947483545.1 Deltaproteobacteria bacterium | reverse complement strand
GGGGAGGGCCAAGTCACCAGGAGCCGCGTACCGACCTGATCGTCCTGCTTGATGGTCAAGTCCGGAAACGCCGTGTTCAACGCTGTGGTTGCGGCTGACACGTCGGCGTCACTCGCGCTGGACTCGCCTTGCATGCGGAAGAGGAACCGGCTCTCGGCGGGGTCACCGATGGACTGGATCGCGTCGTCGCCCACGCCCGCGGGAATCAGCGCCTCGCGCACATCCTCGATGGCCGTCGCCTTCTCGAACGTGACCTCCACCTCCGTGCCGCCCGTAAAGTCGATGCTCCAGTTGGGCCCCTTGAACACGAACAGCGCGATCGAGATCGCCGCCGCGAGCCAGGACACATTCGCCCACAAGTGGCGACGCTTGAGGAAGTCGTAGTAGAATCCTTGAGGAACAATCTCGAACATCGTGGTTCTCTTCGGCCGGCGGTCAGATGGAGAGCGCGGTCGAGGACCGCCGGAAGGAGACGAGCGCCGACATGAACGAGCGCGACACGAACACGCCCGTGAACAACGTCGTGAAGATGCCGATCATCAAGGTGACCGCGAAGCCCTTCAACGGCCCGCTGCCGTAGCTGTAGAGCACCACGCCCGCGATGAAGTGGGCGACGTAGGAGTCGAACACGGCCACGAATGCCCGGTCAAAGCCCACCTCCAGCGCGAGCGTTGGCGATTTGCCCGCTCTCAGCTCCTCGCGGATGCGCTCGTAGATGATGATGTTGCAATCGACGGCCATGCCGACGGTCAGCGCGATGCCGCAAATCCCGGGCAGGGTGAGCGTAGCGCCGGCCAACGCCAAGAGCGCGACGACCAGGAGCACGTTGATGACCAGCGTGAGGTCGGCCAGCAGCCCAGAGATGCGGTAGTAGAACGCGGCGAAGAGCATCACGAGGGCGCTGCCCAGCGCGGCGGCCAGCACCCCTTCGTTGATCGCCTGCTCGCCCAAGCTCGCGCTGACCAGGCGCACGTCGCCAGGGGTGACGGGGGCCGGGAGCGCGCCGGAGCGCAAGACCAGGGCGAGGGTACCGGCCTCCTTCTTGCCCCCGTCGGGACCGTCACTCCCCACAGTGATCCTCGCATTGTCGAAAATCTGACCCTGGATCGTCGGGGCGGACCGCACCTTGTCATCGAGCACGATGGCGAACCGCTTCTGGATGTTCGCGCCCGTGACCTGCCCGAAGATCTGCGAGCCGCGGGCCTTGAAGTCCAGGTGGACCTCGTACGCGCCGGTGGTCGGGTCGGTGCCCGTCGAGGCCGTGTTGATGTCGTCGCCCGAGAGCAGCTCCTCGTCCTTCAGTACGTAGGGAAAATCCCGGGTCTCTACCCCGTCCTTCCGGTTGTAGTGCCAAAGCACGACGCGGCCCTGAGGCACCTTCCCGTTGTCCACCAGCCACTGCGAGAGTGCGCGGTCGTTCTCGAACTCTTCCGGGGGCAACGCCACCTTGGCCTCCTCCACGAAGGGCAGCAGCGTGCGGAAGCCGTACTCGGCATCCTTCAGTGTGCTCTCTTCGTCCACCAGCATGAACACGAGCCGGGCGGTGGTGCCGACGGTCTCCACGGCGTCCTCGACGTTGGTCTCGCCGGGCAGCTGCACGTTGATGCCGTCATCGCCCTTGATCGTGATCGAAGGCTCCTTCACGCCCGTCTCGTCGATGCGGTTTCGGATGGTCTCCAGCGCCTGGTCCACAGAGCGCTTGCGGATCTCCGCCTGTGCGGCCTCCTCCATCTCAAAGACCAGGATCGACTTGCCGTCCACGGTCTCGGTGGTCTCGTAGATGTAGCGCCGCACCGACGCCCGCTCGACCTCTTGCACCTGGGCCAACGTGGTGCCTTCGCCCATCTCAATCAGCAACTTCGGCGCCTTTGGATCGCGCCGGACCGAGGTCAGCTTGACCCCCTGCTTCTCCGCCGTGGCCTTGAACGCCGGGATGTCCCTCTGCACGCTCGAGAGCACCCCCTCCTGCACACCAACCTCCAACGTGAGGTCGATGCCGCCTTGCAGATCGAGGCCGAGGTTGATCTTCCGGTTGAGGAGGAAGTTCACGTAGTCGGGAAGGGGCTTCTCGAGCGGCGGAGGGTTGTCCATCTTCGCCCGCTTCGCCGCCAGCTCCAGGTTGTCCTGCACCTCCTTCCCCAGGAAGGTAGGCAACAGGACCCACACCGCCGCCAGCACAGTGACCAACACCACGCCCAGCCGGGCGAGCACGCTGCGGTCCATCTACTTGTCTGCCTTCGCGGGGGTAGCCGCTTCGTCGGAGACCTTTCGCTTCACGCTGTCGCGGTCCACCGTCATGAAGGTGTTCGGGCCAAGCTCAAGCACCAGCGTGTCAGCCCTGGCCTCGTGCACCTTGCCGTGAATACCCGCCGTGGTCACGACCTTGTCCCCCCGAATCAAGCCGGCGATCAACTTCTGCGCTTCCTTCGCCTCTTGTTGCTGCGGTCTCCACAGAACAAAGTAGAAGATCGCGAGCATCACCGGGACCATGAACAGCCCTGAGCTGATCCCCCCGGCGGCTTCGTAGGTCACGAGAAATTCGGAGGCGGGGACGGTCGCGGGGTGCATCAGATCAGGTCTCAGAGCTGTCAGCCGAGCGCTTCCAGGTGTTCACCTCGTCGCGGAGCAGGCGGAGCGCGTGGGGCGCATCCGGCGCGACGATGGTGTCCCGCACGCGGGCGGGCAACTGCTGGTAGAAGGTGACGTTGTGGAGGGAGAGCAGACGAGGGGCGAGGATCTCGTTCGAGGTGAAGAGGTGCCGAAGGTAGGCACGGCTGAAACGGGCGCACGCATAACACGCACAATTGGGGTCCAGAGGCCCTGCTTCGTCGCGGTAGCGGGTGTGCTTGATGGTCACCTTGCCAACGCTGGTGAATGCCATGCCAAACCGGGCCGAGCGGGTCGGGATCACGCAGTCGAACATGTCGATCCCGGCCAACACCGCGTTCACGATGTCCCAGGGGTAGCCAACGCCCATCAGGTAGCGCACCTTCTGCGCCGACAACAGCGGCGCCGTGAACGCCGTCAGCCGTTCCAACTCCTCGTGCGGCTCCCCGACCGAGAGCCCACCAATCGCGTAACCATCCAGGTCTAACTCGGTGAGTTGGGCGGCGTGCTCGACGCGCAGCCCCTCGTGTGTGCCGCCCTGCACGATCCCGAACAGCGCGGTGCGATCCGAGTGCTGGCGGGCGGCCATACAACGCTTCAGCCACCGCGTGGTCCGGTGCATCCCGTCTGCGGCCCGGGCCTCCGTCGCCGGCCACTCCACGCACTCGTCGAACGCCATCGCCACGTCCACGCCAAGGGTCTCCTGGATCTCGACCGCCTTCTCGGGGGTCAACATGCGCCACTGGCCGTCGAAGGGTGACCGAAACTTGACGCCTTCTTCCGACAGTTTTCGCATCTCCTTCAGGCTGAAGACCTGGTAGCCGCCGGAGTCGGTCAGGATCGGTCCGTCCCAGTCCATGAACCGGTGCAGGCCGCCCAGCTTGCCCACGCGCTCGTGCCCCGGCCGCACCCACAGGTGGTAGGTGTTCGCGAGCACGATCTGTACGCCTGCGTCACGCAGATCGACGGGGGAGAGCGCCTTGACGGTGCCCTGCGTGCCGACGGGCATGAACGCGGGCGTCTGCACCACGCCATGGGTCAACGTCAGGCGTCCGCGGCGCGCATCTCCGGCCGTGGCGAGGAGCTCGAAGTGGGCGGGGGGAGACACGGGCGGGGGCTATCCGGCCCGTGGGCGGCTCGCTCCCTCCCTCCCGGAGTCCGCCATCGCTTTGGGACGCCGCTGCGCATCCGCGGGGAGAACGCCTTCCGTTCAGCGCCCGGCGCGGAGATCCGCTGCCGGCCGGATCCCACGAAGGCTCACCGCCTCCGACGCAGCCCCGCCAACCCAGCCACGAGCAGGCCGGCCCAGGCCACGGCCCCACCGGTCGGCGCGGATGCACACCCGCAACCCTCGTCAACGACCTCGCCCGTGTCCGTATCGGCATCGGTGTCCGTGTCGGTATCGGTATCGGTATCGGTATCGGTATCGGTATCGGTATCGGCGTCCGTGTCTGTGTCCGTGTCCGTGTCCGTGTCCGTGTCGGTATCGGTGTCCGTATCGGAATCGGTGTCGGTATCCGTGTCCGTATCGGAATCCGAGTCGGTGTCCGTGTCGGTATCGCTGTCCGTGTCCGTGTCCGCATCGCCGGTCTCGCCGGTGTCGATCCCGCCGGTGTCGCCCGAGTCGCAGGTCGTGACCGCCGCGTCGTCGTCGTCGCAGTCGGCGCCGCCGGCCTCGATGGCATCGACCCCGTCGCCATCCACGTCGGTGAGATCCGCGCCAGAGCAGTCCTGATCGACGCCGTCATAGGCCACCTCGGCGGCGTCGGCCCCGATGGTCGCGTCGGCGTCGTTACAGTCGGTCCCACCGACCGAGCTGTCGTCTTCGCCGTCGCCGTCCGCGTCCGTCAGGTCGGCGCCAGAGCAGTCCTGGTCCACACCATCGTAGGCCACATCCACCATGTCGGGGCTGATGGCAGCGTCCTCGTCGTCGCAGTCGGTGCCGAAGGTGCCGTCGGCGCCGGCCCAGTCTGCCGAAGCCGCCCCATCGCCATCCTGATCGTAGTCGTTTGCTCCGTCGCAGTCGGAGTCGGTGCCGTCGTACCAGGTCTCCGCGGCGCCAGTGTTGACGCTGGAGTTGGCGTCGTCGCAATCGTCGCCACCGAATTCGGTAGAGGAGTAGCCGTCGCCGTCTGCGTCGCCCTCGGGCCGGAGGTCACAGTCGTTCACGACGCTGTCCGAGGCGTCCTCAGGCGCGCCCGGGTAGACGATCGCGTTGCCGTCGTCGCAGTCGTCGCCGCCGTAGCTGGCCGAGTCGAATCCATCGAGGTCCGCATCGTAGTCGGAGTCGCTGCCGCAGTCGCTGTCGATACCGTCGTACCAGGCGTCCGCGGCCTCAGGGTAGATCGCGGCGTCCGTGTCGTCGCAGTCGGTGCCGCCGCCGTCGCTCCCATCGACGCCATCCGCGTCCTGGTCGTTGTCGCTCGCGCCGTCACAGTTCGAGTCTACACCGTCATACCAGGTGTCCTCGGCCCCGGGAAACGCCGTCGCATCGACATCGTCACAATCTCCCCCCATCGTCACCATGCCGGGGTCGGCCTCACACGAGACCGACTCAGTAGCGTCGTCCCCGTAGCCGTCGCCGTCCGAATCCGCGTAGTAGGCCATCATGTCCACAGCGTCGTTGTCGGCGACGCCATCGCAGTCCTCATCGAGGCCGTCACAGTGCTCCGCGGCACCAGGGTAAACGCCGGAGTCGGACTCGTCGCAGTCGCCATCGCAGTCGCTCACGCCGTCGGCGTCGAGATCTTCGCAGCCGTCATCGACAACGAGGGTGAGATCCGAGGCGAGGTTCCAGCCATCGTCCTCATCGCCGCCGTCGTTGTTGACCGCGTTGCCCGCTGCCGAGAGCGTGTAGGTGCCCTCGACCGTGGGCGCGGTCCAGGTGAAGTCGAAGACCGTCGAACCCGACGTCGCCGCGATGGGCTCGTAGTGGGTGATCTCGGAGGATTCAAGCTTGTTGTTCGACCCGGCGGCGAGGGTGCCAGAGGTCGCTGCGACGTCGAGGCCGGCGTGGGTCCGGGCGGCGTCGGAGCTGCTCACGGTCAGGGTCACGTCGATGGTGTCGCCTGGGTAGACCGTCGTCACGTCTGTGGCAAAGGTCGCGGTGGTGGTCGTGTCGGCCGAGCGCCCATGACAACCGCCACAACCTGAGGTGGAATCGCCCGTCTTGCCATCATCGTAGGCCAGGGCGGAGGTGGACAAAAGGGGGAGGGTGAGGAGGAGGAGCAGCGTCATGCGGCGGCGGCTAACTCAGCCCCGCGTACGGCCGCAACGTCGCCAGGGCGACTATTTTCAACACCTCGACGAGGTTTTCGACCAGCTGATCGATCTGCCCGTGGCTGTGCGCTGCGGACACCGTCAGACGCAGGCGTTCCTGCCCCCGCGGCACCGTCGGAAACCGCACCGCCCCGACCAACACGCCCAGCGTGAAGAGGTGCTGGGCGACCTCCATCGTACGCGCCCCGGTGGCGATGGGCACGATGTGGGCAACGCCCCCGGCCTCGATCCCCGACTGTCGGAGCCCCTCCCGAAGCCTCGTTGTATTGGAACCAAGCCGGTCCCGCCGGTCCTGCGTAGCCAAGCGAAGCCCCACGGTGGCCGCCCGCGCCACGCCAGCAGGCATCGCCGTCGTATAGATGAACGACCGCGCCGAAGACACCAGCAGCTCCCGCACCTCGGGCGGCCCGATGACGAAGGCCCCAGCGGCCCCAAACGCCTTCCCGAGGGTCCCGACCACGACATCGGGGATGAACCCCACCGCCGCAGCGAGCCCCCTCCCCTCCGGGCCCAGGCACCCGACCGCATGGGCTTCATCGACCACCCACATCGGACCCTTGGGCATCCCCGCGAAGTCGGGCGCGTCCCCGTCCATCGAGTACAGGCCCTCCACGACGATCCCCGTCGTTCCCTCAGGCACGCTCGTCCCCCCATGCGGTAGGATCGCCCGCCGACACTTCGACAGCCGGAGCCCATCGATGATCGACGCATGATTGAGCGCGTCCGAAGCCACAAGATCACCCGCCCCGAACAGCGTCGTCATCACCGCGACGTTGGCCAGGTATCCGCTCGCGAACAGCGTCGCCGGGCGGCCCATCCAGGCGCCGAGCGCCTCCTCCAGGGCGTCGTGCTCGGGACGGTTGCCCGAGATCAGCCGCGCCGCGCCCGCCCCGCCCGAGCCCATCGCCGCGCGGATCTCCGGGTGCTCCGCCAGCCCCAGGTAGTCGTTGGAGCTGAACACATCGTAGTCGTTCGCCCCGATCCTCGCGGTCGTCGGCCCTGTCGGGATCTGCGCGCGCAGCGACCGCTTCAGCCCCTCTGCGGTGATGCCTTCGGCGCGCGCCCGCCACGCTGCATAGCGATCCATAGCGTTCACCCCTCGAAGTTCCTCGCACCCCTTCTCACGCCACCCCGTTGCTGTCCGTGCCCTCCACCCGCACGCCGGGGCGCAGGCTGGGCGGGTGCGGCTTGTGCGGCGGCGGGCGGATCACCATGCCCTCGCGCTCGATCATCGTGAGGTCCTCGTCGGCCTCTCGCCCCGCGGTGGTCAGGTAGTTCCCCAACATGACGCCGTTCGCCCCGGCTCGGAAGATCTCTGCCTGCCGCTCCCCCAAGTTCACGCTTCGCCCCCCGCAGACGATGAGATCCTTCGTCGGCAGCACAAGCCGGAACAGCGCGATGATCTTCAGGCAGTCCTCCGGCGACAGTTCGCGGCTCGCCTCCAACGGCGTGCCCGGGCGCGGATTCAAGAAGTTCAACGGCACCGAGTCCACGTTCAACTCCCGCAGCTCCATCGCCAGCTCGATCCGCTGGGCCCAGCTCTCGCCCATCCCGAAAATACCCCCGGAGCATGTGTACATCCCGAGGTCGCGGGCGGCCTTGATGGTGTCCACCTCATCGTCGTAGCTGTGGCTCGAGACGATGCTCGCGTGGAACGAACGCGCGGTCTCCAGGTTGTGGTGGACGGCCTGCATCCCGGCATCCTTCAACTCGGCAAGATGTTCCTTGGACATCAGCCCGAGTGAGGCGCAGGTCTGCATCCCCGTGTCCTCCCGAATCGCGGCCACGGCCTGCTTCATCGTGTCCAGCTCCGCGCGGTTCGTCATCGCCCGGCCGCTGGCCACGAGGCTGAACTCTCGGACGCCGTTCTCCCACGCTTCCTTCGCCTCGGCGCGCAGCGTCTCGACGTTCTTGAGTTGGTACCTCGGCGCGTCCGTCGTGAAGTGCGCCGATTGGCTACAAAAGCTGCACACCTCTGGGCAGCGGCCTGACTTGGCGTTGGAGATGCCGCAGGTGTTCACGAAATTGCCCTTGTGCTCCCGACGCACGGCCTGTGCGACCTCCCAGAGGCGCTGAAGCTCAGTCGGGTCCTTCAGGGCGACGATCACGGCGGCCTGCGCATCCGAGATGCCGATCCCGCGCTCGGCGTTGTCGAGGATGGCGGTCCAGTCGAGGCGGTCGTGCATGGGGAGGCTCCGAAGCCGCGGAGGGTAATCCGGCGTCGGGCGGCGCGCCCCGGACATGGGTTACCGATCCAGATGCTCGCCCGCCAGCCCGTCACCCGGTTCACCGTCGCCGAGTACGTCGCGATCGAATCGGCCTCCGCCGAGCGGCACGAGTACTGGCATGGCGAGCTGTTCGCGAGGGGTGGCGGGCCGCTGGAGCACAGCGCCGTGGCCCAACAGGTCGGCTCGCAGCTGGAACAGGCGCTTCGGGATCGGCCGTGCATCGCATTCCAGTCCGATGCCCGCGTGGCGGTGTTGGCGAACGGCCAGTATTTCTACGCCGATGCGTTCGTGGCCTGCGCCCCGATCCTCTACGACCCGCAGGACGCGCTGGCCTGTGCAAACCCGACGGTGATCGTCGAGGTGCTCTCCCCCTCCACGAAGGACTACGACCGGGGCCCCAAGCTGGAGGCGTACTGCCTGAACCCACATGCACGCGACATCCTGCTCATCGACGTGGAGGCCCGGAGCGTCGAACATTGGACGCGAGGCCCCGCCGGATGGGGGAAGGTCGTTCACAAGGGCGGCGCCGTCCCCCTGCAGCTCGGCGCCGAGATCCAGGTCGAAGCGCTCTGGAGCAAGCTCGACCTGCTGGGCTGAACTACCCCCGCCGACGCACCAGCAGCCCCGCCGCCACCACGAGCGCACCCCACAACCCGGGGCCGCTCGACATCGTCGCGCAGCCACACCCCGCAGCAGAGATGTCGAGCGCTCCCCCATTGTCGCCGCCATCGTCCCCGTTCCCACCGTCGTCTCCGCCGTTGTCCGTGCCGCCGTCATCGCCGCCGTTGTCCGCCCCGCACGCTTCGTCCGTGCCGTCACAGTCCTGGTCGATCCCATCGTCGCAGACCTCCGGCGCGCCGTCCGCGATCGACGTGTCGGTGTCGTCGCAGTCTTCCCCGCCGGCTTCGGTGGACGCCTGACCGTCGCCGTCCACGTCCACGAGATCGGCGCCATCGCAGTCCTGGTCGATCCCGTCGTACGGGACCTCTTCTCCGCGCTCGCCCACGTTCGCGTCTTCATCGTCGCAATCGAGCCCCCCGTAGTCCTCCGCGATCACGCCGTCCCCATCAACGTCGGCGTCTTCGGAGTCGATCTCCATGTGGTAGTAATAGTCCTCCAGGTCGGCCTCAAACTCGGCGGGGACCTCACGGGACTCGTACCGATAGCCGCCGGTCGCCCGCCCGAACCACGGCTGGTCCGTCCGATCATCGTAGTAGTAATACCAACTGTCGGGGATGTACGCACCGATCGCGTAGTTTTCGCCCGGCTCCAACACCCACGTGAGGTTCTCAGCCGTCGCCCAGCCCTCCTCTCGCTCGGGAAGGTCCGTCGCGTCCACCTCCGCCACCAGTTCGAAACGATCCCCGACCTGGTGGTAGAGCACGAGCACGGGGGTGCCTTCGGAGCGGTCGTTGTACACGGCGAAGCGAAGCTCAGTGATCACAGCCGCTTCGAGGATGTCAAATCCCACGAGCTTCAGCATGTCCCCGTCGTCGTTCGGCGAGTCGTCGCCGCCGATCTCGTCGGTCTCAGCAAAGGCGGGGGCAAGGAGGGAGAGCGCGAGCAGGAGCATGGCGCAGTCTACCCGGAAACCGTCACTCCGCGAGCAGCCACTCATCCAGCAGCGATGCATTGTTGGTCATCGAGTTCACCACGAGGTTCAGCACCACATCCTCGGGGGGAGCGCCTCCGCTGAGTGTCGCCACCATCCACGTTGCTTGAATGCTCCGTGAGCCCCCGCCCTCGTTGTTCGGGATCAGCATCCAAACGTAATATTGCTGGTCCACCGTGAGGTAATCGACGCTGACACTCGCGGGCACCCGCATCCACGTGCGCTCGATGGCCACACGCCCGAAGTCCACAGTGTCCACCCAGCGGTACTGCACCATCGAGTTCACTTCGGCCTGCATCACGGTGTAGTCGAGCGTCGCAAAGCTCTCCGAAGTCACCGATTCGCATTCTCCCGCCACGAAGCAGTCCAGATCGCCCGTCCAGCTCCGGCGGAACTCCAGGTAGGTGTTTGGATAGAGGTCTGCAGGGCTGACCGTCACGAGCGTCTGCATCAACGTTTCGAGGTCGAACTCGGACGTGTACCCCACCGCCGCGCCCTTCACCCCAGCGAGAGAGCGCTCCCCGTCGCCGAGCGCATTCACCGCGTCGTCCGACAGCGTGTTGACCGAGTAGCCCTCTTCGGTGATCTCCATGCTCAGGTCCAGCCAGGCGTCCAGGTTCACCGCGCCCGCTTCGATGGTGAGCGTGGACGGATCGGACGCATCGGGGGCGTCGTTGGCGTGCTCGAACAGGTAGGCGCACAGCTCGTCCAGCTCGGCAGGAGCCTCGGGGAGCGGACGACAGCCGAGGAGCAAGGCGGGGAGGAGGAGGAAGGAGGCGCGCACGGGGGCATTGTACCGCGGGATTGGGGCGAGCGGGGCCCAAGGCGGAGGGCCAAACGATGACGCTGTTCGAACCGGGCGTTCGGGCGGCCCCCCCGGCCGCTGGCTTCGACGCCACGCTGGCAGAACCCGGCGTAGGGGCGGCGCCCTGTGAGCGCCACCGGGGCCAACGATGAAGCCAGGGGCGACATCCTCGGGGGTGGTGACGGTCACCGGGGCCAACGATGACGCCAGGGGCGACATCCTCGGGGGTGGTGACGGTCACCGGGGCCAACGATGACGCCAGGGGCGACATCCTCGGGGGTGGTGTGAGCGCCACAGGGGCTTCGGAGGCCGGGGGCTCGAGCCCACAAACGTTCGGGCGGCGCGCTTCGACCAACGGGCCCTCGCACCGCCGTCGTACCGCCGCTGCACACCCGGCGGGCTACAGCACGAGATGCTCCTCCTTTTCCTGGCCTGCACCTCCGAGTCGTCCACCGAGCAGGCCTGCTTCTTGACCTACCTCGACGAATCCGAGGCCACGAACACCAGCTATTACACCTGCGAGGACGCCGCGACGACCGACGAGGCCCGGGGCGTGTGCATCGAGGACTTGAACACCTCCGCGGACAGCAACGACGACACGCTGACCACCTGCGCGGGCGACGGCTGCGTGACCGATTGGCTCGGCTGCGTCCAAGCCGACGTGGACGACGACATCGTGTGTTTTGAGACCCTTGAGACGTGCGGCGGCTGGATCTCGGTCGGCCTGGTGAACGACTGCTTCACCGACGCAAACGCCTGCGGGGACGCGGACAGTTGCTCTACCGACTTCTACGACTGCATGAGGTATGCGGCCGGCGGCTGAGCGCCGGGTTAGCGAGGCCACGAGTCGAAGCCGCTCAGGAAGCCGCCGGCGGGGTGACCCGCGGGAGGAAAGTCGGAGCTCCACAGGGCAGGAGGCTGGGTAACGCCCAGTCAGCGTGAGCTGGAGGAAAGTGCAACAGAGAGAAGACCGCCAGGACGTAAGCTCCTCGAAAGAGGGCGAGCGCCTCCAAACTTGCCGCCGTCAACCTGGGAGACTGGGTCGTGCGTCGGCGAGGCCGGGGGGCCGAAAGGCCTCGGTGAGCTTGAAAGGGTGCGGCAAGAGCGCACCGGCGCCCCTGGTGACAGGGACGGCCAGGCAAACCCCCTCCGGAGCAAGGCCAAGAAGGGTCCGCGTGCCCGCGCGATGGACCCGGGTTGGCTGCTAAAGCCGTCCGGTAACGGCCGGCGTAGAGGAATGGCTTCCACCCGGGAGATGGCGACAAATCCCGGGCACAGAACTCCGCTTACGAGCGGCTTCGGCTCGCCTTCCTGGGGGGGCCGGGCTGATGCCCGGCTCTGTTGCCTGGGGGGGCCGGGCTGATGCCCGGCCCCCCCAGACCCCCGCGCTCGCTCCGCTCGGGTCCCGGGTTTCGATCAACGGAGCGGTCTCGGGTCGGGTACGACCCGAGACGCGGTTCCTCCTCCGCGGGTACGCGGAGGAGTTGGGCATGTGCTCCGTGCGGAGCGGGTGTGCAGAACGCGCCTCCCCTGCGGGGAACCGACGGGGAGAACGCGCCTCCCCTGCGGGAAAGCCAACGGGGAGAACGCGCCTCCCCTGCGGGGAACCGACGGGGAGAACGCGCCTCGCCCGCGGGAAAGCCAACGACTCGGTCCCCTCTCCCCTCGGGGAGAGGGTAGCGCGCAGCGCCGGGTGAGGGGGTTTCAAAGCACCAGACCCGGTGAAACGCGAGCCAGGGTCAAAGACGACGCCAGTCGCGAACACTTCGGGGGTGGTGACCGCCACCAGGGTCAAAGACGACGCCAGTCGCGAACACTTCGGGGGT
>CANKNP010000131.1 GCA_947483545.1 Deltaproteobacteria bacterium | reverse complement strand
TCTATTCGATGTTCTGGGCCTGCTCGCGCAGGCGCTCCAGCACGGTCTTCAGGTCCACGACCCGCGCGGACACTGCGTGCTCAGCCGCCTTCGAGCCGATGGTGTTGGCCTCGCGGTTGAGCTCCTGGAGCAGAAAGTCGAGGCGCCGGCCGACGGGCGCTGGATCGCCGAGGGACTCGACGAACTGGTCACAGTGGCTCCCGAAGCGGGCAAGCTCCTCGGCGATGTCCGCTTTGTCCGCCAGGATCGCGGCCTCCTGGGCGAGGCGGATCGGGTCTACGCGGTCGGCCAGCAGGCGCAGGAGCCGCTCCTCGAGCTTCGCCCGCAGCCGCTCAGCGATGCCCTCCGCGTGAAACGCGATCTCGGAGCGCAGGCGCAGCGCATCGCCGACGTGACGCTCCAGATCGGCGCGCAGGGCGACCCCCTCCGCCGACCGCATCCGGTCGAGATCCTCCGCAGCGCCGATCAGCGCGGTCTCCAGCAGATCCCACTCCCCAAGAGCGTCGGGCTCGGCGTCCGCGGTCATCAGCACGCCGGGCTGAGCGAGGATGAAGTCGAGTGGGGGCGCGGCTTCCACCTGGAGCCGGTGGGCGACCTCCAGCGATGCGCGCCGATACTGCTCGACGAGGCCCAGATCCGGCACGATGCGGCTCGCGCCGTCGGTCGAGCTGCGCCGCACCATCACGTCCAGCCGACCGCGATGGATCGCGTCCCGCAGCAGGTTCTGGGCGCGTGGCTCCAGCACGTTGTACTCCCGCGGGAGCCGGAGCTGTACATCGCGAAAGCGGTTGTTCACCGACTTCATTTCGACGACCAGCGTGACGTTGCTGTTGGACGCCTCGGCGCGGCCGAACCCGGTCATGGACTTCATGGCGAAGGCTCCAGCCAGTCGGCCCGGACGCCCAACGCCGCGAGCCGCTCGGCGCCCACGGCCGCGCGCCATGGCTCGGTGGCGGTCACGACGACGTAGGGCACCGCCATGCCCGAGAGCGCGCCGAGGCCTACCTCATCGAGGTCTACGATCACCGCGTTGCCAGGGTTTTCAACGCCTCGGGGGGCGAGGATCGCGGCGACGGGACGGGCGGGGGCGGCAGGCTCGGGGGCACGATCCCGCGCAGGGCGCTCGACGCGGCCGGGGCGCGGAACGACCCGGAGCAGGTCTCGGAGGCGGTCGCGGAGGGCCATGGGGGGGGCTAACGTATGGGGGCGGGGGGCGGAGCCTCAACGGGGTTCCGTGCGGGAGGCTACGGGCTGCGGGGTGCAGGGTGCGGGCTGCGGGCTTGAGTAGTCTTTCGGCTCTCCCTCGGGTGCGGATGTGCCTCGCCACCTGTGTCGGAGGTTCTTCCCTTCTCCCCTTTGGGGAGAAGGTGGCGGGTACTCCCGCCGGATGAGGGGGGTTCAACCTGCTGGCGGATGCGGACACGCTGCTTTGGGTGCGAGTCTCCGGGCGACGGGCGGCTTGGTGCCCTCGGCACGCCGTTCACTCGGGCCGTCGAACGCCGCTGATCACTCGGCGGGTGGCGCCGGCGGGGGAGCAGCGGGAGCAGGGCGTTCGTGGGTGAAGCGGGGACGATTCGAACTCACGGCGCTGCTCGACTGGCTTGCCTCGCCCCAAGGGTCCTCCCAATCCTCCATGTCCTGCTTGGTCAACAGCACGCAGGCGGGCAGGAGCACGAGCGTCAGGAGTCGCATGGTTCCGTTTCGTTCGGCCAAGCTTATCCCCCCAGCCGCCCGCCGGATGATCCGCGGCGTCCCACAGCCGGGGTGAACGGCGCTCCGATCGCGGCGAGCCGCCCTTCGCCCTGGGACAACTCGCCTGAGGAGAAGAGAGCGCACCGGTTCCCTCTGCGTTCTCCGCGTCCTCTGCGGTGAGATTCTCCGACCGCGCGGTGAGGTTGACCCGGGCTCCCCGAAGCGCCGCCCCTACGCGGATGCCCGCCCGCGCTACATCGCCCCGTGCTCCTCCTCCTCGCCTGCCAAGCGCCCGATCCCCTGCCAGCAGTCGAAGCCCCGGATTCCAACCTCCGGGTCGTCGAGATCGTCTTGGATCGTGGCACGTTCGACGCCGACGGCTGGATCTCCGAGCCCTCCACCGACCGCCTGCTCTCCCCGACCGCGACCCAAGCCGGAGATCGCGCCATCGCCACGCTCCCCGACGGACCGCACGTGGCGCAGATCGAGCGTGGCTGTGGCCTTGTGCAAGTGCCTTTCCTCGTGGACGCCGACACCGTGGTCATCTCCTTGCCCTACCCCCGTTGCGAGGCGCAACCGCCCCCGGGGCTTTGGACCGGCGATGACCTCGCGCGGCTTCACACCCTCGACCTGTTCCCCGACTGGCCCGCAGATCCCGGCGACGTCGCCGTCTGGCCCACCCTCGCCGAGGCCCGCGCCGCCTGTGCCTGGTACGGCTCCTCGCTTCCCACCACCACCATGCCCACCGACCCCGCGGTGTGGCTCGACAGCGGCGAGGTTCAAGGTGGGGCGTGGCCCTCCCCCACGCACATCCCTCCAACCGCCCGGGATCACACCCTCGGCGTCCGCTGTGAATCGCACCCGTGACCAGACCCGTGACCTTCGCGCCCCGACCCGCCTCAGGATCGGCTAAAGTGCTCGGCCCTTCGGAGCCCCGATGTTCTTCACCGCCCTGTTCGCCCTGTTCTCCCTCTCCGGGTGCGTGACCTGGATCGACCAGGATCCCGGGTGTGGGTACGCCGTGTACGACTGGTCGGACGACCTGATGGCCAACATCATGGCGGGCGATGGCTCTGGCGATTTTGACTACGACCCCATCGACGTGCCCCGAAACCAGATCGAGGGGGACTACAGCGTGAACAGCGGGGACTACAGTTGGTCGGTGGGGTTCGCCGACAGCTATTACATTAGCGACGCGGATGTTTCGGGCTACGGAACGGCCTACCACAACGGCAATCTCGACATCCTCCAGCTCACCTCGTACGTGGATGTGCTCGGGCAGGAATTCGAATCTTACGAGCGCACCAACCGCGAGGGGTGCTTCATGGTGAGCGAGTACTACTCCGACGAGAGCAAGAGCGACCTGTTCGTTCAGTCCGGCGAGTACACAGGCAACAGTACGTACGAGTGGAGCGCGGCCGTGGCGGGCTACACCTGGCAGGGCACCTGGCGCGACAGCCTCTCCCGCACCGAGACAATCGACGCAGAGGATGGCTCGTACTACACCCAAATCACGACCACTCCAGAGGGCACCGCCCAGGGCGACATCTCCTACGTGTCCGGGACCTACGATTACGCGGGAGATTATCTGCGTCGGTTTGACGGCGGCGAAGAATACACGCTCGAGTGTACGGAGAATGGCAACCTCGTCGCCAACATCGCGAGCGCGTACAACTACGATGGATCGGGCACCGAGACGCACACCTACGCGGACGGTACGCGCTGCGACTTCGAGATCTCGACCAACCAGAGCTGTACCTACGAGTGCTCGGATGGGTCGGGCGGAAGCTGCTGATCGGGGACGCCGCCGTGACCGGTCCGATCGACGTGCGGCGGGTCTCGATAGGAGGAGAGAACGCACCGCAGAGGACGCAGAGCGCGCAGAGGAGCCGCGCGGGCGATCCATCCGGGCGCACGGCAACCCCGCGCCAGCGGTTCCCCGCGCAACGCCATGTTATCAGCCTCACATGAGCGTTTCCGAGCCAGCGACCCGTGCGCCGCCGCCCGAAGGGCTCCTGATTGACCTCCGCCGCCTCATCGACGCGAACCGCGCGCGGGCGGTGACGGCGGTGAACGTCGAGCTCGTGCTACTCTACTGGGGCGTCGGCAACAGGATCCACGCCGAGATCCTCGGTGAACAGCGCGCGGACTACGGAGCGGAGATTGTCGCGACGGTGTCGCGAGAATTGTCGGTCGCCTATGGCCGTGGGTTCACTGCGAAGGCGCTCTGGCGGATGGTGCAGTGCGCACAGGCGTTCCCCGCCCCCGCGGCGGTTCGCGCCTTGGCCAGCCGGCTGACGCGGGAGGCGCTGGAGGAGCGGCTGAGGGCGTCCTACGAGGCGGCGCAGCGGGTCGTGGACGAGGCGGGACGCAGCTGACCCGGACGCTGCGGCCCCCCTTTGGGCGCAGCGGTCATGGAACGAATCAGCGTCTCGAGCCCGGACACCCCCTCAGGGGGCGGATCGAGAGAGCGTGAGTGTATCGATCACATTCCCCGACAGATCGTACGCGTTCAACGTCAACGTGCCGCCGTTCACCTCGACCAGCACCCAGTTGTTGTCCACCGTCGCGGTGGCGGTGAACGGTTCGGCGAGGTCGTTCCCATACAAGTCGGCACCGGCTCCGCCGCTCACGACGTAGGTTGTGCCGGATGCAAGATCGGTCTCGACCCCGTCGCGCAATGGCACCGAACGCTCGTAGTTGTGGTTGTGTCCGACGAGGTCGAGGGCGACGCCAGCAGCCTCCTCGACGGGGGACCAGGCCTCGCGTACGTCGATGTTGCTCCCGTGTGTCGTGGACGACGAATACGCGGGCTGGTGGTGAGAGACAAACTTCCAGGGTTGGGAGGTGGCGGCGAGGTCGCCCGTCATCCACGTCGCCTGGGTGTCCAGCGGTGCGAGGGTGTCGTTCAGCACGACGAAATGGCCGTTGCCATAGTCAAAGCTGAACCACTGTTCGTCGTCGGTTCGGTCGGCGGAGGCGTTGGCGGGCATCGCGAACAGGCCGAAGAAGGGTTGGGCCATGAATTCATGGTTGCCGTGGATCATGACCATCGGTCGCCGTTCGATGTAGCCGAGCCCCTCGCCAAGCCACGCGCGCCACTCCTCCAGGTCCGATCCCAGCTCCACGGCATCGCCGGAGAAAATGTAGAAGTCGGGCGCGAACTGCTCGGCGGCCTCGAGGATCTGACCCCACACGGCCGCGTTGTTCCGAGAGTCCCCGGCGACGACGAAGCGATAGGCGGTGGTGCTCCCGGGAGCAGGACCGGTGGTGAAGGTGTGGTCGGCCGACCAGTGGCCCTCGCCACCGACACGGTAGTGGTAGGTGGTGGCGGGGGTGAGTCCGCAGACGTGGACCTCGTGGACGCGCCCAAAGGTCTCCCCGTTCAGGAGCTCAAAGCTCGCGCCGGGGGTGACCGTGCCGTAGGTGTCCGCCAACCCGAATTCAACTTGCGAGGCCAGCGTGATGTTGTCGGTGAGCCAGACGAACGCCATGGATTCGGAGGGGTCTCCAACCCACGAGAGGTGAACGGCGCTGGGGTCCGGCGCCCCACCGAACGTCGCAGCGTCCAGATCTGCGGCGACGGGGTCGGTGGTGTCCACGCCAGACTGAGGGACGTAGATCGTGTCGCCGCAGCCGTCGTTGTCCACCGGCGAAGTGTCGGTGTCGAGCGGAATGTCGCCCTTGGGCTCGCAGGCCAGGAGCAGAAAAAGAACAGTCATGTCACTCCCATCCCATCGGTTTGCGCGTCGTGTTCGCAGGCAGCTCCTGCATGGTGCTCGCGTCCCAAAGCCTGCCGTCTCGCATCACATACACGACGTTACGAGCGGCCTTCAAATCCTGGAGCGGATCGCCGTCCACGATGAAAAGATCGGCGATCTTGCCGGGGGTGATGCTCCCAAGATCCTGGGCCAGGCCCAAGTGCTGGGCGCCGGCGAGCGTTGCGGCGTGCAACGCCTCCGCGGGGGTCATCGCACCCTCGCCGCCGAGCGCTTCCAACTCCCAGTGGGGGCCGAGGCCTTGAAGCTGGCCGTGAGCGCCCAGCGCGACCCGAACGCCCGCCCTGGCCAGCTTCGCCGCGGTCTGGGCGACCTTGTGATGGTGGTATTCGCGAGGATCTGTGATCACGGGCGCCAACCGGAAGGCGCGGCTGAGCAAGACCCAGGGGGGGGTCCATTTGGACAGGCGCGCATCGTCGTAGACCCGCTCGTTGGTGAAGCCTTCCAGCTCGCCGAAAGGCCCGCCGTACGCCACCAGCAGGGTTGGAACCCAGGTGGTGTCGCTCCGCTTCCAGAGCTGAACGACATCGTCGTAGATGGGTGACACCGGGATCGCGTGCTCGATGGAGGAGTGCCCGTCGATCACCATCCCAAGGTTCATGAACAGGTCGCCGCCGCCCTCGGGCACGTCGAGCACGCCGAGGTCACGACACGCCTCGACGATCCACTGGCGGTGGGACCGGTGGCTCTGCTGGTAGGACTTTACGCCCCACGCGCCGACGAGCTTCTGGCGTTTCACCGCGTGCGCGGCGTCGTCGTAGGTCTCCGCGTGCAACGACTGATTGTCGAGCGCGCCATAGAGGATGTTCCCGGTGGAAAACGTGCGCGGGCCCGCCATTCGCCCGGCGGTAATCTCCTCCGCCTGCCCAAAAACAAGGTCGTTCGCCGCCGAGGGGTCGAACACGGTGGTCACGCCATAGGCGAGGTTCGCGAGGTGCCGCCACTCCTGGTTCGGGTGAATGTCACCGCTCGCGTAGCCAAGGTGCGCGTGGACGTCGATGAGCCCGGGGAGCAGGGTCTTGCCGGCGAGATCGATGGTCTGGGCGCCGGCGGGGATCGGGACATTGGCGCCCACGGCGACGATCCGGCGATCCTTCACGACCACGGTGCCATCGGGGATCGGCGCGCCGTCCATCGGGAGGATCCGGGCGTGTGTGAAGGCGAACGTGTGGCTTCCAAACTGGGGCGTGACGGGGATGTGCAGCGCTTCCTGGGTGCGATCCGGCAGCTCGATCTTTCCGTCGGTGTCCTTGGGGGTGTAGAACTCGGCCTGCGCCGTATCGACGCTGAAGAACAGCGAGCCCGTGGTCCATGTGACGGTGTGCGTGTCCGACCATCCAACCCAGGTGGCGCCGGTGTCCGTGAGCTTGCGCTGGGGAAGGTCCGCGAAGCTGGGAGGGTCCAGCGGGGCCAACGAGATCGGCGGCATCGGCGCCACGAACGCCTCCCACCCGATTTTGGCCACGATGCTCCCGAAATCCGGGGACAGCCGCACCTCGGCCGCGCCCGCGGGAAACGTCAGATGGGTCTGCTTGTCTGTGCCGAGCCGATTCACGCTGACCAGCGCGGCGGTCTCCGGCACGCGCTCCTCGGGTGGCACGTCCTCCAGCCAATAGATCCGGCTGCCATCGGGTGCCCACTGTGGGCGGGTGCTCGGGTAGCTTGAGCCTCGGAATGGGACGGTCGTGAGGCGGGTCCCGTCGACCGGCGATTTGCTGCTCAACGGCGCCACGATCAGATCCATCGACGGTTCCTCGCCGAGCTCGTGCCCATTCTGGGTCGCCGTACCGCGGAGGAACAGGATCGACTGACCGTCCGGCGAGATGGACGGGGCCTGATAATCTGCGGGCGTGGAGGTGATTTGCCGGGGCCTGCCCTTCGTGGTCCCGCGGACCCAGACCTGGCCCTGCGCACGGTCGTCCCAGGTCACGTAGGCGAGGGATTTTCCGTCGGCGGTGGCCTCCGGAAAAAACGCGTAGGTGTCTTGCGGCGTGAGCGCGGTCGCCACTCCTGCGGACACGCTCCACAGCGTGCCCATCGCGCTGGCGATGATCCCCGCACCGGGGACCCGGGCACCCCAACGCACGACCCGCGCGTCTTCGGCTGTGTCCGCAAGCCGCTTCTGCGGGCGCACCGCCTCGGTGATCCGGGTCTTCACCTCGGCGGTGAACGGGATCTCGCGGCGCGTCTTGGTGTTCACGTCCAGCTCGTGCAGGTGGCCCTTGGCCCAAAAATACAATTTGGAGCCGTCCGCGCTCCAGTCCATCCGCGGGTAGGCAGAGCGCAGCTCAAAAGCCTCCATCGCGTCGGGGTCCAAATCGTCCGCGAGCCGCTCGACCCGGCCGTCCGGGTGGCGGAGCAGCAACACCGACTTCAGACGGTCCCGCGTGATCATCGCGATCGGTCCGCCGATCTGGGGCGATGGCGTCGGTCGAATCGCCCCGCCGGGCAACGCGGTCGCGACCGTCCGCTCCCCCGTCTTCAGGTCCAACTTCACAAGTTGCCAGTTCCCTTGGTGCGGATTCAGGTTGTAGTCGAACCGGCTGCTCCGGGTAGAGAACCAGAGCGTCCGACCATCCGCGTCAAAGGCGGCTTCTCCCGCGTGGGGGTCCACGTCGATGGTCGTCAGCTTGGTGCCAGCGCCGCCGTGGGTGTGCAACATCCAAAGCTCCTGGATCCCAATCGATCGGGTGTCGACGCTTCGCCGCCGGCCCACGAACCAGCCGTCCCCGGTGGTTCCGGACGTTTGCGGCGGGGCCCAGACACCGTCGGTCCAGCGATCCCCCTCCTCTTCGGTCACCGCCTTGGCGTCGGAACCATCGGCGTTCATCGTCCAGAGGTTTTCGTTCCCGCCGGCGTCAGAGGTGTAGAGGATCCGCTTGCCATCGGGGGAGTAGCGCGCATCGGTCTCCCAGCTCACCGAGGTTGTCAAGCGCGTCGCGGGGCCGCCGACCAGGGGCACGGTGTAGAGGTCGCCGAGCAGGTCGAACAGCAGCCGGCCGCTGTCTGGCGACACGTCGAGGCTGAGCCAGGTGCCCTCGGAGACCGTGAAGGTCGCGTCGGCGCCGGGCCCGTGGGGCGCGTTCACATCCCAGTCGGTCGGCTTCGGAGCGGGCGCTGGTGCACCCGCGCCCCCCTCGGGCGTGGCAAACCGGCCGTGTCCATCGTGCCCGTAGGCGAGCGCGGCGAGGAGGAGGAAGGGGGCGGCGGTGAGGAGGCGGCGGGTCGGGCGCATGGGCGGGCGGTATAGCCGCGAAGCGCCCTGAACGCGCAGCGGGCGGCGGCTGGCGAGCCAGCGCAGCCAGCTTCGCCGCTTGCGCCAGGGGATGCTCATACCAAGGGGCCCCCGACGCGGGTACTCCCGCGTTGGGGTATGATCGGGACGGAGGCTTCCATGGCTCCTCGCTCGCTCTCTCGTCCCCTCTCCTCCGCTCGTCGCGGCGTCACGCTCGTCGAGATCGCGATTGTCATCGCCATCTTCGGCATCATGGCGATGATGGCATCACAATCGATGGTCGGCATGGTCCCGTCGTGGCGCACGAAGCGCGCCGCGAAGGAGTTCATGGTTCACCTTCAACAGGCGCGAGATCTCGCCATCGCGGAGGGCGTGGAATACCGCATCCGGGTGGACACTTTCGACACGGATCTCGCCGATGGCGAAGACAACATCGGTTCTTACTACATCGAACGGGGGGACGCCTCGGTGAACAGCACCAGCTGGGACATCCTCCCGATGGACGAGGACGGTGTATCCAACGATACCGAAGGCTACATCTTGTTCTCCCGAGGGGAGCCCAACGCCCTTCCTTGGGTGAGCTTCGTGGAGCCGGAGGTCACCACGATCATCTTCGACAGCCGCGGGTTCCTGACGAACAGCGCCGCGGACTTCGGGGACGAGGGCATGATCGACTTCAAGTTCTGCAACAAGCGCGCGCTCGCGGTGGATGGGCTCAACGAGTGGTGGATGGTCTCGGTGAGCCGCGCCGGGTTCTCCAGGATGTCGGGTGCGTTCTCCGCGTCGATCGGGGCCATTCCCGGCACCGCGGGGACCACCGACTTCGGCACTTCCAGCGGGTCGGGGTACACCGGGGGCTCGACGGGGTCCACGGAGTAGGCCGTTCAGATCACCAGCCCGCCATCGACCTCGATGACCCGGCCGGTGAAGTACCCGCACTCGATGATGAACCGCAGCGCGAGCCAGATCTCCTCCGGCTCGCCCAGCCGCCGGAGCGGGATCCCGGCCGCGATCTTTTCCAACGCTTCGGGCTTCATGCCCGCGACCATCGGCGTGCGGATGAACCCGGGGGCGACCGCGCCGACACGCACGTTGTACCTGGCAAGCTCCTTGGCCCAGACCACCGTGTCGGCCACGAGCCCAGCCTTCGCCGCGGAGTAGTTGAGCTGGCCGGCGTTCCCCGATCGGCTGATGCTGGACAGGTTGACCACGACCGACTCCGGGAGCTTGGCCCGGAACGCGCCCGCAGCAAAGGCACGCGTGCACAGAAACGGCCCGGTCAGGTTGACGTCGATGACCTGCTGCCAGCGATCCAGGGGCATCATCACAGGCTCCCCGGTCTCCCGGTCCGGCTTCAAGAACAGGCCGTCCCTCGTGATGCCCGCGTTGTTCACGAGCACGTTCGGCACGCCGATCACGGCGGTTGCGCCCTCGTAGAACGCCTGAACGCTGGCCTCCTTGCTCACGTCGCAGACAAAGCCTGGCACGTTCAAGGCTTCCGAGGCCTCGGCGACACCGGCGGCATCCACATCGCAGAGCACGACTTGCCCGCCGCCGGCGCGGATCTGTTCGACAAAACAACGGCCCATGCCGCGGGCGCCCCCGGTGACCAGGGCGCGGACGGAAGAGAACTGCATGAGAGACTCCTTGTGAACATGCTGTAACGCAGCATGATTTATGCTGCAAGAGCGATTCGAGTGGTGGTCCGAACCGTGTGTTGAACAGGGCGGCCACGGGGGGGGCGCCCCTACGCGGATCCGGAGCGGAAGCGCGGTCAGTTCAGCTCCGGGCACGCGGGTCCGGAGCGGAAGCGCTTACCCGTCGCGGCGGGTACTCCCCTCGGATACATTTGGCCGTGTGCGGTGGCCGTCCCTCCTTCTGCTGACCTCTACGACCGGGCTCACGGCGAGCTGCGAGCGCCCCGAGCCGACCGGCGTCGTGTCCGCGGGGCCACCCTCTGTGGTGCTGATCTCCATGGACACGCTGCGGGCGGATCGGCTCGGCGCGTACGGCAACCCCAACGGGGTGACCCCGAACCTGGACAAGTTTGCAGCTGAGGCGGTGGTGTTCGACGGAGCGTACAGTCAGGCGATCCAGACGGCGCCCTCGCACGGGAGCGTGTTCACGGGCAAGTACCCGAGCGAGCAGACCGGACCTGGGAACCAGCCCTCGCTGGACCCCGAGCGGGTGACACTGGCGCAGATGCTCACGCTGTACGGCTACCAGACCGCGGCGTTCGTCGCTGGCGCGGATCTTTCTCCCCACCGCAAGCTGGACCGGGGCTTCACCACGTACAAAGCTTCGGTGGATTTTGGCAGCCTGCATCACACCACGCCGATGGCGCTCGCGTGGTTGGAGGCGGCCGACAAGGCCCGTCCCCTGTTCCTGATGGTCCACGGCTACGATTCGCACTCCCTGTACTTGAAGCCCGCGCCCTACGGGTATTTGCACGCCGATCTCGACTATTCGGGCGAGGCACAAACCCTCGTGCGCACCGCCACGGAACGCTTGATCGACGGGCAGATCTACTCCAACTTCGACGGCTTGCTTCAAACCCAAATCACGCTTTTGCGCCCGCGGGATCCCGCCGGCATCCCCGAAGTGGCCCGAATGATGAAGCGCGCCACCGGCGAGCCGAAGCCCGTTGTAGACGAGGACATCGAGCATATTCGCGACGTCTACGATGGGGCGGTCAGCTATGCCGACGCCATGTTTGGCACCTTCATGGCGGGCCTTGAGCGTCACGGTGTGCTCGACAACGCCTACGTGATTGTGATGTCGGATCACGGCGAGCAGCTTGGCGAGCACGGGCTGTTTGGGCACTGCTGCAACGTCGGGGAGGAGGAGACCAAGGTGGTCTTGATGATCCGAGCGCCGAAGGGCCAGAACGGGGGCCGTCACGTCGCCGGCTACACCGAGCTGGTGGACATCCTTCCTACCGTCGCCGACATCGCGGGCGTGCCCCCGCCCGGGGACACCGCGGGCCGCTCGCTGTTCGCGGCCGTGCAGGGTGAACCGTTCGAACCGAGGGCCTTCGTCCACGCCCAGGGGAGCCACCTCTCGCGGACCGTCACGGTCCGTGGCCACGGCGGGAGGCTGACGTACACCGGGCTCGCCCCCACGTGCGCGCTGCTGGCGGACGTCGTTGATGCCGCGCGGCTCGACGGACCCGGGTTCCTCGCCTCGGACGCCCCGGCCGACGCGCGCCCCGCGCTCCGCGAGGAGATGGTCCGGTGGCTCCGCGCGTTGGACCCTCCGCCGTCGAGGAACACGGCCGCCCCCCTTCCGGACGCCCTCAGAAAATCGTTGCGGGAGCACGGGTACTTTGAGGTGGAGAAGTGATCTTCGCGCTCGTGCTGCTCGCGTGTGGGGGCGACGGTCCGGCCTGGACGACGGCCGGGGCGGTAGCGCCTGCCCGCGCGAAGCTCGACGCCGACCACGATGACCGGGTCTCGCCCGAGGAGTACGCGCACGTCGCGTTCGCAGCCCCCGCGTTCGCTGTGGCGGACAAGAACGGCGACGGCGACCTGTCCGTGGAAGAGCTGGAGGCGCTGGTAGCGTCCATCGACCCCGCCAAGTTCTTCGAGAAGCCCAAGATCCTGACCAACAAGGGCGAAGGACGCCAGGCGGGGCGCGGGGGCGGGGAGGGGGGACGGGGTCCT
>CANKNP010000130.1 GCA_947483545.1 Deltaproteobacteria bacterium | reverse complement strand
GGTTCGGCGGCGGTGGCGGCAGCCGCGGCGGCGGCGGCGGCGGTGGTTACGGCGGCGGTGGCGGCGGCTACGGTCGCGGCGACGGCGGCGGCGGCGGCAGCCGGTACTAACGCTCCGTAGAGCGTACTCGGGAGCCTAGCTCCCGGGGACCAAGCCGGGCGGTTCGACGTGAGTCGGGCCGCCCGGTTTTGGTTTTTGAGCGGCGGCGGATCCTGAGGCGCGCCGACGTGAGAGTAAAGGCGGGCCGCTCATGTTCTCGTGAGAGTAAAGGCGGGCCGCTCATGTTCTCGTGAGAGTGAAGGCGGGTCGTCCCGTCACCCCCCCCCCCATCGTCCGCCACTCCGCCGGCGTGAGAACACGCGCCTCCGCTACCGGTCGCCCCGCATCATCGAAGAACGGCGACGGCCGATGCGCCCCCGTCCACCAGCCCTGGGCGAGCAACTTGGCGGCTCCGAACAGGATCGTCGGCGTTGCCGAGCTCGCCGCACCCGGCGGACACCCGCCTTTCGCGAAACGGCCCTGGATCCCATGGGCGCCGCCAAACAACCGATGAACCTCGTCATCCGGGACAATGATCGCGGATCTCAGGAGCCCGGCGAAAGGGATCCGCGCCGATCCCATGGTGTTCGCCAGCGGGGCCCGGCAGCAGCCTGCGTACCAACGATGGAGCCCCCTCGGGGTCAACCGGAGCAGGCGCAGTTGTTCAGCCCCTGAAGTCCACCGAATCCGCGCCGGCCAGGTCTGGACCACCTCTGTGCCGCCGTGCAGGTCCAAGCGATCCGTCCGCTCGAGGAACCGGGCGTACGCCTGACAGTCGTCGCAGTAGCAGATCCCGTGGGCCCCCACCCCCGGGATCGCCGCGAACTCCCCGGACAGCGCGCCGCATGTGCAGCGAAGCGGGAGCAACTACCCCACCCGCTGAAACCCGTCCGGCCCCTCCACCACCTCGACGTCCCCGTTCGTGAACCGCAGGTGCCAGCCGGCGCCCTTTCGCTCGCAGTTGACCACCGGGAGCGTCGCCATGAGCACCTGCAGGACCAACACCGCACCGCCGACGCCTTCGGGCAACGCGTCGGCTTGCCCCTTGAGCGCCGGGCCGTCCAAGCCATCGCCGAGCATGAGCACCGTGACACCGCCGCCCCCGAGATCGACGAGAGCTTCGACGGCATCGGCGAGATCGTTCGGCTTGCCAGGGGCCATACGGTAGACGGGGCCGCCGGCGACGGACGGGAGCGCGCTTCGGGCGGGGGCAACCACCAGGACTCGGCGATGCCGTGACAGGGTGGCCAGCAGCGGGCGGAGAAGGTCATGCGCGTCCGTCGGGTTCACGACCCATTGCGACAGTCCCTCGGACAGCGCGGGCGTGCCTGTGCCCAACACTCCGGTCTCCGGGACCACGGTCACGCCGTTCGGGAGCCCCCCCGACGGCCGGGACCGCCCCCCGCGCAGGTACAGGTGGGCGATGATGGCGAGGCCGAGGACCCCGACGCCAAGCACCACGTAGAGGGTCGCATCCCCGCCGCTGCTCGTGTAGGGCGAGCCGGATCCGCCGGTGCCTTTGCCGTCCAACTGAAAGCCGCCGGGCGCAGGGGCTGCCCCGCCACCTTCGGTAGGCGCACCGCCCGCGGGGGCACCGTCAGGCGGTGTGCCGGGCGACCCCCCGCCGGACGAGGCTACGCCCGCCTCCGCGGTCAGCTGGCCGTCGGTCAAGGTGAGCGAGAGGTCACGCTGGGAGTCATCCGCCGCCCAGGAGATCTTGCCGCCATCGATCTTCGTCGAACCCAGGTTGACGGTCACCGAGAACACGTCGTGCTCGTTCCACATCGTACCGGACCAGGTCCCGTCGCCGCCGGTCACATCTGGCGGAGCGCCGTCGTCCTTGAGCTGGACGTCGGTCAGATCGCCTTCGTCGGGCTTCAGGTGGACGACGACCGGCGTGTCCACCTTCTCCGTGCCGGCATCGAGCCGCACGACCACGCCGCGTGCGCCCGCTTTTCCACCCCCCTCGGCCGGCGCGTCTCCTTTGTCCTTGCCAACCTCACCCGCCGGGTCGGCCGGCTTGTCCTTGCCTGCCTCCCCCTTGTCGCTGGGTTTCTCCGCGTTGGCGCCATCGGCTCCAGGGGCGCGCGGCGGCGCGTCCGGGGCTGCGGGTGGGGTGTCCCCGGCGCGTGCCGCCCCGAGCGTGAGGGCGACAAGGAGAGCGCAGGCGTATGGCACGGTGAGGGATCCTAGGTTCCACCCCGACTAACATGTGGCCCCATCGGGCAGGGTGGACGACGGGCCCCGAAGCGTGCTCCAATGCGTGGTGCCCCGTCCCGCCCGATCTGTCCGCTCCCGTGCTGCGCTCGGGGTCGCCTTCGCTCTTGTCCTCGTCAGCACCGTGGAGGTCGGCTTGCGGATCGCGGGGGTCCGACCGGCCTACCGCGTGGAGGATCTGGGACAGTGGCGCGTCAACGCCGGGCTCAAAGCGCACGCGACCACGGGCCCGCGGGATGGCCACTCCTTCTTGCTCTCGACCAACGACGATGGGCTGCGCACCGATGTCAAGCCCGCGCGCACACCCCGGATGCAGCGGATCGCGCTCGTCGGCGACAGCACGGTGTTCGGCTGGGGTGTGGACGATGGGCAGACCATTGCGGAGGGGGTTTCGGAGGGGATGGGCCCTGGGTTCGAGGTGCTGAACGCGGGGCAGCCGGGGTATTCGACCACGATGATGGCTTGGTTCTTCGGCGAGGTGCTGCACCGCTACCAGCCCGACATGACCGTCGTCTTCGTGCCCATGCACGACACCAACCTCGTGTTGGTCAGCGACCGCGAGGTCCTGAACGGCGGGGCGACCGCGATGGCCAAGATCCGGGTGCTGCTCGCGCGCCAGTCGCGCATCTACGAGCTTCTCCGCGGCGTGCTCTTCGAGTCTACGGACCGTGCGTGGTTGCTCCCCGATCAGCAGGCCGACGAACCCCGCGTGCAGCGGGTCTCCGACCTGGAGCGCAGCCAGGCGCTGGACGACATGCAGGCGCTCATGGCCCCTTGGGGCGGCAAGCTCGCGGTCGGTTTCCTCCCGTTCAAAGGGGATATCGAGGATGGGGGGCGCATGCTCCGGCCGACCCAGGGGTGGGCGGAGGCGTACGCGAAAGCGCGCGCGATCCCGTTCGTCGATGTGCGCACATGCTGCGCGGGCGAGACGGGCCTCGTGTTGGCGGACGATCCGGGACACCTGACGCGGGACGGCAACTTCGCGGCCGGTCGGGCGATTGCGCGGAAGCTGATAGCTTCAGGCTTTGGAGAGCAAGAATGAGGCGAGCCCTCTCGATTTCCCTTTGGGTGATGGCGACTGGCTGCGTTGGAGGCGCGAGCGACACCGGGTTCGTGCCGTGCGGCGAGGGGTATGGCCGGGCAGACAACGGCAATTGCTACCTCCTGGCCGACACGGCGGGGGACAGCGACACCGACGCCGACACCGACACCGACGCGGATGCCGACTCGGACGCGGATACCGACACGGACGCCGATGCAGATGCCGACACCGACACCAACCCCGACACAGACTCCGGCAGCTCCGAGTCAGACATCGAGGTCTCGGGCACCTTCACCTTCACCGGAACGATCAGCGGCACCCCGGCGTGCGCGGTCAACGTCTGGGACGGGAGCGCCATCGGGACCGACGGGAGCGTTGACCACAGCCAGGAGGCCCTGGACACGCTGATCATCTCCTGCCCTAGCGGCTCTGGGCAGGCGGTCTCGTACTCGGGGAACCTGAGCGTCGGGGACGCGACGAACGTCGGCATCATCGGGTTCATCGATCCAGACGGCTCGCCGGAGACCACCGAGTACGAAGGCGGGTACGCGGGAAATCCGTTCGACGTCGCCCCGGGCGGCTCCTACGGAGACATCGAGTTGGTGTTGGAAGGCATCTGAGCGCGTTTTCATGATAGCGCGCACGCGTCAGGAGTCCCCGATGTCTACCCCGACCTTTTGGCGTGCCTCGTGCCGCGTGGTGGTGATCGCGATGCTCTCGGTCGGTGTGGCTGCTCCGGCGTTGGCGAAGGCCGCAATCCACGGCGAGGTCAAAGATCGGAACGGGGAGCCGATGGCCCGGGTCAATGTTCGGGTGATCCCCGGAAACGTCGAAATTGTGACCGACGATGAGGGCAAGTTCACGATCGACTACCTCCGGGATGAGGAGGGCAACCGCGTCCGCCTCACTCGCCGCACCACCTACACCTTCGAGGTGTATAAGCTCGGCTTTCAGCTGGCCAAGGCAGATCTGGATTACAAGAGCGGCGATGTGACCATCGAGTCGGTCACCCTCACGCCGGACACGATCACGGTCCGCGCGTCTCCCACCGACCTGGATCCCGCGATCGGGACCCAGACCGACGCTCAGGGCGGCGGCTCCTACGAGGGCGAATGATCCTCCTCCTGCTCGCGGCCTGTGAGGAACCCGCCCCCGTCGCACCACCCGCTGAGCCGCTCGACGTCTCGTGGATCGCGACCGTCGTGCGCGAGCCGGATCGGTTCGCCAAAACGATGGAGGAGAACGGAGGACGAGAAGCCTGGCAGGCGCTGCACCGAGGGGACTGGCTCAACGTGAAGGCCGCCTCCGCGATCCAAAGCGTGCCCGAGCAGCGCGCGCGTGTCGAGCTCGCAGCGTTTGAGGGGGTGCTTGGTCGCGCCCACGGGGACGCGATGCTCGCGCTGGCCGACCAGTGGGCGAAGCGGTCTCCGGACTCCGCGGCGCCAAAGTGGCTGCCGGCTGCAGCGCAGCGGGTGGCTGAGCTGCGTGCAGATCAAAAGAGCGCGGATCGGTGGCGCGCCGCCGCGGTCGCCGCTGGGGTGGGGTTCGACGCGGCGACGCCCTGGCCCTTCGCGGTGGACAAAGGCGGGGATCTCACCACGCTTCGTGCGTCGCTCACGACACCGCTGGACGTTCCGGCCCTGGGTTCCTTCTGGGACCCCACGCGTTCGCTTGCGCTACAATCCAGGTATGAGCAGGGTATCTCAGAAGCCATGGGTGTAGGACTGCAGGCCGACCTGTTCGGACCGCTCACCGAAGCCGTGATGGGCGCCCGGCCTGCGGTGGACGACGTGAACGCGTGTCGGAGCTTCACGCAGCAGATGGATGCCCGCCTGGACACGTGGTCCACGGCGCTCAACGCCAGCGCCAGCCCGGACGGGAAAGCGCTTCTCAGCGATCTCAGCTTGGTCGCCGTCGGGCGCTCCCGGACCCTGACCGTGCTCGCGGTGGACGCACTGGAGCACCAACGCGCCGACTGCGCGATGTTCTACGCCGAGCAGGCGCTCGACCACGCCTCCGCCCGAACCATCTCCCCCGTGAACACCCCCACGGTCTTCGCTGTGCTCGCCGCTGCGAACATCCAGGGCGGCCGGGTGCGCGAGGCGCTGGACGCGCTCGCCCCGTTGCGAACGGCGTTTCCGGAGTCCGTCGGCGTGATCGAGACCACCGGGGATCTCGCCGTCGCCCTCGGTCTCGACCGTGCGGGCCTGTCCCGCGAGAACTGAACCCCACCGGGCCCCCTATGCACCACCGCTCGATTCGTTCCCTCTCCGCCCTCGCGGCGACCACGCTCCTCCTCGGCTCCGCGAGCGCTTCCCAGCTCCGGTACGCCGAGGATCAGGCGCCTGCGATCGTGAACCCGCTCTACACCAGCTCGATGGCGGAGACGCGCGTGAACGAGCTGCTGTTCCAGGGGCTCTACGCCGACGATCACACGCTCGCCTCGGTCCCTCAGTTGGCCGAGTCGGGGGAGCTCTCCACCGATCGCCTGCACATGACCGTGCGCCTGCGGGAAGACGTGAACTGGCAGGATGGCACGCCCTTCTCGTCCAAGGATGTCGCGTTCACCGTCCGCGCGATGAAGGACCCCGCCACCGCCTCCACCGAGGCCAGCCGGGTCTCGTTCATCGCGGACGTTCGAGAAGTTGGCGATCACGCTGTGCAGTTCGACTTCGTCCGCCCGGAGCTGCGGCCCGAGGACAAGCTGACGTTCAAGATCGTGCCGGCTTCCGGCTTCCAAGGCCTGCCGGTCAAGCGGAGCGATGGCTTCCGCAACAGCCCGCTCGGCACCGGCCCCTGGTCGCTCGTCAAGTTCAACGACGACAATTCGATCAGCTTTTCCGCGAACGCCGGCTTTCGCGGGCCCGATGGCAAAGATGACGTCGGAATCTCCCAGATCACGCTGAAGGAGGTCGCCGACAAGAACTACCAGGCGAAGCTCCTGCTCTATGAGAGCATCGACGCGCTCGTCCGCGTGCTGCCGCGGGACATCGCGATGCTGCAGAGCAACCGCAAGGTCGAGCTCTACCCCTACCAGACGAACTCCTGGTGGTACGCAGGCTTCAACCTGGATCGTGCCCCGTTCAACGACCCTGCGGTGCGGCAAGCGCTCTCCCAGATGCTGAACGTGCCCGACATGCTCGCGCCCATCGGGACCGGGGACACCATCACGGGCCCGTACGTGCCGTCGAGCCCGTTCTACAACCACGAAACGAAGCCCTACCCGAACGATCCCGAGGGTGCAGCGGCCTTGTTGACCGCCGCTGGGTATCAACGGGACCCGGACGGCTGGTACAAGGCGGGCCGGAAGCTCACGGTCACCGTGAGCGCCCACCGGGCGCTGGAGAGTGCCCAGGAGGTCACGATCAACCTGCAAAGTCAGCTCCAGGCCCAGGGCATCGACGTGACGATCGATTTTCTCGACGAAGCCCAATGGCGGCAGCAGGTCTGGAAGGACCGCAACTACGACATGGTGCTGTCCCAGTGGACGTTCGACCGCAACGAAGACATCCGCGAGCAGTTCTATTCGAGCGGCGCGCGGAACCTCACCGGGCTCAAGGATCCCGAGGTGGACAAGCTCCTCGACGCCGCGCGCGACGCGACCGACCCGCTCGGGCGGAAGGCCGCTCTCCGGGCGGCGCACCAGCGGATCCATGACGATATTCCCATGATCTTCCTGTGGACGCTCGACAGCTATGCTGCGGTCTCGACCAAAGTGCGGGGCGTGACGGTCCACCCGTTCTCGTTCTTCAGTTGGGCGCCCGAGTGGCAGATGTAGGGGTTCGGACTGGCCGCGCGATCAGATAAGCCCCGCCGCGATGGTCACCGCCGAATTTCCCGCTTGCTGACACCGGCACAAATGGCCCGGGTCGTGCTCGGCTGGGCTGCGGTCTGGCTGATCGCCGTCGTTTTGGTGCAGGCCCTGGTCGCGATCGCCCCTGGGGATGCGATCGACACGCTGCCGGACCCGGCGCTGCGGGCGCAGCTCGCGGTGGACTGGGGGTTGGCCCAGCCGGCGTGGCGCAGGGTGTTGGACGGCACGGTGAACGCGATGGTGGGCGCATGGGGCACCTCATGGACGGTCCGGCCAGGGAGCGAGGTCGCGCCGCTGATCGCGCAGGGCCTGTGGGCCTCTGCCCCCGTGGGGCTGGGCGCCTGGGGGGTGGCGCTGGCGGTCGGTTTGGGGGCGCGGGGGCGCGGGGCGCCGGTCCTGGTGCTCGTCTCCGCCGTGCCGGTCGTGCTGCTGACCGTCGGGCTCATCGAGGGGGTGAACGCGGGGGTGTGGGAGGGCATGACGCGCGGCTGGTGGCAGCGGCCGGGCTTTTTCGCGTTGCCGACGGAGGCCGGACCGGTCCGGGATGCGCTGCTCATCCTCGCGCTCGGGCTGGGATCCGGGGTCGCCGGCGAGGTGGCCGCGCGGCTCGCCGAGGCCGACGCCACCCTCATCAAGGCGGGGTTCGTGCTCGCCCGCCGCGCGCGTGGCCAGCCCGTCGCCGGCCTGCTCTGGCGCCACCGCGTCGTGCCCTTGTTGGAGGCCGCGCAGGCCGCTTTCGGGCCGACCGTGGGCGGGCTTGTGATCGTCGAGCGCCTGTTCGCCCGCCCGGGCCTGGGGGACCTCCTGTGGCGCGCCGTCGAGGGCCGCGATGTGCCGGTGGCGACGGGGGTGGTGCTGGCGGTTGCAGGGGCGACCGTGCTGCTCAGCGCGGGCGTCGATCTGGGGCGGCGGGCCTGGGACCCGCGCCTGGGCGGCGCCTCGTGAGGCGACTCCCCCCCTGGTGGCTGATCGCGCTCGCGGTGGCGATGGCGTGCCTGCCCTACAACGGTGCCGTCCACGCCGATGCGATCGGGCTCGCGCCGTCGGGCGATCACCCGCTGGGCACCGATGCGCTCGGTCGAGACGTGGCCCTCCGGCTGTTCGCAGGGCTGCGCCCCCTCGCGCTTGGCGGGGGCGTCGCGCTGCTCGTGGCGCTCGGCCTCGGCGTGCCGCTGGGCGCGCTCGCGGGAGCGCGCAGCGGCCTGATCGCCCAGGCCGTGCGGGCACCCTGGATCGCGCTCGCCTGCGTCCCGGCGATCCCCCTCACGTTGCTCCTCGGCCTGGTGCTCGGGCACGGCGCCGCCCCCTTGGGTCTGGCCTGGGGGTTGGCCAGCGTGCCGGGCGTCTTGGAGGCGATCCGACAGCGTGTGGACGCGCTCCGAAGGGAGGAGCGGCTGCTCGCCCTGGTGACCCACGGCATCCCTGAGCCGGTCGCAGTCGCCCGCCACCTGGTCGCGAACAACGCCCGGGACGTGATCGTCGTGCAGTCTGCTCGCATCACCGCGACGTTCCTGGCCATGGAATCGGCGCTGTCGTACCTGGGCCGGGCGGGCGTGGCCGAGCCAGCGGCATCGTGGGGCAACATGCTGGCGATGGCGGTGTCGGCCGGCCCCGGGGCCAATCCGATGGCGGTGGCCGCGCCGGCGGTCACGATCATGGCGGTCGCGGGTGCGTTGTGGTGGTCGGCCCTCGGCCCGGCGCGGTCGCCGCCTCCCTCGACCCAGCTCAACCGAAAATCCGCAGAAGCCGGCCTGCGCGTGGAGCAGTTGGAGCTTCGGACAGCGGATCGTGTGCTCACCCGTCAGGTGGACTTCGCGGTGGCGCCAGGGACAGTCTCGGCGTTGATCGGGCCCAGCGGCTCGGGCAAGTCCCTCCTGCTCAGGGCGGTCGCGGGGATCTTGCCGCCGGAGGTCTGGGCCACAGGCACAGTCGTCAGCGGGCCGCTCGCGTGGGTCAGCCAGGACGGGCGGGTGAGCCTGGATCCCTTGCGCACCATCCGCGCGCAGGTGGATGCCACGCCGGCCAACCTGATGGCGACGGGGTTCCCGCCCGAACGGTTGAACGCCTGGCCGCACACCCTTTCCGGCGGGGAGGCGCAGCGGGCCGCCCTCTTGCTGGCGCTCTCGGGCGAGCGGGCGACGGTGCTGCTCGCCGACGAACCCACGACCGGCCTGGACCCCCGCGCGCGGCGGGAGCTCACCGACCGGCTGCGGACGCTCGCCTCACACGGCACGGGCGTGCTCTTCGTGACCCACGATCTTCGCCTGCTGCCTGGGTTTGCCGCGCAGGTTTACGCCATCGGGCGCGACACCCAGGCCGAGCCCAAAGACCAGGACCACCCGCCGGATGTGCAGCGGCGTCCTGCGGCCCGGGTCGGCGGGCCGGCGGTCGTCGGGAGCCGCCCATTGCCCCCGAGCCTCCACGTGGAGGTCAGCGAGCTTGACGTCTATGCGGGATTGACGCGACGCCCCCGAACCCCGCGGGGAGGGCCGGTGATCCGGGGGTTGAACCTGACTGTCGCGCCGGGCGAGACCGTGGGGATCATCGGGGAGAGCGGTGTTGGCAAGACCACCCTGCTACGCGCGATTGCGGGGCTTTGCGCCTCGCGGGGGTCGTTGCGCGTGCTCGGGACGGACCCCCGGGCGGGGCGGATCCCGGGGCTTCAGGTGCTGTGGCAAGACCCCTCGACCTCGTTGGATCCCGCCATGCCGCTCGAAGCGCTCCTGGAGATCTCCGCCCGCCTGGGTCCGGGGCGCAGCGTCCGGGAGGCCCTCGGCCGCGTGGGGCTCACGCATCGGGCGGCCGCGCGGTCGGGCGATCTCTCGGGCGGGGAGCGGCGGCGCGCATCCCTCGCCCAAATCTGGCTCTCAGGCGCGCAGTTGGTGCTCGCCGACGAGCCCACGGCCGCGCTGGACGGCGTCCGCTCGGCGCAAGCGCTGCGACTCTTGCGAGAGTTGGTCGGCCCCGAGGGCGCAATCCTGCTCGCGAGCCACGACCTCGGGCTCGTCCTACCCCTCTGCGATCGCGTCTACGTGCTGCATGAGGGCGCGTGCATCGACGTTTTCGGACGTGGGGAAGAGGGTACTCTCGATCGCCACGCGTTCACGCGCGCGCTGTTGGACTGTCCGTGATGCTGCTCCTCTGGGCGCAGGCCGCGTGGGCCGCCACCGTCCACGAGGATCAAGCGAAGATCTTTCTTCGACGCCGCTATTTTGACGAAGCCCTCGTCGAGGTGCAGGCCGGGCTCGCCGACCCGACCGCGGATGCCTTCGGCCTCTACACCGTCGGGACCGACGCCGCCTGGGAGTTGGGCAACATCGACCTTGTGCTGCTTTGGAGCCAGCAAGCTGCCGATCTCACGATGAACCCCGACTTGCACGACGCCTGGCAGGCCAGACATGACGTCGTCGCTGCGACGTGGGGTTGGGTTCAGGTGGTCGGGCCGCGTCCCGACGGCGTGTCGCCGCTCCAGATCGAAGCCGCTGGAGCCGTCCTCGACCCCGATCAAAAGCGCATCAGCAACGCCGTGGCGCTTGCGCTGCGGGACCGGACCCCGCTCCCAGCCCGCGTGTCCTTGCCGATCGGCGCATGGAAGGTGAACGGGGTGCCCGTGACGGTCCGCGCAGGAGAGGTCTCTGAGGTGTCGCTATCGGCTGAGCAGCTTGGCCTCGCGGGGTTGGCGACGCTCCAGACGGTGCGCGTCGAAGTGGCCCTGGGCGCCCAACTCTGGACAGGGGCAGAGCAAGTGGAGCGCCTGCCCCCAACGGGCACGATTCAGGTCACGGTCTCCGGCCCGCTGGGTCCGCTGCTGCTCGGGGGCACCGCGCGCTGGGCGCCTCAAAGCTACGTTTCCGACCGCGGGCAAGCTTTTGAGAGGCCGTTCGCCGGCGGCATCGGGCTCGTGATCGGAGGCGATCTGCCGCTTGCGGGGGCCATCGCCATCCGCCCCGGCCTGGGCGTTGAGGGCGCGCTCCTTCAGGGCCTCCGCATCGGGGAGGAGAGCACAACCCTGTACGTCCCAGGGGTCGGCGTGGGCCCTTCCGCAAGCGTGGGCGTGGAATGGCGACGAGCCGGGCGGTCCACCGCGACGGCGTTTGGCGTGTCCCTCGCGGGATCCATGGCGACTGGCGCGACGGTAGGCGAGACCACGCCGGTGTCGTTCACGGCGGGGGCGGTTCGGATCGGGGCGTACGTGGGGTTGTAGGACCTCCTTCTCGCCGGAGCTACCGGTACCCGAGCAACTCCAGCTGTCGGCGCTCATCCGGCGTGATCTCCTTCGAAGGACCGGAGCGGCGCCACGCGCCGGGTAGCCGGCCGGTTGCAGCGAAGAGCGAAGCGGCCGCGCCAGACTCCTTGGCCGTGACATCGACCCAGGCCCCGGAGACGTCACGCCAGAGTGTCCACATCGGGGTGGACACGGTGTGGTTCAACCAGAGCGGGCCCTGGATCACCACCTCCTGACGCGTAATGGCTCCGGCTTCCAATACGGAAGCCTGAGCGATGACCGTCCCGAGCTGGACCCGTTCGCCAGGACCGAGCAAGAGCGGGAGGAGGCTCTGCCCATCGGGATCGGGGAGTGGCGGGCTTCCCGCAAGCTCGAGGAGAGTCGGAGCGAGGTCCACAAGGCTGACGTCCTGCGTGACGCGCCCCCCCGCGCCGCGACCGGCCGGCAGGCGCACCAGGAGCGGGACGTGCAAAACCTCAGGTGTGAGCCACCCTTGGTGCCCAAGCCGCCCGCGTTCCCCGAACGCCTCGCCGTGATCTCCGACGACGACCACGACCGTGTTCGTGAGCAGCGCTCGTGCCCGAAGCCCATCGAGTAGGTCGCCGATCTCGGCGTCCACGTCGGTCACCACCTGGTCGTAAGCGGCCAACATCTCCTGTTTCAAGGCCGGGTCGCGGGCGAGTTCTGCGGTCAACTGGTCGTCGGTGGACGGCTCGGCGGGATCGGGCAGGCCTGCCCCGGATGAGTCTGGGGCGCGCGGATCTTGGCTCATCCTCCCTGCCCAATCCAGGAGCCGGTGGTCGGTCACCGTGGACCCCGGCAGTCCGATCGCGTACGGCGAGTGAGCGGTCTTCAGGTGGACCACCGCGAAGAATGGCCTTTCAGGATCATCGAGATCCGTGAGGAAGGTGGGGCGGCACTCGACATCCGAGCCGTTCAAGAAGGTGTCGAACCCGCGCTCCAGCCCACCACCCGCGTAGAAGCTGGCGCGATTCACGGGTCCAGCCTCTCGGCGATGCCGACAAGGGCCTGCCACCGAGGCCGTCGCCGTGTCGTCCAGGGTGTTCACGGGGGCGTACGCGACCGTCTGGTATCCAGCCGACCGGAGCCGCTCCGGAAGCGTTCGAAGCTCCTCTGGGAGTGCGTCTTGGACGTTCACAACGCCGGAGTGCCCTGGGTGCAGCCCGGTGAGCAGCGAGATGTGCGACGGGAGGGTGAAG
>CANKNP010000129.1 GCA_947483545.1 Deltaproteobacteria bacterium | reverse complement strand
TGAGGCGCCTCCTCCCCCCCCAAACCAACCCGATCACGAGCCCCAACCACCCCGGCCCCCCCGCCCCCGTCCCACATCCGCAGCTCTTTTCAGCCACGAGATCCTTCGACGTGTCGGAGCGCACCCCGGTGTCCTCGCTGTCCGCGCTGTCCACCGCGGAGTCCGAATCCGCTGGCTCGTCGGCGGGGGTGCTCCCCATGTCCGCGTTCTCGCCCTCGATCACGCCCCCCTGCCAGTCTTCCCCCTCGGCCGCGGCGAACAGAGCGTAGTACCAGGTCTGCCCTGGGAGCACGTCCGCGTCGATGTACGTCTGCGAGGCTCCGATCCCCGGTGCCACGTCGTCGAGCAGAATCTGGCCGTCGGTTGGGGTCTCCGGAAATCCGGTCGCGCTCCGCACCAACTGGACGTGTCCAAGCGGCGTGATCCAGGGGTTCTCCCAGGTCACGACGATCTCCGACTGATCATCCGTGGCGTCCAAATTCTCGGAACGGTAGTGCCCGGGGGGATCGTCCAGGTCGTACACACACACGTCGTCGAGCGCCCAGCCGCCGAACTCCAGGCCTTGATCGGTCGTGAGTGTCCAGTGGAACGTGACGGCCGATGGGTCGGCCACGGCGCTCAGGGCGATGTCCTGGCTCACCCAAGCGGTGTCGAGGAGCGCGGTCGAACCGCCACGAGAGGCTGCGTTGCTGAACAGCAGCAGGTCGTTCGCGTAGAGGTTGGCGTGGTCATAGGTCGCGTCCTCTACGGTGAGCCAACGGGACTGATGGAACAGCAGCATCGGACCGGCCAGGGAGAGGTCGAGCACGGGGCTGCTCAAGTACTCCGCGTTGTTCGCGACGTAGTCGGTGCCAAGCCCCGTCGCCGCGATGTTCAGGCCCTCGGCCGGAACGTCCGGATCCCAGTCCCCGCCGACGGGCGCACCCGTGACCCACTCGTCGAGATAGCGGCCTTCGTCGTCAGGAAGCCAGGGGAGGCCGGGGCCGTGGGTGAAGTCGCCGAATCCGCTCTCAAAACCCTCGCACCACACCGCGTGCCGGTCGCCAACCCAGAAGTCGTAGAGCCCTTGCTCCTCGCCAGCGTGGGTTTGAACGACCTCGGTGCCGTCGGTGGACGTCGCCTCCATGAAATAGCGGACGTGCGAGGTGGCGGCCTGTCGCGGGATCACACCGTCGTAGGCCACGCCGGTGTGGCTGACGGTGACCTGGAACCAACCGTCGTAGCCGACGATCTCGGGCTCGGGTGGCCCGCCCGTGTCGCCGGAGTCGACCGGCGGAGCTCCGGTGTCGGCGCTGTCGTCGGGGGTCCCGGTGTCGCGGGGCGGAAGCTCGGGCGGGATCACGGTGCCGGGTAAGAGCAAGCTGTCGTCGGTGGTGTACCAGATCGTGACGCTGTCCTCGTCCAAGCCGGAACAATCCGGGGTCAACGAGTACAGGTTGAACGAGACGGGGTAGCCCGGCGTCGCGCTGGATTGCCAACCGAGCGGCGTGTGTTCGAAGAGGATCTCGCCGATCGCGCCGGGGCCGAGCCCATGGTAGTTCAACAGCGCCTGAAGCTCACAGTCATGGGGCGTGCCGTTGGTGTAGTCGCCATCATCGTCGTCGGCGAGCATCACGGCAGTGTGCAGATCGGTGAGCGTAGGACCTTGCTCCAGGGCGCCCAGGAAGAGCACGTCCACCATCGGGATTCCCACATCGTCGCCGTAGGTCGCGCGCCACTGTTCCCGCAGGTTCCAAAGAAAGCTGGCCCAGATCAATCCGTCGTTGTGAACCTCGCCGGTGGTGTCGGCCGGATAGAACTTGTCCGTGTCAATCTCCCGGAAATACGACCCGGGGCCCACCGCACCATTGCCGATGACGGTGTTGTCCAAAATGGTGCTGGCGACGAAATCGGCGGAGCCCTCGGACACGTCACTCGCGAACGTGCCGCCGGCCAGGATGTAGTCGTGAACGCCGTGGCCGACCTCGTGGTAGATCACGTCCGCGATGCGGCCCAAATCTTCGCAGACGTCACTCTCCGCGTAGAAGCTGATGGTTCCGCCGGTGTAATAGGCGTTGCAGACGCCATCCACGCGGACGAACGCCGGAACCCGGTCGTCCAGCCAATCGTGGGTTGGCCATCGCGCGCCGAGCCAATCCCAGACGGTATAGAAATTGTGGAGCACGTCGGCAGCGGCAGGGCTCACCTCATCGTGGGTGATCGTGAACGAGTCGCTGCCCGGCGTGTGGACAGGCGCGCCCACGTCGTACACTGCGAGCGAGGGGCCATCGAGCCAGGCGTCGAGCGTTCCGGAGAGCGTGTGGGTGCCATCGGCCGCGGTGACTTCGACGAGACCGGAAGCGTCGGTCATCGTGACGTTTCGGGCAGGGCCGACCATCAGCGCGTCGCCGACCGTGATCGGCTCGTATTCCACCGTCAGGTCGGAGAAGTGGCGCGGGTCATACGCCCACAGGGTATTTCCAAGGCGGTCGATATACGCGACCTGAATGGGCGATTCGATTCGGAACGCCAACACCGCCCGGCCGTTGGGCAGCGGCACGATGCGCTCTCCGGGCAGCGCAGGCCCAAGGCTTCCGAGCGGGGTGAGCCGCACCCGCGCGCCGCCGATCCGCCCGTTCGTGAGGATCAACAGGATCTCGTCGCGCTCGACGATGGCGCCGTGGTGATGCCGCGCGAATCGCACCAGCTGTCGGTCGCCGCTGTCGGTCGGGTGCTTGGTGGTCTCCGCGATCGAGAGCTCTGCCGCGTCGATCCCCGCGAGCGCCGCGATGTCGGCCACCAGCGCGGTGGTCTCGGCTTCCGGGATCCCCCCGAGCCCGAGGAACCGGGGGGTGCCATTCCGCTCGTCAAACCGAATCCAACCGACCCCCCAACGCTCCCGGAATTCGACGGCCCGCGGTGTCGCCCCAAGGCGCCACTGAAGCCCAGCGTGGAAGGACAAGTGGACGTCGTCTGGGCTCGACACGCTCGTCGGCGCGGGCTCCCCAGGCAGCACCGGCGGGCGGAGGGCGAGGGCGGGCAGGATCAGGTGCAGGAGCATCGGAGCGGGGTAACCACGTTTCCGCGAACCAACGTCCGGCGCCATAGTCCAAGGCGTATGCCCTCCCCACGCGCGCTCGCCCTTACCTGCCTGACCCTCGCAACCTGCGTCCTTTCCCCGGCCGGCGCGGCCGACGCTGCCGCCACCCCCGAGGAGGTCGCCCTGGCCGCTGCGTTGAGCGGGCGGGGTACCACCGCCTTCGCTACCTTGGAGCAATGTGCCGACCCGCACCTCCAATGGCTCGCCGCCCGATATGCGCTACGGACCGGCAACTACACGCTGGCCGACAGGCTTTTCTCGGGGGACGGCCCGCTTGATGTGTGGGGGCGAATCGACCTGGCAGCCGCGCGGGGAGAGGTGAAGGCTGCGGCCGGACGGGCGCTCGCTGAGATGGATCTCGCGCTCGCTGGAACACACCGCGATGCGCTCGGGGAGCTGCTGATCGGCTGGGCCACCGAGCGATTGGCCGCGACGAAGGACACCGAGCCGGACGTGGAGAGCGCGGGGCTCTTCCTGCAGGCCGCGATCGATCTCGCTCCGTCGGAGCGCGTGCGAAACCGCGCCCAGGACGCTCTGTTTCGCCTGCCGGCTGACTTTCACGCCGCAGAGCTGTCTCGGGCAGCGCGCGGGCGCCTCGACGTAGACGGAGAGCGCGCCACCGCACCCACGCGGATCCGGGCGGCGATGGCGCTGGAGTGGGACGCGCCGGGGCGGGCGGTCTCGACCTACGCGCTCTTGGTCGAGACCGCCGACCGTGCGGACGCCGTGGTGGCCGCCGCCCGCATGTCGGAGATGGCGCGCTTGAACCTCTGCCCGCACGAGGAGGTGACCGAAGCGCTGGATCAGCTCGTGACGCGCTTTGGGAGGCTACCCAGACCGAGGAGAGCGGAGGGTCGGCGCACACCTTGGTCCCGGCGGACCTGAGCGTCCAGCGACTGAGGCTCGCGTGGGCGGTTCAGTTGGCAAGCCAGGACCCAGCGGCGGGGGTGAGGTTGCTTCGTCGAATCCAGGCCGAGACCGTGCCGAGCACGACACCCGGCGCGATCTCGGTGAGCGAGGTGGTCCAGGCGCGGGCAAACGTAGCCGAGTCGGCGGCGGATCGGCGAGAGGCCTGGTTGGAGCTGGCGGAGATCGAAGGACGCACTGCGCTCGGCGGGGAGGCGCGGGGCCAGGCGCTCGCCGCGCTCCTGGAGGGGGCAACCGACCGGGAGTCCGCGTTGGCGGCCTTGCAAACGGTGGACGGGGCCGGAGATCCGACGCTTCGGTACCGCGCGCTGCCCGAGGATGGTGACACCCGAAGCGTCGAACGAACGGCGGCGCTCTGGGCGTTGGCAGAGAGCTTTTCGGAGGGCACATGGTGCGAGGAGCTCGCGGAGAGGCTGCTCTGGGATGGCCTCGACCTCGACCTCGCCGAGCGGTTTGCGGGGACGTGCGGCACGGGGGGACCGATGACCGCGGTGATCGGCGGGCACGCCCGGACTGAGCCAGGCCTGCGCCTGGTGCCGGTCGAGGGCGGCGGTCGCGTCGAGGTGATCGCCTCAGCTACCGACAAGCTGCAAGTGAGCCAGCACCGGGTGGATGCTGCGGCGATGTTTCGGGCGGGGTCGGGGAGCACAGCCCATCCGCTGGACACCCTCCTGGATGCGTTCCTCCTGGAGCCCGATCAAGCGTGGGAGGTCCCGCTGGACCCGGCCCGGCCGCTCCGCCGCACAGAAGTCCGACCCCGCGCCGCCGGCCCGCTCACGGCCCTGACGGTGCGCGCAGGCAACGAACGCGCCACCGCCCTGGTGCTGTCCCGTCCGCTGGAGGTGCAGGTCGTGCGCCAGGGCGAGGACGCCGCCATCGCCGTGCTGCGAGCGGGTCAGGCTGTCGCCGGGGCCACCCTCCTGGTGGACGACGCGGGCACGATCACCGAGGCGCGGACGGGGCGCGATGGGATCGCCCGCGTGAAGATCACGGGCGCCGTGCGGGTGATGGCGACGAGCGGGGAGGGCCTGGGGTTCGTCACGGCGCGGGCCCCCGGCGCGCAGCCGCCCCGGCGGGAGTCCTGGGCGGTCGTCCTGTGGGATCGGGCGGTGCCCGAGCGGGGCGACGTGCGAGACGTGCAGATCTTCGGCACGGCGGCGAGCGGGGCTGCAACGCCAACGGTCGTGACCCTGCGGAGCACGGGCCGGAATGCCGGCGCGCTCGCCTCCCAGGAGGTGCGGATGGCCGGCGGTGTCGGCCACGCGCGGATCTTCGTGCAGGGGGGCGGCTCGCTCGTCGTCGAGGCCGGCGGTCAAATGCTCGGCTCCACGTACGTCGGGACTGCAAATGCGTCGCGAGCCGCCGCCAGCGTGACCTTCTCAGACGCCGCGGACCCCGAGCATCGGGGGATCTCCGAGGCGATCGCCGGATCGACGGTCCTGGTACACGTCGCCGGCACGGGGACGGTGCCAGCGGGGGGGATCGACGCGACGGTCCAATGGTCCACGCCCTGGTCTTCGGGCGAGACAGCGGTGGTGATCGGGACCGAGCCGGTCCAGATCCCCGTCTCGTTGGCCGGGGCTGGACCGGACGACCAGCTGAGCGTGGAGCTCGTCGTGGGCGGGCTCAGGGTGGACGGGCACCTGTCGATCACGCAGGCCGATCTCGCGGGGCCGCTCTCCAACGTGCCCGAGATCGTGGGGCTGGGACAGGCGGTGGCGATGACGGTGCCGCCGGGCACGCCGTGGCTCAGGGCGACGCTGGGGGGAAGGACCCAGTGGTTCATAGGGGGGTCCCCGGTCGCCTTGGCGCAGGCAGGGGAGTGGGCGCTGTGCGCGTGGACGGGGGGCGGGTCGTGCGGGCCGGTGAGCAAACTCACCGTGGTCGATCCCAACGGCGACGGCAACATCGACGCCCGGGGGGCGTGGACGGGCGCGCCGGTGCTGGCCGCCCACACGGCGGAGGGGGTGCGCGGAGCCACGGTCCTTCGCGAAGGCGCATCCGTGGGCCGGGCATTCGCCGGTCCGGCACGCGCGGGGACGGCGGAGTCGTTCCTGGTCACCGGCAACGGCGAGGCGGTGCCCCTCGGGGGGGCGACGGCGCCGGTGCTGAAGGTGACGGGGGCGTTGGTGCGCGGTGAACAATCCACCGTGACGATCCAGAGCGAGGCGGGGAGCCGGGTGTGGGCGTATCTCCGGGAGAGTGGGAAGGATCGTATGGCGGGGGTCGCGCCGCTCTGGACGGGGGGGCGGGGGTACGCGGGCGTGGCGTGGCGTCCGGGGCCGGTGGAAGGGACGCTGATCGCAGCGGGCCTGCTGGCGGAGGAGGAGCGGATGGCAGAGAAGAGTGAGATGCGGCGGATGGACTATGGGTATGCCCCGGGCTCCGACGCGATGGTGGGATCGGCCGGGGCCAGCGGGTACGGGACCGGCGGGGGGGGCATGGGGGGGAAGCGGCCCAAGGTGGCGTACGGGGGAGAGGGCGTGGTGAGCACCGCCGGGGGCTTCTTCGGCGAGCCGAAAGCCATTGGGGTGGTGGACGGCAAGGCCCCGGGGGCGTTCACATTCGACGTGCCGGCGTGGATCTCCGCGGCCGACGTGGAGGTGGTCGTGCAGACCCGCGACGGGCGGTGGACCAGCGAGATCGTGCCGATCGCAGTCCGCGGGCCGAGTCCGGGGCGCGTGCCAGACTTGGCGGAGCCGACGCTGCGGGACACCGCAGCGATCATGTCGCCAGACGGCAGCACGCTCGATCCCGTCGGGGCGGAGCTGCTCCACCTCGCCCGGGCCCTGCCGAGCTGGGCGAGTGTCCATGCGCTCGCAGCGCTGGCCGCGGCCGACCGACCGACCGGGCCGGTGCGAGGCGCTGCCACCGCGCTGGCGGCGGCGCGGGAGGAACATCAAGCGTCCAACCCGGACTGGCTCGCAGAGGAGGCGCTCGCCCGTCACCTCCTCGCCGCCCGGAAGCGACCCACGTCGGGGAGGCCGCTCGGCGACCCCTACTACGCCGCCCGGTCTCTGGCCGCGCTCACGCTGGCCGGAAGCGACCTCCCGGATGAGCGAGATCGCGCCCGCATCGCCGCGGACCGCCTGCTCCAAGGGAAGGATCTTCCGGCCTGGGTCGTCGCCCGGGGTGCCCTGGCGCTCTGGCTTGCGGGCGACGGCGCGGACGCGCTCACCCGGCTGCCCGACCCCGACCCCGCTCGACCCGCCGATGCCGCCACCATCGCCGCGGTCAGGACCGTCATCTCCGGCGTCGCGGACCCGACCCACGCGGCCCGGTGGTGGGCAACTGCCCGGTCAGAAGGCGCGTATGCCGGCGATCGGGCGCTGGCCCTCCACGCGCTCAGCCGGGTTTCGGGGCGGTGGTTCCCGCCCGAGGCCGCAGAGGGCAACCCCGCGGCGCTGGACCTCTGGGCGGAGTCCCCCGTCACCGAGTGGCGGGGCCGCACGTTCCAACGGAGCAACGCCGACGGCAGCTACACCCCGGGCCAGTCTTTGATGCAACCCGACGAAGTTCGAGTCCCCGCCGGCCGGCTGCTTCCGATCTACGTGCGGATGCCCGGAATCCCGCTCCCCACACGACTGCGCTGCCCCGATGGCTCGGGGTCGCTCTGGGTCGAGATGACCGCATCGCTGACGTCGGTGAACACCGCCCTGTGCCGGGTTCGACCCCGCGAGGAGGGCGACGTGGCGCTGATCATCTCCCGGTTCGACGCGAACGGCGAGCGGATCGCCACCCAGGCGCTCACCATCCACGTCGGGGCGCCACGCGAGGCCGCTCTTACCGACCCGATGTCCGAGAACGAGCGCCTGGAGCTGGCGGTCGCCCTCTCGCGCAGCGGGGATCTGCAAGCCCGGAGCGTGCTGAGCGAGGTGATTCGCACAACGGATCTTCCTCCGGCTTGGCTCAAGCGCGCCAGCGAAGCGCTCCTGACCGGCGCAGTGGCCGCCGCCCCTCGCGCCGACGCCGACCCGCTGCTCCTGATCCAGGCCTTTCAAGGCTTCCGCGAGCACGTCACCGACGGTACCCTCGACCTCCCGGCCGCCGCCGCCCTGGCGCATGCCTATGGTGCGGTGCCCGAGGGTTCGGTCCCGAACGGCGCTGCGCGAGCGCTCTCCGCGACCCGCGTCGTCATGGACGCGCGCTTCAAAGAGGAGCTCGCGGCGGTCTCCAACCTTCGCTCGGCGGGCCTTGAACTCACCGCGTTGAAGCTCCTGCAAGAGCTGCTCGGGCGGTACCCAGAGACGCCCACTGTGGTGCGCGCCCGGTTCCTCGTGCCCGCGATGCTGCTCGGCCGGGCCGAGGGCGACGGCGACCGCCTCGGCTACACCCGCTCCTCGCTCCGGCACACCGCCGCCGCAGAGCTCGCGGGGTTCCTCCTGCTTCATCCCCCGGGGACGCCGGACGCCACGCCCGAGACCCCGGAAGCGGGGGCGCTGCTTTCGGACGCGCTCCACGCGCTGGGAGACCCGGCTCGCGAGCGCTCCCTGACCGCGTTGCTCGCCACCGCGTTTCGGGGCGTGGCCGGAGCCGAAGACGTGAGTTGGCGGCTCTCCCTGGCCGATGCGCGGGCGGTGGGGGCGGCAGGTCAACCCGCGGCGGCGCTGCGAATCCTCGACGGGATCGGCGTGATTCCGGCGGTTGGAACCGACACTATCGCGCTGGAGCGCGGACGCGCGCTGGAGGCGTTGGGCCGGACGGGCGATGCCAAGCTCGCGTTCGCCGCGGCGGCCGCGGGCGAGCCGGAGGCGGCGGACCGCATCGCCTGGCTGGACCGGACGGCGTTTGCGACCCCGTCGCTCCTCGTGCTCGCGCCGGGGGCGGCGCCGGTCATTCCCGCCCTGTTGCGCCCCGGGACGGAGGTGACGGTCACTGCCATCGCGATCGCGCTGGAGGCCGCGCTCCTTCGCGATGCAGGAGGACTCCGGACAGACAGCATCCATGTGGACGGGCTGCGGCCGACAGCCTCCAAGACCCTGCCGGTCGGCGCCGCCGGCGATGTGCCCTTGCCCGCGCTGCCGGAGGGTGCGTACCTCGTCACCATCACCGTGGGCGCGCGATCGGAGCGGCTCGTCGTGGTCCGGACGGACGCGGAGCTGGTGATGACCAGCTCTGGCGGCGGCACGCTCTTGCATCTCACCACCACCCGGGGTGCCCCGGTGCCGGCCGCCCAGCTCTGGCTTTTCGATGCCGCGGGGACCGTCCAGACGCTGACCACAGACACCCAGGGCTCGGCCTGGTCACCGACAGTCGCGAAGACCGCGGTGGCGCGGCGCGGCGACCGGTACGCGATGGCCCAAGCGGTGGCGGTCCCAACTCAAAACAACCGTGCGCCCCCCCGCCCGGCCGCCCGGCCGAAGGCAGCCGATGAGGCCGCCTACGACGATCTCTTCCGGCAAGATGCGGCCCAGAAGGTGCAGGCTTCAGGGTTGTGAGGGTCAACCGCGCCGACGGCCCCTCCCAAGCGCCACCGCCACTACCAATGCCCACCCGGCAGCGTGCCCGCGTCCCCCGCTCGCACAGCCGCAATCGGGCCCCGGGGTCCCGGTGTCGCTCGATGAATCGGCCGACGTGTCCGGATCCGTGTCGGGATCCGCGCCCGAGTCCTCGCCCTCGAATTCTCCGAGTCCTTCCGCATCGAACCCGACGCGCATGACGTGGGGGTGCAGATCCTTGTCGAAGCTGACGAGCAGATCCTCGCCGTCCCGCACGGCCCAGGGGCGCATCGCACCAGAGCCGGGCTCGTAGGCGGTCAGTTGGGTCTGCTCGACGACCTCCCAATCTCCGAAGGAGACCACGGACAAGTAGACGTTCCCGGTGTCGGCGTCCCAGCCGGCGTTGTCGGCGTGGCCCATGTGCACGACCACGAAATAATCGCCGACGCGCAACAACCCCTGCGGCCAGTAGGCATATTCGCCCTCCGGCGACAGCGCTGGGATCGGGACGGTGTCCATGAGGTTGAACGAGGCATCGTAGGTCGTGACTTGGATGCCGTTGTCCTTCTGTGAGCCGAGGACGTACAGCGTGTCGTCCTTGCCCTCCGCACGCCAGAACTGCCCGCCCATCATCTGCGCGGCGCTCTGCGCTTCATGCCGAGAAGCCTCGCTGCCATCTGCGTTCAGCGGCATGACGATCTGCGAAAAGGAGTCGGTGGTGAACCCCGTGATGCGCGCAGCGCCGCACCAGAGCGGCATGTCGTTGTGCGCGATGCTGCTGTCCTGGTCCAGGGTGAGGGAGGAGGTCAGGTTGAACGCCGCGTCATAGGTGAACACGTAGGCGGTGTCGTTCGGGTCGTTGACGTTCGCGGACGACGTGTGGAGCCAGGTCCCATCGGGACAGAGCCGGATGGCGTTGTCGATGATGTCGGTGTGCCCGGTCATCCCCACCCGCTCCTGGTCGTTGTAGGAGAAGTCCGCCTGAAGCGGGATGCGGTTGTAGTCGCCTCCGGCGGCCCAGAACAGCAGGTAGGAGCCGTCGTCCGCGACGCCGAGCCGGGCGAAATTGCCGGAGAGGCCGATGGTGACGTCTTCACCGACGCTGGTGACGTAGCTGGCGTGGGCGGGCGAGAAGGCGAGAAGGGCGAGGAGGGAGAGGGCCATCTGGGGACTCTATTCTGCTGCCCGGATACCATCGCTCGATGTCCCTCCGAACCCGCCTCTACGCCAAGTTGATGATCGCCGGCAAGACGAGCGCCGCGAAGTCGTTCGCCAAGCTCCCGCCCGTCGGTCACAAGGAAAAGGTGCCCACACGGCCGATCTCCGACGTCTGGGGTCTCGCGGCGACAGACCTTCACGTCGCCGCCGGGCTCCCGAAGTGGGACACCCACGGCATCTCGGAGGCCGCCGGCGTGAGCATCGTGCAGGGGCTTCAGCGCACGCTTCCCAACACGGAACATTGGAACCGCTGGACCTCGCGGGAAGAGGTGGACGCGCACCTCGCCGACGTGCTGGGCCAGACCGGCGTGCGGTTCGGGCCCTGGCCCGATTACACGACGGACGCCGCGTTCGCCCGCGCGCTTGTGCAGGGCCCCGCCGCGCCGATCATCGAGCGACGAGGCGAGCAGTTCGTCGTGGACGTCCGCATCCTGGCCGGCTTGGAGCGCCACCCCGGCACGCGCCCCATCGCAGCCCTGGTCACCTTCGACTTTGCAGACGGCGTGCCGTTTCTGGTCAGCATCGAGCTTGAAGACGGCGCGGTCCGGACCCCCCAGGACGGCGAGGCCTGGGAGATCGCCAAGCTGATCGCGGCGGCCGGCATCCAAACCTGGCTGGTCGTGGGCCCACATCTGCTCTACACACACTTTCTGACAGCCGGGGCGATGGCCACCGCCACCGTCTCCGAGCTTGGCGCGGACCACCCCGTCCGCAGGCTCCTGACCCCCCACATCGCCGGCACCCTCCGCGTCAACGATCGCGCTGGCAAGACGCTCCTCGGCCCCTTCGGCAACGTCCAGGCGGTCTACACCTTCCCCTGGTCCAGCGTTCAGATCCTCCTTGCCCGCGCCGTCGCCCAATTTGACCCGCTCTGCTACGACCTCCCCCACGATCTGAACCGACGCGGCGTCGCCGACCTCGCGGCCTCCGGCGAATACCCCTACGGCGCCGATGCCCTGTTGCTCTGGAACGCCATGCTCCTCTACGTCCGCGAGTACCTGTGTGCGTACTACCCCGACGACGCCGCGATCCGCGCCGATGCCGAGCTACAGGCGTTCATCGCCTCCTATCTACGACTATCCCCGGGCCTGGCCGGCGATGGGTTGGACACTTTGGCGCGCACGCTTTGCGCCCGGATTTTCGGGGTGTCGGTCTACCACAAGATGGTCGGCGGGCTCTCGCTCGAGTTCCTGACACACCCGTATTTTCTGCCCCACAAGGTGGGACCCGGCGACCGCGTGGATGACGTCGTGCCCTACCGCGAGGAGACCGAGGCCAACCTCGCCGCGAAGTTTGGGACGACCTACCGGACCTGGGCCCTGACCGCAGACTGGCCGTCGGTCGCCCTGGACGCGAAGGGCCGCGCGGTGATGGAGGCGTTCCAGGCGGATCTCAAGACGATTGGCGAGCACATTGACGCGCGAAACGCACGGCGCGCGGTGCCGTTCCCGCATCTGAAGCCGACGGAGCTGGAGTCGAGCGTCGCGGTGTGAGCAGGGCGCCAAGCGGGTACGTTCCCCCGATGGAAACCGCGCTCCCCGCCCGTGCCGCGAGCCGCACAGCCCTCCTCGTCGCCGGGTACCGCGCGCGGGCTTGTGCCCCCAGAAGAAATGAAGGGATGCACCCGCCGTGATTCGAACACGGGACAAACGGCTTCGAAGGCCGCGACTCTATCCAACTGAGCTACAGGTGCTGGTTTTGCTGCTAACCGGTCGGCGGCTTCAGGGGGAAGAGGCCCGGCCGCGGGCCTACACGTGGCGCCGTTACGGCTCCGTTGCGACAGCCCAGGTGGCAAGGTCGTCCTTGAACTCTTGCTGGTTCGGAAAGAAGGTGTGGTCTCCTTCCACCGCGCTCCAGAGCTGCATGTCCAGCCCATCGTCGCATCCGGACCACTGCGCCACCGTCGTCTCGACGCCGTCAACCTGGCTTAGGTAGTCCCTTGCGTCC
>CANKNP010000128.1 GCA_947483545.1 Deltaproteobacteria bacterium | reverse complement strand
TAACCGCACCGTTCCAGGTGGAAGGCGGCGGGCCCGGCGTCTTCGACGGGCCCGCTGCTTTCCGCCGGTAGGAACGGTGCAAAGGGACCGCCGAGCCGCGAGCGAGGTTTGCCGAGCGCGCGGATCGGGGGGGCGCCCCCGGGTGCGCAGCGGCGTTTCAGGATCGTGCGGAAGCGGCCGGGATCGCCCCGAGCCGCCCGCCCCCCCCGTGCGGCTTATACTGCCGCTTCCCCCGGAGTCCGCGTGCTGAACCCTGTCTTTCGCCCCTTCGTTCTCCTCCTCGCCCTCCCCGGCGCTGCCCAAGCCGGGGAAGTCGAAACCTGGTTCGGGGGCGCCGCCTCGGGCGGGGTCGTGGTCGGGGACTCCGGTTCGGGTCTGGGGGTTGCGCCGACGCTCGCACAGGCTGAGGTGGACGCCCGGTTGGGCACCGACCTCCTGTTCATCCGGGTGGACCTGGATGTCCACATGGATCCTGCCAATCTCGCCGGCGGCATCACTCAACCCCTCCCTCCCGAGTGGGCGATGCTCCAGATTGGGCGCGAACAGTACCACGTCCGGCTGGGGGTCACCAACCCGAACATCGGCCTGCAACAGTGGGACGAGTGGCAGAACTACCTGCCCAGTACCTCCATCCTGTGGGCGATGCAGCCCGCCCAGATCATCGGCGCGGAGCCAGGAATGACCATCGGCGCCACGGATGTTTTCGTTTATGGCGGGTGGGATATGGCCTGGCAGGTGATGACCGGCGGCGCGGGGTTCGCGGTCTCGCAGGATTCGTACTATGCCGCCCTGGCGGTGGCGGCCTACCCCCTCCAAGGCACCGATTATTACTCCGCGTTTGGCTGCTTCGAGTATTACCCGCTCGACCAGCTCTACCTCTCGCTTGATGGCGGTGGTGGCGTGATCGGGGGCGGCGCATTCGCCGGAGGGCAGCTGCAGGTCGTGATCATCCCCGAGTTTGTCGTCAGCCCGACCGTCCGCGGCGAATACCTCCTGGACCCAGGGGATGTGACGGGCTTGCCCACGTCAACAGCAGGGGCGGGGCTCAAGATCAGCCCGCTGGAGTTCATCAGCATCGGCTTGGAGGGCAAAGCGACCTTCGACACGGGCGCCCCCCAACTCTCCGCGATCGCGCTGTTGAGCGTCTTCCGCCCCGAGCCCGATGCCTACGACGCCTCTTACCCTGTCGAGGAGGAGGAGTAGATGCCCGCGCTCTGGATCGACAACCAGTCGCGCCCGGCCCTCGAAGGCGAGACGTTTGAGACCCCAAATCCTGCGACCGGCCAGGTCCTCGCCACCCTGGCCCGCGGCAAGCGGGAGGATGCCGACCTCGCCGTGGCCTCCTGCAAGCGGGCGTTCCCCGCGTGGGCACGGCTCGACCCGAATGAGCGGGCGCGCATCCTCTGGAAGGCCGGCGAGCTGGTCATGGCCAACCTCTTGGAATTGGCCAAGCTGGAGTCCCAGGACACCGGAAAGCCCATCGCCAACGCCATGGCTATCGACGTCCCGCGGACGGCAGACACCTTTTTCTATTTCTCCGGCTGGGCCACCAAGCTGACCGGGGAGACCATCCCCGTGCGCGGTCCCATCCTCAACTACACGCTTCGGGAGCCGTTGGGCGTGATCGGCGCGATCATCCCGTGGAATTTTCCCCTGCTCCTGGCCGCCCGAAAAATCGCGCCCGCCCTGGCCGTCGGAAACACGGTGGTATTGAAGCCCCCCGAGGAGGCGAGCCTCTCCTCGTTGCGCCTCGCGGAGATTTTGGCCGAGGCAGGTTTGCCGCCCGGAGTATTGAACGTCATCACGGGCTTCGGCGAGGAGTGTGGCGCCGCGCTGGTGGACCACCCGGACGTCGCGAAGATCTCCTTCACCGGGGGCACCGACACCGGGCGCATCATCATGCGCGCGGCCGCCGGGACCTTGAAGAAGCTCTCATTGGAGCTGGGGGGCAAGAGCCCAAACATTGTGTTTGCGGACGCGGACGTGGATCTGGCCGCCAAGAGCGCCGTCTCAGCGGTGTTCTACAATCAGGGGCAGTTGTGCACGGCCGGGAGCCGTCTGCTCGTGGAGCGGCGGGTGCTGGACCAGGTGATCGAGACCGTTGTCACGGGTACGAACGCGCTGGTGTCTGGCGATCCGCTGGATCCGAAGACCCAGATGGGGCCGCTGGTCTCGGCGGCGCATCGAGACCGGGTGGTGTCGTACATCGAGAAGGGTTTGGGCGAAGGCGCGTCCTGTCGCTCCGGCGGCGGCGCCGAGGGCCCCGGCTACTATGTCGAGCCCACCGTGTTCGCTGGGGTCACGCCGTCGATGACCATCGCCCGGGAGGAGATCTTCGGGCCCGTGCTCTCCATCCTGCCGTTCGACTCCGTCGAGGACGTCGCGCAGATGGCCGACGCGACGGAGTTCGGCTTGGCGGCGGGCATCTGGACGCGCGACATCGGCAAGGCGCACGCGCTGGCCTCCCGAATCCGGGCCGGAACGGTTTGGATCAACACCTACAACCGCTTCGACGCGGCCAGCCCCTACGGCGGCTACAAACAATCCGGCTTCGGACGGGAGAACGGCCGCGCGGTGTTGGATGAGCTGACGCAGATCAAGAGTGTGTGGGTGAATTTGGCGTAGGGGGGGTAACGATGTCTGACGATCTCCAGCATTTTCAACTCACGGGCGAGCGTCGCCCCCTGTTCGGGGATGTTCGCGACACAGCGGGCGTTCGCGCGCTCGTAAGGACCAACGCTGAAAACCAGGCAAGCATGACGGGCCGTTTGCGCCCGGCCCTGGTGTTCGCGCGCGAGGGGAGCTGTGAGCAACTCTCGTTGGAGAAGGCCGAGGAGATCGGTAACGAAAGGTTGATCGCGGCGTTGTTCATGGACCTCGCGCGAAGGGAAGGTGTGGTCCGAGCGTTCCGCCAGGGGGAGCGCCGGGTCGAAGTGGACGGGCGGGGAAGGCGCGCGCTTGGGGTGCTTGAGTACGAGGTGGAGAGCGGGAAGTGGTGGCTCGCGTTCCGGTTGATCGGCACGGGCGAGGCGTCGGTTGGCGTGTTCCACGGGGAATGGAAGGAGTCCGAAGGCGAAGGACTGGAGGCGTTGGACGAGGACTTTCGCGAATGGCTCGACGCCGGGACAGCGACCATCGAGACGCGGCGTGAGGAGCTTACGGCCAGCGCAGGCGAGGACATCCGCTGTGCCACCGCCCCTTGGGGGGAGCTCCCACCCGATGTCCTGAGCGTGGCCATCCATCTCGCGCAGACCTTCTTTCCGGAGTTGTTGCAGCAGCCGCTCAATTATCTGCTCGTGCTGGTCTACCGCCCGGGTTCGTTGGATCGGTGGGAGTTACGCGGGAAGCTCTCGCTCCCGATCGATGACATGATCCGCGGAATAGCAGCGCAGGGCCCTACCGAGGCCGTCGCGCTCGTCACCCCCAACGTGGTCGAGCTCGGAGGCGTCAACCAACGATGCTATCGGCTGCTCGTGGAGCGCGGCGGGCACGTCGGAGAGCTCATCCTGCCGCTGAGCACCAAGGATGGGGCGCTTCAAGGTGGCGAGATGAAGTATCGGGACGCGGGGCCCGTCCCTGCTGGCGGAATGTGGATCGGGGTCAAGCCGGAGCGAGAGGTCAACCTGACGGCGATGGGGCCGGTGGACGGTGGGGAGATTCCGGAGGGGTAGGCCTGCGCTCAGTGCCCCGGAAACCCCACCACATCGCTGCTTTCGGCCCGCGTGTCCGTGCGAAGGAACAGCTCCTCGCCCACCTCGACGAGGCCAAGCCCGGCGCCACGATGAACGTCGTGTCCATGACCGGCGACGGGGATCAACGAGTGCCCGGCTTGCGCCCACGCCACCGCCGTCTCCCGCGAGATCGTGCGGGGGGTGGTGTTCGGGAAGCGAACTTCCAAGGATTGGATGCGGCCATTCGACACGTCGGCGCGCAGGATCTGGATGTCTGCCACGGAACCTCCGGAGGGACGCGGCCCTATCGCGGGCCGGTGATCGAGACAAACGCTCACCAGCAGGGGCGCTGGGGATCGACTAACGGGGGGTATGCGCCTGCTCGCCCTCCCATTCGCGGCTTTCCTCCTCACGGGCTGCGCCCATCGGCCCGACGCCGCGCCGGTCGCTGCCGCCACCCCTTCGGCGCCCCACCTCCCTGCGCCCGTGGCGGACCTGTACGTTCGCCACCTCGGCCAGACCCCGGATCCGCTCGTCGCGCAGGTTCTCGGGACCCGAGCTTGGGAAGAGGTGCTGTCGGGCGCGGCCACTGCGCTCGCGCTGAAGGCGGCATCGCGGGCGGAGGTCGATCCCTCTGAGGCCCGCTGGGCCGCGGTTCGCGCGGGCTACCCCTACCCGGTCACGGGCGTCCAAATCCTGCACGCACCGTACGATTCACTTCCCACCCTCGCCGTGCCGGCCACCGGCGACGTCGGCTTGGTTCGCGCGCGCGGCGCGGACGATGATGTCTGGGTGATGCTCCACGGAGAGGGCGGCCCAGAGCTCCCCCCCGTGCCGCGCGAGGTGCAGGTCGGAGACTTCGTCGCGCTGAGCAGCGCCGAATGGCAGGCCTCCAACCCCTACGGCGACCCCAAGCCCGTGGTCGGGGGGGTCGTCTTCGACGAGGAGGGAGAGTGGTTGTTGCAGGCCTCTGTTGGTGGGCGGGTGGTCGCGTCGTTGCCGGTGTACGTCGGAGAAAAGACCCCCGAGCGCTACCCCTTCGTGGGGCAACTCAAGGGCGACAACCCGGAAGATGCGGCGTTCAACGCTATCGCTGCGGTGTGGGACTGGTATGGACGGCCGGCGCCGGTCCGCGACTCGGGGATGGACTCCGTCGCGCGGGTGCGGCTGCGGGATCTGGCGACGGGGTCCGCGGGCAAACCCTCGTCCGCGCTGCTCGCTCACGCGGGGTTCGTGGGCGGGGGGAGCGAGTGCGAGGCGGAGAGCCTGCGGGCGTGCTTGGAGCAGATGTGGTGGTCGCCCCAACAGCGGCTGATCTACGCCGGGGACTACGACTCGGTGGGGGTCGCGACCATGAGCGACGGGCAGGGCGTGCGTGTCGTGGTCCTGGGGGCACGCTAGGGTGCTCGTCGAAGCTCGTGGCGTAGAACGCTGAACGTTCGACCTGGCACGCTGGTTGCTTTCCCGATGAGCACTGGAGTCACCGATGCTCGTCCTCACCCTGCTCTCTCTTGTCGCCTGCTCGCCCGCCGACCGGTTCTTCGTGACCGACAACTTCACCGACAGCATCGAGCTCTCGGAGGACTCGGTAGCTGATGTGTACGCGCTCGGCAGCGAGCTGACCTTCAACGTCGGCGAGCGCATTCACCTCGGCCGCTCGGCGGACATGCAGGACCTGGAGCTCATCAGCAGCGACGCTTCGGTGATCGAGCTGGCCGACGTCATCGTGACCGAGGACGACGTGTCGGCCAACGCCGTGGCGATCGGCGCCGGCACCTCTGTCCTGAAGATCCTCCGCGAGGGCGAGACGGTCCACGAGGTGGTGCTCGAGGTCGCTGCGGCTGACGAGGTCGCGCTTACCTCCAAGCTCTCGCTCGACGCTGGCTCGGGCTTCATCGCCAGCAGCCCGCAGAAGGTGCTGGTCGGAAGCTTCTCAGCCTTCGAAGCTGAGTTCTCGTCGATGGGCCGGCCGCTCGCAGCGCACGCCGTGCTCGGTGCGGTCTCCGGAGAGGCCGTGACCGTCGAGGTCGAGGACACGACGCTCTGGGAGGACCGCGAGTGGCTGTCGATCTGGCCGACGCTCGCTGGCGAGCAGGCGATCTCGGTCCTGGCCGACGGCGAGACGGTCGAGGATGTCTCCTTCCACGCGCTGGACGTCGAGGACATCGTGGGCATCGAGATCATCGGCAATACCACGGGAGAAGGTGTCGAGGACAGCGCGATCATCGGCGCCGTGGGCATCGACGCCGAAGGTGAGATGGTCCTCGGGGTCACCCCGACCTGGGTGATGCCGAACGGCGACGAGTGGGTCGGCGACGAGCTCGAGTACGAGGTGGACACCGACTATGCCCCGGTCACGCTCACTGTGAAGTTCGGCGCCGCGCAGACCGAAGTGACGATCCCCGGCTGGCCGAAGGCCGCGTCGTCCTCGTCGACGATCGGGTGCTCGTCGGTCGAGGGCGGCGGCATCGCATGGCTCGCGCTCGCGGGGATCGCGGCGATGGTCGTGCGGCGCGGGCGCTAGTTTCCTGGGGGGCACGCCCCAGCCCCGCCGCCGGACTGTCTCCCCTCCCCCTTCGGGGCTCATCTTCGAGCGCAAGCCTCCCTCGTCCTTCCGAGCCCTCATCCGACCGCGAAGACGCGGCCACCTTCTCCCACCGAGCGGGAGAAGGGTAGTCCCACCGTCCGGGGTCCCAACCTCATACCTACGGATTCTCTAACTCCGTCCTCCCCTTCTCCCGCCCCCGTAGGATCGGCGACGCCGACACCAGCCACCGAACCCCTTCGCCGTTCGGCACCCCCTCCGTTGCCCGTAGCCCGTAGCCCGTAGCCCCCCGAAGCCCGTTTCGGGGGGACCGCGCCGGCGCGAAGCGGCGTTTTCACGGCCCGCTTGGACGGGCCCTCCCCGGGTCCCGAGCCGCCCCCTCTGCGATTTCATATTAGCCCCCGCGAGCCAGGAGCAACCCATGCGTCTCACCCCCACCCGCGCCCTCTTCGTCGCCTCCAGCCTCGGGCTCCTCGGCTGTCAGGACTACCTGCTGAAGAATCACAAGGATGAGGGCGAAGGCGCCGGAGACTCCGACAGCGACCACATCATCGACACATCGAGCGACGATGCGTGTGGAAACGAGGTGATCCCCGCGGAGGACGTGGCGTTGAGCGACGTGTGTCACTACGAGGTGGGCGGGTTCACCCCGATCGTCGAGTGGGATGTGGCGGGCGAGAGCAGCGACGCGCTGCCGGTCGTCGGGGACCTGGATGGCGACGGCATGCCGGAGATCGTGGTGAACTGGGCCTTCCTGGGCCCGGGCGAGCTGGCGGTGTACCACGGTGATGGGTCCGGTCTGGTTTGGGAGACGACGGGGGCCGACACCGGCTTCGGCGCGCACCCGGCCATCGCGGACATCGATGACGACGGCCTTCCCGAGGTGCTCGTCGTCCGGGAGTACGCGAGCGAGCTGTTTACTTTTGGCTCAGGCCAGTACTCGGTCATCGCCTACTCCTGGGACGGCGAGCTGATCCTGGAGTCCGAGATCTTCTCCGATGACTCGTTCGACTACGCGACGGGGATCTCGGTCGCCGACATGGATCACGACGGGTCCGCCGAGATCATCGCCGGCCGCGCGATCTTTCACAACGATCTGACCACCCGGGCGGTGGGTACGGACGGCCGGGGTTGCCCCGCGTACACCGGCTTCGGGATCTACGGCGAGGGCGCCCAACCCGCGGTGACCGACATCGATCTGGACGGCCAGATGGAGATCATCGCGGGCGACGTGATGTACGACGCCGACGCGAACATCGTTGCCCGGATCTCCGACAATTCGGAGGGCGCGATCGCGGTCGGAAACTTTGACAGTGACCCCGAGGGCGAGTTTGTCCGGGTTTCGGGGAATACGATCACTGCCTACGACACCGATGGCAGCTCGTTCTGGGGCCCCCTCACCAATCGAACCGCCAATATTTTCCCCATCCCCGCGGTGGGTGACATCGACGGGGACGGTCTGGCCGAGATCATCGTCGCGGGCGGAAACATCCTCTGGGCGCTGAACAGCGAGGACGGCAGCATCCTCTGGGAGGCCAACGTCCACGATGAGAGCGGGGCGACCGGGGCCAGCATTTTCGACTTCGACGCGGACGGCATCCCCGAGGTGGTCTACATCGACGAGATCCAGATGATCGCGTACAACGGGGCGGACGGCACCATCAAGTTCCAAAGCAACGAGCACGCCTCTGCGACGATGTACGACTACCCGGTCATCGCCGATGTCGATGCCGATGGGCACGCGGAGATCGTGGTCGTGCACGATGCCTACACCACCGGGATCTCCATCTACGGCGATGTCGCCAACACGTGGGCGCCCGCCCGCGGGGTTTGGAACCAGCACGATTACACGATCACGAACATCAACGACGATCTCTCCGTCCCGACCGACGCCATCACCAACTTTACTGTCTACAACAATTTTCACTCCGCGTTGGCGCTGCCCCCGGGCGATGCGCTCGGCGCGCAACTTGAGGGCGAGATCCTCGGTATCTGCACGGACGACTGCGACAGTGGCACGTTGCATGTCTCGGGCCGGGTGTTGAACACGGGCGCGAGCGAGGTCCCCGCGGGGGTTGAGGTCGCGCTCTACGGCATCACCGGCGGGGGCGACGTGCTCCTGGACACGGTGGCCACGCCGGATGCGATCCCCTCAGGCCGCACCAGCGAAGGCCTCGACTTTTCGGTCGACACCGCATTGCTGACCGGGGTCACCAGCCTGCAGATGTTCGTCGACGACGATGGCACCGGCACCGGCGCTATCGCGGAGTGCCTGGAGAGCGACAACGGCGCGCTGTTTGAAGAGGCGCTCTGCCCGTAATTCCTGGGGGTTTCACCCCTGCAGCTGCAGCTGTGTGAACCCGAACCGCACCTTCAGCGTCATCTCCTCCTCGGAGATGTCGAGCGCGACGTCCTCGACGCCCATCTTGATCTTCAGCGGGCCGCCGGCGGGGGAGACCATCTCCTCGATCTGGTCCTTCTTCAGGATCGGGACAGGGTTCACCTTCGGCGTTTGCTGCGCGATCAGGTACTCCGCGGCACGGTTCAAGAGCTGCAGGATCACATGCTCACCGAAATCCACGGTGACCCCTTCCAGCGTGCCGACCAAGGCGCGCCGCTCGGCATCGTAGTGGATGTCGCCGAGCGAGGCCTCAGCCCCGATGCGCTTTTCGATCACGAACGGGAACTCGATGTTCTCGCGGAGCAGGTAGACCTTGCCGGTCGCGACGACCTTCACGTGGGCTTCAACGCCGAACCGCTGCTGGCTGTACTTGAAGTCCGACCCCTCGCGGTCCACCTGGACCTTCCAGTCGCCGTTCACACGGATGACCTCGTTCACGAGCTGGTAGACCTGCTCACGGCGGTTCTGCCACACGTTCCCGGCGATCACCCGCCCGCGGTGGAGGACCTCCGGGACCTGCCGATCCGCAAGGAGCCCCTTGACCTTTTGCCGAACCTCCAGCTGCTTGAGGCCCGCGCGGACGTTCTCGACGAGATCGAAGCCGCCCTCCGAGACCTTGTAGGGCAGGCCGACCGAGAACAGGTCCCGCCAGAGCGCTTTGCCGATGGTGAACTTCAGGTGGTAGCCATCGCCGCTCATGCCGATCCTCCGGGTGGGGCGTAAGGTAGCCCGACCGCTCGGACGCTGCTCAGCGCGGGCACGGCCCGCCTAGCCCCGACGCGGGAGTACCCGCGCCGGGGGCCCGAGCGACGTTGAATTCTGCGGCTCCGGGAGCAGCCGCGGCGCCCGCTGCGAGCCCTCGCGGGCGGCGCTCCCGGCGTATGAACTACGGACTCCTAGCCCCGACGCGGGAGTACCCGCGCCGGGGGCCCGAGCGACGTTGAATTCTGCGGCTCCGGGAGCAGCCGCGGCGCCCGCTGCGAGCCCTCGCGGGCGGCGCTCCCGGCGTATGAACTATGGCGATGGGTCCACCCAGGACCGCCATCGGTTCCGGGGTGCCCCGATCCGCAGCACGACCGTGCCCTGGAGCACGTCGAGGGGCACCGGCCCCCACCAGCGTGAGTCCACCGCGATGTCCCGGCTGTCCGCACCCAACCACGCGGCGTCGTCCGGGACCCCCATCTCCTCGACCTCGAAGCTGATGTTGCGGGCGAGGTGCCGGGTCAGGTGATCGCCCTCCTGGATGACCCCGAAACCCGCGTCATCTCGGCCCATGTCCAGCAGCTGCTCCTTCTGGTCGGTCTCGTAGGTCCCACTCTCATAGGTGATCGCGCCGCCGATGGCCTCGACGCGGCGCAACGTCCAGCGGGAGGGGTCCAGCGGGTCAACGACGGCGACCACCTGACCGCGGGTGGGCGTGACGGGGGCGAGCAGCACCAGGTCTCCGGGCAAGAGCGAGGGCGCCATGTCCTCGTCCGAGACGATCGCGGTGCGGGAGGCCACCGCGAGGATCACAATCGCACACCCCACGGCTGCGAGGATCGAGCGCACACGGGCCGGGATCGCCATGATCTAGCTCCCTATTTCACCGCGCAGCAAGGCAGGATGGTCGCCATCGTCGCCTCGCCGATCCCGCTCACATTGTCGAGCCCCTCGCACGAGGCAAAGGGGCCGTTGTCGGTGCGATACTGCAGGATAGCGGCGGCCTTCGACTCGCCAATGCCCGGCAGGATGTCCAACGCGGCGGCATCGGCCGTGTTGATGTTGACGGGGCAGCCCGCGGAGGTGCTGGCCGGCGAGGAGGTCGTTGTCGCCGTCGTTGTGGGCGTTGTCGCGGCGGAGGCCGCGGTGGCCGTGCCGCCTCCGACGGTGACCAGATCCCGAATGCTGGCCATCGTGCTCTCGCCGATGCCGGAGACATTGTCCAGCTCTTCCACGGACTTGAACGGGCCGTGTTCCGTGCGGTACTGGATGATGGCCGCGGCCTTGGACTCGCCGATGCCGGGGAGCGTCTGCAACGCGGTCGCGTCCGCAGTGTTGATGTCGACCCCGGCGGCCCACGCGATCGGCGAGACGAGGAGCAGGGCGAGCAGGAGGAGGCGTTTCATCGGGGTCTCCGGGCAGGGGTCAAAGGTCGAAGGAGCCGGGCCCCTGGGGGGTCTTGGCCTTGAGACGCGCGAGGCGGGCTTCGGCATCCGTCAGCGATGCGTCCGCGGCGACGAACGTCAGCACCTGACCCTCCCGGACGCCGGCGGGCAACGCCGACAGCGGGACATCGACATGCTCGATCTTGTCGCCTGCAAGCTCCAAGACAGCGCGGTCACCCTCAATGCGGTCAACAGTGATCTTCATATCGTGCCCCTCCAGAAGTTTCGCGCCAGAGCTGGTTTCCGAACCCGCCCTGCTTTGTACCCGCCGACGCCGGGACCCGGCTCGGGTGCGGTTGGGCACCGGCTGGGGGGCCAGCCCGGGCGCTGCGCACACAAAGGCGCGCCAAGACCCTGGAATGACTTGACCTGGAGCCGGGCTGGCCCAAACCGCACCGTTCCAGGTGGAAGGCAGTGGGCCCGGCGTCTTCGACGGGCCCGCTGCTTTCCGCCGGTAGGAACGGTGCAAAAGAACCGCCGATCCGCGCGCGAGGTTCGCCAAGCGCGCGGATCGGCGGGGCTTCGCCCCCCGGTTCAAGGGCCGGGTTCCATTCGTCAAGGCTTGCAACACCCAGCAGGGCGACGGCCCGAGCCGAGCGCGGCCTCCCGGCTCCCAAAGCAGATCTGGTTCGCGGGGAGGATCTTTTCCCCGTTGCCGCAGCTCTCTTCGTGGAAGACCTCGCTGTTCACCGACGCGCGATAGGGGCAGTCCACCGGCTTGCCGACCACGGGGAGGGCGCTGGGCTCCGGGGCCATTGGAGCGCTCGGGCTCACGACGGCGGGGGCGGTCGTGTGGACGGCGGGCGTGGCGGCGGGGGGAGGCTCGGTCCCCGCCGGGTACCAGGGCGGAGGCGTGCCGGCGATGGCGACGGTCGGGTGGGCGGTCCGGACCGTGACCCCGTGACCGGTGGACGTCAGCGTGATCTGTCCGCTCTCATCGGTGCGGTAGATGGCCGCGCCCCGGGAGCGGATCCGCTCCACCGTGTCCGGTCCCGGGTGGTGGTAGCGGTTGCTTGCGCCACAGCTGATCAGCGCGATCTTGGGCTGCACTGCGCTCAGGTACGCATCGCTGGTCGAGTATTGGGAGCCGTGGTGCGCGACCTTCAACACATCACACTGGGCGAGCCCCGCGTTGAGCAAGGCGCGCTCGGTGTCCTCCTCGCTGTCGCCTGTGAACAGGAAACAGTCCGAGCCATGGGTCAGGCGCGTGACGACCGAGTTGGAGTTCAAGTCGGACCGCGTCCCCGTCAGCGCCTTCCCGGTCGGGAACAGCACCTCCAGCTTGGCGCCATCATCCAGGTTGAACACCATGCCGGTGATGGCTGTCTTGTAGGCGATCTCGCGGGCCTCGAGCTCCCCCATGACGTTGCTGTACGTCTGGGTCGTGTGCGGCAGCCCGTTGTCGATGTACAGCTTCACAGGCAGATCGTGCAGCACCTCCTGCATCCCGCCGATGTGGTCCGCATGCGGGTGGGTGGCGATGACCAGATCGATGTGGTCTACCCCCTCGCGCGCGAGTTGCTCCCGCACGTTGCCGCCGGACTCCGCAGCATCGATCAGGATCACCTTGTTGGCCGGCGTGCGGATCAGGATGCTGTCGCCTTGGCCCACATCCAGGACATCCACGCGCACGTCACCCGCGAGGGAGGCACCAATCATCGCCAAGAAGATCACGGCGCCACCTTAGCACGGGGCCGCCGATCCGCGCGCTCGGCGGACCTCGCTCGCGGCTCGGCGGTCTCTTTGCACCGTTCCTACCGGTGGAATGCGACGGTCCGGCGAAGACGCCGGGCCCGCCGCCTTCCACCTGGAACAGTGCGGTTGGGGGCCAGCCCGGCTCCGGGTCAAGCACTTCCAGTGACGTAGGACGTTGCCGTATG
>CANKNP010000127.1 GCA_947483545.1 Deltaproteobacteria bacterium | reverse complement strand
GTCGGCGGTGACGAGATCGGTGTAGGGCAGGTCGTTGGCGGCGATGTAGCTCAGGATCTGCAAGGGCTCGTCGCCGATGGCCTCTTGGAACGCGGCCTGATCGTCGAGCCCGTACTGGTAGGCGTAGATCAGGTAGGACTCAGAGCGGGTGAGGTAGATCTCGCTCCACATGTCCCGGACCCGGCCGGGGAACCGCTCGTCGTGCAGGTAGTCGTCGGTCAGGGTCGTGATCGCCGAGGGGTTCGCCCGCACGGCGGCGAGATCTTCGGTGGTCGGCCGAACCCCGCGGAGGTCGATGGAGATGCGGGTGAGCGCCGCAGCGGTGTCCATCTGCGGCTCAGCAACGAGCGCAGCAGGCTCCGGCTGGCAAGCGAGCAGGCTGAGAAGCGTGACGGTCACCATGGTGCGCCCTCGAAGTCCGTGAGTGTCGAGTAGTCGGTGCAGACCTCGCCAAGGCTCTGGCCCTGGTACCAAACCTCGGCGCAGCCGTCACAGTCGGAGCCGCGGACGCTGTCGCTGGTCTCGATCTGGCCGTCCAGGAACAGGTCGTACCAATAGCCGTTGCCGTCCCGGATGCTGATGGTGCCGCCGGGCTCCTCCGCACAGCTCCCGCCGATGCCCTCGTCGAACAGCGTCAGCTCGTCGAAAACCACGGTGTCATAGGTGCCGCCGAGGCCGCTCACGCCCCCGCTGATGTAGAACATGTGACCATCGTAGGCGGGGTACAGGATCGCCGTCAGGATGAGATCCGGCGCCATCCCCGGGGTCACCCAGGTGCCCTCGGTCCCCGCACCATCCCACGCGAAGCTGCCCTGCGCCAGGCTGTACCAGTACGTGTACGCGCCGTCGGCCGCGCTGATCGCAAGGTCAGCCGCGCTTCCGCCGATCGCCAACTCGTGGCCTTCGACATCCCACATCTGCGCGACGCCGAACACCTGGGCCCCGTTGTAGATGTTGCCGTCCCCGGCATCGAAGTCATCGTAGGCATAGTAGAAGCTGTAGCCGCTGAACTCGGAGCCAGAGTCGGTCGTGCATTGGTCGTACCAGTACACGTTGCCGTCGAGCTCGTAGTAGTTGGGGCAGTCCTCGTCGGCCGTCGCCATGACGGTGTTGTAGGCCAGCAGCACAGGCGCCCCCGTGATCTTCCGGGCGGCGTCGATGGCATCGGCGATGGCGATGGCCATCTCGTCGCCGTCGAAGGTGGGTGCGTCTGCGGCTGGCGCATCGTAGGTGTACGGCACGGGCTCGTACGCCACGGCCGTGTCAACCGGCTGGAGCGAGCAGGCAAGGAGCAGGGGGAGCACGAGCATTCGACCTCGCAGGCGGGACGGGCCAGTATTTCATGGAACCGCGAGCTTCGGGCAGATGAAACGGAATGTGGTAGGATTGACGTGATCGGAGTCCCCATGGCCCAGAGCTATCAGTCGTCCTCGAACCAGACCAGTTCTCCCGCGGTCTCGTCGGCGCCCGCACAGTCGTCGGGCGGGGTCGGCAATGAGGGACTGCTCTCCCGACTCGGGCTCGGCTCGCTGGAGTCCGGGATCGAGAACATCGTCGCCGGGATCAGCGACTGGCTGCATGGGGGCGACCAGGACGAAGGCAAGTCCTCCGGGAGCACCAAGTCGTCGGGCGCGACCGACAGCGACAACGTCGGGCAGGACACCACGGTGCCCACGGAGAAGGCGGCGACGGCGCTGGCTTACCCGGGCGTGGGTGCTGATGCGGGGGCCAAGTACGACTACTACGTGGCGCTGGTCGGAGTCATGGGGCATGGCGGCGCGCTGGAGACCGAGCCCGGAAACTACAACCTGATCGGGATCAGGGGCATGACCCCGGAGCGGCTGGCCGCGCTCACCGTGAGCAACACCCCGGGCGCATACGACGACAACATGGTGCTCCTGGGGCTCGACGCCGAAGGCAACAAGGTCGCCAAGGAGTACCCGGGCTCGACGGATCCTGGCAAGTTCAAGGGTCTCGACGATGGGTTCGGCGCGAAGGGCGACGGCAAGCAGTTCGGCGGGCTCTCCGAGAATTGGCAGGTCAAGGAGGGGGTGTACGAGTACCAGGACAACGGCCAACGCGCAGCAGCGCTCGGTGGCGGCTCCTCGTTTGTGATGACCCCCGACCAGATCTACAACCAGGGCGGCGTGGACCTGAACGTGGACACCGACCAAGACGACAACTTCCAGGGGGAGGGAGACGTTTCGCGAAGTGAGGAGAACAGCAACTTCCTTATTCACCGCGGAGGAACCGACCCGAGCAAGGACATCGGCACGTGGTCGGCCGGCTGTCAGGTCATCGCAGGCCAGGACGAGAAGGGACAGTTGAACATGGACGAGGCGGCGACCGCGCTGCGCTCCAACACCGACAAGAAGTTCAACTACATCCTGCTCGACGGCAAGCAGATCACCACCGCCCTGGCGCCGAAGACGACGTAGGGGCGGGGGCAGGGGAAGGAGTGACCAGAAGTGAGTTTGTCAGATCTGGTCAATTGCGGTAAGTCAGGCGGATGCGGTACTTTCATACGATCACGACAGCGGGCCATGACCGGCCGGTGTTTGAGGAGCCGGAGGCTGTGGTGGACCTGTACCGGGCGCTGCAGGCGGTGACCGACGCGGGGGTGGAGGTCGTGGCATACGCGGTCATGACCTCGCATCTCCACCTGCTGATGGGCGTGGTGGCCGACTCCGATCTGAGCGGCGTCATGCAGCGCATCACGGGGCCGCTGGCGCAGAACATGAACCGACGGACCATCCAACGCGGGGGGATCTTTCAGCACGCGTTCTGGCGCAAGCCTGCGACCAGTGACAGCTACCTGTACGCGCTCCCGCTGTACATCCACGCAAACCTGAGCCCCGCCGCGACGGAGCTACGCCGGCTCGACGTGGGGCTGCGATCCAGCCACGCTGCATACCGCTCGGGGGAACACCCGGCTTGGCTACGACCCGGCGCCGCGCTCGTTCAATACGAGCAAGGCTACGCCACCGCGATGACGGAGTATCTGCTGGATCGGGAGGCGAACCGCCAGGCCGAGCGCGTGTTGGAAGGCCCCGAAGAGTGCGTGGTGGTGGCCGTGGCGCGGGCCTCCGGGGTTCGGCCCGGCACGCTGCTCAACGCTGCGCGGGGCGGAAAGCGTGACCGGACGCTGCTGGCGTGGGCCCTGGTGGGGGAGCTGGGGTCGGTCGCAGCGGCCCGGGTCCTGGGGGTCGTGCGGCACACGGCCGCCAAGTGGGCCGCCATGGCGGAGGTGGACGACACCCTCGCGGAAGCCCGTCACAAGCTGGAGCGCTCGCTGAGTGACCAAAAGTGAGTTTGGCAGATCTGGTCAATTGGGGATGCGGGCGGAAAAAGCAGAAAACCCCGGCGGATGCGATCCGCCGGGGCCTCTGGGAGCGTGCCGCCCTTCAGATCTGCTGCGAGTAGAACTCGACGATCTTCTGGGGGTCGCACTCGAACGGGAGGTCTTCACGCTCGGGCTGAACGACCATCTTGCCCGCTGCCTTTGCCGGATCGAACTCCAGGAAGCCTGGGCGAACGCGAGAGTTCGCGTGCTCCAGCTTGGCGAGCACGAAGGGCTTCTGGCGGCTCTTGGGGTGGATGGCGACGACGGCGCCGGGCTTCACGTGGAAGCTCGGGCGATCCGTGCGGACGTCATTCACGGTGATGTGCTGATGCACAACGAGCTGGCGGGCGCCGGGGATGGTCTCCGCGAGGCCGAGACGCCAGACGATGTTGTCGAGGCGCGACTCCAGCAGCGTGATGAGGATGCGCCCCGTCGGTCCCTTGCGGCGGCTCGCCTCGGTGACGTAGCGGCGGAACTGCTTCTCAAGAACGCCGAAGTGCAGGCGCAACTTCTGCTTCTCGGTCTGGCGCTCCTTGAAGTCGGAGGATTTTGACTTGCGGCGAGCGCCGTGCTGTCCCGGAGGGTTGGCGCGCTTGAGCGAGCCAGCATTGGTGAGTCCGGGAAGCACCACGCCCACCTGACGGCATTTTTTCAGCCGAGGTCCACGATAACGTGCCATTGATTGGCTCCTGGGTGCGAGAGCCCTTGCGGGCGAGAGCCGTGCCGGGGGTACCTTGGATGCTCAGGATTGAGCTCGCGGGCCGGCGCGGACCGACTGAGGTCAGGCGGCCCCGGCGGCTAACCCAGGGCGCGAAGCGCGCAACGTTAGAAGAACGAGCGGGGCAGCGTGACGCGGTCGTCTGGGTTCAGCAGCACGTCCGCGTCGAGCCCGTTGCGAACCCGGATCAGGTTGACCACGATGCGTTGCCCCGACTCGGTGAGCACAAACACCCGGCGTTGGGAGGCGTACGTTCCGGGTCCGCCCGCGAGGCTGACAGCCTGCGAGACGGTGAGCCCCTCGTGGTAGGCCACCTGCCCCTCGGTCTTGACCTCGCCGTCCACATACACGTGACGCCCCTGGCGCAGGATCACCGTGTCACCCCCGGCGACAAGCACCGGCGTCGCGGCGGTGTTCAGCTTCGAGAGGCTGTACGTCACCGCGGTCCCGGCCGCGCTGATCACCTCGACCTCAACCACGTTTTCGCCCTGGGGTCCCCCCGCTGCGGTGATCGCCTGGGAGAGGAGGGTCGGCCCCGTCAGCACTTGAATCCCGGGCGTCGTGACCGCGCCCCGAACCTCGATCTTCTGGCTGCCGTAGTTCGCGATCTCGACGATGACGTGCGGGTCCACGAGATACCCCGCCGCGAGCCGCCGTTGAATGTCTGCGGCGAGGTCTACCGTCGTGCGGCCACACATCTCGACGGACCCAATGAGCTCCAGATCGATGCGGCAATGCGCCGGCACCAAGGAGACCCGGCTGAGCCGCGGCTCGTCGAACACCTGCACGCTCACGGTATCGCCGGCACCGACGCGGTATTCTTCGGCAGAGGAAAGAGAGCTGGTGAGGAGGACGACCAGCCCGAGCAACGAACCCAACACATGGACTCCCGAGGTCAGCGGCGGCCATCATACCCGCATTTTCGACGTTCCGCCCGCGTCGTGACGGGACCGGCGAACGACCCCGATTCAGGCTATGGTCGCGGTCGGACCCCCTCGGAGCAGATTTTGGAGCAAGACCCTTCCCCCGACGCCGGACTTGCCGCCCCGGAGCAGGGGGTGGCCGGGCTGACCGCTGCGGAGATCTTGGGGATGCTGCAGATGCAGCGGAAAGTGATCGGAGCCATCACCGCCGGGGTGCTGGTGCTGGCGCTGATCGGGAACTTGCTGTTCCAGAAGCAGTACAAAGCCAACGCAGTGATCCAGATGGTCACCCACTCCGGCCAAGAGCTAGAGGTCCAGCAGGTCAAGGACTTCGACCAGATCGCGCAGGCCCTCACCTACACCACGACCCAGATCGATCTCATCCGGAGCAGGGCGGCACGGGAGGAGGTCGTCCGCCGATACGAGCTCTTGGGCGTCGGGGGCTTCACAATCGAAGGAGGTGGCGCCAACAAGCTCTACACCATGTTGACCGTGTCGCCGCGACGCAGCAGCGAACTCGTGGACGTGTCGGTCATCGACACGGACCCGGACCGGGCGGCTCGGCTCGCAAACCTCGTGACCGAGGTCTACCGCGAGCAGAACCTCGCGAGCAGGCAGGACTCCGCGAGAGAGGCCAAGGTCTGGCTGCAACAGCAACTGCGGGAGTACCAGCAGGCGATCATCACCCAGGGCCAATCGCTCATCGCCTACCAGAACGAGAACGACCTGGCAGACGCCGAGGAGGAGATCACCCGGCTCTCCGCCACGATGAACGCCCTGAACATGGCGTTCGGTGAGGTCAACACCCAAAGGGTCTTGCTGGAGACCACATTTCACAGCCACGAGCGTTTGCTGGCGCAGAACGCCTGGGAGTCCCTCGCGAAGGACATGGACACCCCGCTGGTGACCGCGCTGACCCAGGAGTACTCCAGCACTGCCACCGAAAATGCGAGCATCGCGGCGCGCTACCTGGAAAAGATGCCCGAGCGTGCGTACTCAGACGCGAAGCTCGCGAGCATTGACAAAGAGCTCCGGAAAGAGGTGGAGCGCACCCTGAACACCGAGCGGGCCCAGTTGGACATCCTCCGCGCGAAGGAGGCGAGCTTGACCGCGGCGATCGATCACGCCAAGTCCCAACTGCTCGATCGGCAGAAGCTCCACGGAGAGTACGAACGGCTCAAGCTGGAGCTCGACAGGAGCAAACAGTTCTACTCCACGCTCAGCCAGCGAGACGCCGAGCTCGATCTCGCCGCACGCACCAAGCTCAGCAACGTCGTCGTGGTGGACGACGCGCGGCCCGATCCGAAGCCCGTGAGCCCGAACATCCCGAAGAACATGGGCATCGCCCTTCTCGTAGGCATCCTGCTCGGCGCGATCATCGGCTTCGTGCTCGAGTATGCCGACAACACGATCAGCTCTCCCCAGCATGTGTCCACCTACCTGCGGGTGCCGTTCCTGGGCATCGTGCCTCGCCTGGCAGAAGCCGAGGATGACCGCCGCCGCGCGCTCTACACCTTCGAGCACCCGAGCTCCCCCGCCGCCGAAGCCGTGCGTGCGGTCCGCACTGTGGTGGAGTTCAGTCAACGAGGCAAGTCCCTCAAGCGGCTGATGGTCACCAGCTCGGTGCCTTCGGAGGGAAAGACCAATACAATCGTGAGCCTCGGGGTGTCGTTCGCCACCCTCGGCCGCAAGGTGCTCATCCTCGACGCCGACATGCGCCGCCCGCGGGTTCACCAGATCTTTGAGATGTCGAAGGGGTTGGGCCTTTCGACGGTGCTCAAGGGCGCGAACGTGGACACCGCCATCCTGCCCAGCGGCATCCCGGGGCTTGACATCTTGCCCGCCGGCTCGCGGACGGAGGGTCCCAACGAGCTGTTGGCATCCGTGGCGATGGCCGACCTGCTCAACGACCTGGACGGCCGCTACGATCTGGTGCTGATCGACACGCCCCCCGCGGGAATGCTGTCCGACGCGGCGATCCTCACGAAGCTCGTGGATGGGGTCGTGTTCGTCGTGCGGGAGCAGACGGTCTCGCGCCGCCTGGTGCAAGACGTCGTGTATCGCTTGAAGCAGGTCGAAGCGCCGATCATCGGGGTGATCGTCAACGACGTCGATCTCAGCCAGCGTCGTACCAAGTACAAGTACTACTACGACTACGACTACCGGTACAAGTCTACGGAAGTGGAACCCAAGCCGGACGCAGCGGCCAAGTAGTCGATGCGCACCTCTCGGTCCCGGCGCCCGCTGGCGGTGTTGGGCGCATGGCTCTTGTCGACGCTCGCGGTCTCGTTCCTCTTTCTGGGTGCGGTTGCCCCTTCTGTGCAGGCCGGCCTGCACCTGATGGTGGCCGCGGGCGCTGGCCTCGTGATGTTCATCCCGGCCAGAAAGCTCGAAGGCGGCGGCGCGGCGGTGCGTTGGGGGATGGCGGGCGCGCTGCGCCTGGGCGCGCTCGCGCTCGGTGGGTTGCCAGTCCCCGCTGGCGTCGCCAGGTTCATCGCCCCCGGTCTGGTGGCCGCCCGACCAGACGACGACTGGCTGACGCTCTCGGCGTACCCTGACGCCCTGCCCGGGGAGATCGCCACGGGGATGCTGGTCGTCGGGTTCGGGGGGCTCGTGAGCGTGTGGGGGGCGGCGCGGTACCGGCGTGAGGAGACGGAGACCGTGGTGATCGCCGCGGTCACCGTGCTCGCAGTCACCGCCCTGGTGCACGCAGTGACCGGCGCCGAGGCCGTCTTCGGCCTGATTATGCCAGAGTACCGACACGCCCCCTTCTTCGCCCCGTTCGTGAACTCGCATCATGCGAGCTCGGTAATGCTGCTCGGCGCGCCCATCGCCGCGGCCGTCGCGCTGCGCAAGGACGAGCCGGGCTGGAAGCGCAGGGCGGCGGTGGCCGCCTTCATCGCCACGGTCGCCGTGATCGCCTGGGATCACTCCAGCGGGGCCTTGGTGGCGGGCGGAGCCATCGGCGTGGCGTGGCTCCTGTCCAGCCGCCAGCTGCACCCTCTGGTGCTGGCCCTTGGCGCCGCGGCGGCGCTGGGCGTGGAGGGATGGGCGGGTAACGCCGCATGGGCCAGGGGTTCCGTGGCGTCCAGGGCGGGGCTGTGGGCCGATACCCTGGGCTTGTACAGGGACTTCTGGCTCGCGGGGTCTGGCGGGGGGTCGTTCCCAGACGCCGTGCGCGCGTACCGGTCGGACGGGGAGTTTCAGAGCTTCGCCCATGCGCATAGCGATCCCTTGGAGTGGCTCGCGGAGACTGGCGCGGTGGGCGTGGTGGCCGGCGGGCTGGCGCTCGCGCTGGTGTGGCCCGGTCCACTGAGGGATCCTCGCCGAGGTCTGGCGTTCGCGCTCGGTTTGCTCGGCTTGGGGCTCCACGCCTGCGTGGAGTTCCCTCTTCAGATCCCGGCGATCGCGCTGCTGACCGGCGGGATGCTGGCGCTCCTGTTCAGCGTGTTCGGCCAACCTCGGGTGGCGTCGCCCCAAGCCGTCCGCGCCGTCGTCGTGCTGATCGGACTCGCACAAGTGCCGGCTGCGGGCGTGCAGTTGCGAGAGGCCCTCATCGCTTCGGCGGTAGCCGACGTCCGGGGCATTCGGCTGGATCCGGAGGCGGCCGCGCGGGGGGCCGACCGGCTGGAGTGGCTCCTCGCCGGACACCCTGAGAGGGGCTTGTACGCAGCCTGGGCGGCTGAGCACGCCAACGAGCCGGCGGTGGCGGTAGCTGCGGCGCTCCAGGTGGGGGCCGACCACCCCGACCGGCCGGACATCCTCCGCGACGCAGCGATGGTTTTGGCCCGCTCCAAGGAGTACGCGGCGGCGACGAAGCTCCTGGAACGGGCGGCCGAACGGGATCCGTCCGACTACCGCCCGTGGATCCTGCTCGCCAGGGTAGCCCGCGCAGAGGGAGATGTGACGCTCGCGGCTGAGCGCTGGGCGGGGGCATTTCAACGCTCCGCCTTGGGCCTGAACGAAGCCTACGCGGTGTTCCCGCTGGGGCTCTTCTGGCTCAACGCCTTTGAGACGGCTCGTCCCGAGTACTCGGCAGCGCTCGCCATGAAGCTCCGGGAGGAGGGAGACCTGGAGGTTGCGCTGCTGGCCTGTGAACAGGCGGCACGCTTGGATCCGGAGACGTATGGAGACCTCCTGGTGCGCTCGGTGATCTGGCGTCAGCTTGGTCGTCCAGAGGAGGCGGAGCCCTGGCTCGCGGCGATCCTGGAGCGCAAGCCGAACGACGAGGCCGTGCTCTCTGAGTACGGCGCCGTTCTGACCGCGCGGGGCAAGCATGAGGCCGCCGCAGCGGCCTACCTTCAAGGGGCCCGGTCCAACCCCGCCCTCCGGGTGCAGGCCTTTCACAGCGCCGAGGCGGCAGGGGGCCCACAGCACGCCCTGGCGCTCGCCCGTCGATTTGAGCTCGACGGCACCCTCGATCCCAACCTGGGCCTGGAGATCGCGCGCCTACAGATGCGCGAGGGCGACTCGGTCGGCTGCCTCCACACCATCGAACGCTGGGGGCTGATCACCAGCTCGGTGAGCGCACACGCTCTCCCGGTGTCCGAGGCCTGCCAGCGGCTGGCGCTGTAGGCTGTAGGCTGTAGGCTGTAGGCTGTAGGCTGTAGGCTGTAGGCTGTAGGCTGTAGGCTGTAGGGATTCGGCCGTCTACTCGCGCTCGTACCCCCACCAACTACGAAAACCGCTCCCCTGCCCCCTCCGCGCTGGGCGGCCGGGCCGGCGTGTTCGCTTCATACTCCGGGACCAACTGGCGAAGCTGCGTGAGGGTCTCCTCGACCCGCCCCCGCCGAGCCGTCTCCACCAGCGCGTCGATGGCCCGCGAGAGCAGCGCGTGATCGACAGTCCGGGGCGAGGCGAGCTGGATCCCCTTCGCCGCGGTCGGCACCAGCTCCTCTGCGGTGTGGAACAGCTCCTCGCGTAGCTTCTCGCCCGGTCGCATCCCGGTGAACGCGATCTCGACGTCGGTACCCGGACGGAGCCCAGCGAGCCGGATCATCTGCTTGGCGAGGTCTACGATCCGCACGGGGTCGCCCATGTCGAGCACGAACAGGCGCCCACCGGCAGCGGCACCATCCACCTCTTGGGTGCGTAGCACAGACGCCTGGAGGATCAGCTCCACCGCCTCCCGTACGGTCATGAAGTAGCGCTCGATGTCGGGGTGGGTGACGGTCAACGGCCCGCCCTTCGCGAGCTGTTTTTGGAACAACGGCACCACCGAACCGGTCGAGCCGAGCACGTTTCCGAACCGGACGGTCACAAAGCGCGTCCGGGGGTTCCGGTCCGACTCCAGCAGGTCCAACGCCTGGCAGTAGCTCTCAGCCAGACGCTTGGTGGCCCCCATCACGTTGGTTGGGTTCACGGCCTTGTCTGTCGAGACCATGACCATCGCGCGAACGCCGGTCGTCCGGCATGCATCCGCGAGGTTTCGACTCCCCTGAACGTTGGTGAGCACGCCCTCAGTGGGGTGCATCTCCACCATCGGCACATGCTTGAGCGCGGCCGCGTGAAAGACGAGGTCTGGGCGCGCCGCCGCGAGCACCGTGTGGATCTTCTCGCGGTCTCGAACATCGGCCAACACGGGATGTCGGGGCAGCGTGGGGTGGCGCTCCGCGATCTCCATGTCGATCAGGTAGAGCTGGTACTCCGAGTTGTCGACCAGCAGCAGCGACTTCGGCCCGAAGTCCGAGATCTGTCGGACAAGCTCGCTGCCGATGCTCCCGCCCGCGCCGGTCACCAGCACCGTGCGCCCCTGAATCAGCTCGCGCATCCCCGCGCGGTCCAGCACGCTCTGGGGTCGGTTGAGCAAATCCTCAAGCGCGATGGGGCGAACCTCGATCTTGTTGACGAACCCGTGCTTGAACTCGGTGAGTTTGGGCAGCCGGGAGAGCGCGATCCCAAGCTTGTCGGAGAGCTCCAGGAGCGCGCTGACGCGATCCCCGCTCAGGTTGTCGCTGGTGATCACGAGCCGCTGCGGACGCTCCCCCTCGTCCGTCATCCGGGTGATCAACGCCGCAAGATCGTCATCGACGTGCCCGACCACCGTGATGCCGTGCATCCGGTAGCCCACCCGCGCTCTCTCGGTCTCGATGATGCCGAGCACCCGGTAGGTCCCGCCCGGCTGGTCCATGGCCCGCACGAACATCTCTGCGCCATCCCCAGCGCCGATGAGAAGCGTGGGGACGCGGGGGCCGTTGTTCCGGCGGAGGTCCAGCCGACCGTCCTTGAACAAGCGATAGCCAAAGCGCGGCGCCCCGATCATGACCATGAGGACGAGGCCCTGGATCACGATCAGCGAGCGGGGGAGCATGTCCAGGCGCGTGATCACGAACGTGAGCGGCAAGTAGACCAGCATGGTCAGCGTGACGGCCTTGGTGATCGCGATGAGGTCGTTGAGGGAGGCGTAGCGCCAAAGCCCCCGATACAAGCCAAGCACCCGGAAAACAACGGCCGCGCACGCCGCGAACAACACCGTGTTGAAGGCGAGCCAACCAACCGGCAGGAGCAGCACCCGGTCGCCGAGGCGCAAATACAACGACACGACGAACGAAGCGCCGGCCATGACCACGTCGTGGACGAAGACCAGGGAGGAGCGGCTCACGAAGCTTGGTTTTCGCACGATCTACTCCCGGGATTCGCGGCCGTTAGCACGCCTGGGGCCTGGACGCACCACGCAACGATAGCCCAGCCGGGCGGCGAGCGCGAGCCCCGTTCCAAGCGTATCCCAGCCGAGATCGTCCGCTGTGGGGGAGCGTGCCGCGGTGAACCACTGCAGCACCTCTGTGATGCCACCAGCCAGCAGCAGGCCCAGAACCACCTGCAGGAGCGGTGCGCGGGGCCAACACAAGAACGCGACGGCACTGGCGGCGAAGAACAGGGCTGTGTGGTTCAGCTCATCAGAGGGGGCGGCGACCCTGAGCGCCCGCGCGAGCCGAACGTGAACGAGCGGCTCCGGTCGGGCCATGCCCCCCGTGGTCGCCACGCGCTCAGCGGCGCGCTCCGCCTGGGTCATCGCCGACTCCGGGAGCGGCGCGAGGAGGGCGCCCACCCCAAGGAGCGCGAGCGCCACCGCGAACGCGAACACCCGGGGCCGCGCCGACCGCGTCCAAAGCGCCCGAGCCGCACCGACGAACCACGCGAGCCACCCGACGCGGACGGCAACGCTGAAGGCCCGTTGCGCGGGCACCACCTCGACCCGCCGCGCTGAGATGTCGCTGACGTCCAGATCCCCGTCGCCGATTCTCCCGCCCCGCGCGATTCGGACCCCCACCTGGGTGGTCCCCGGGTGAGGCCAGAGCACGGCCCGATATGCATCGCCCGTCGGCGTCGCGACCACCCAGTCGGCGGACAGCATCAAGTCCGCGTCGTTGCGGTCCGCGACGAGCAGGTAGGTAGGTCCATCCTCGGCATCTGCGCCGTGCAAGCGCGCCGTGACTTGGAGCGGCGCCGTGGAAACGTAGGGAAACGATGTGTCGATGCGGGCCTCGCACAGCGCCTCGCACTCGCTCACGCCGAGCCGGAACCCGTCAACGGCAGCTGAGACCCGCCCCCCGTCCCGCACGTAGGGCACCCAGGGGTTCGAGAGCAGCTCAGACCCCACCGGCGCGACCGGGTCCATGTACACCTCGGAGAGCCAGGTGAACGCGCAGAGCGCCGCTGCGATGAGGGCCCAGGCGCGCACCGCCAAGTCCTATCCTGCCACCCGAGGGGGATAGCAAGGGGGAGTGACTGTTCCCCGCTGGCTTGTCATCCTCGTCCGGGCGCCGCTGATCGCCTACGGCTGCGTCGTCGCCGCGCTCGCCGTGTTCCAACGGGACCTGCTTTACCCACGCCCCGACCCCCCTCCCCCCCCCCCCCCCCCCCCCC
>CANKNP010000126.1 GCA_947483545.1 Deltaproteobacteria bacterium | reverse complement strand
GAGGGGAGCGCGGCCTGGACCTGGCGGACGTGCTGCGGGCGCTCGCGGCCGGGCCTGGGTTCCTGGGCACGCCAGGATTTTCGCTGGCGGAAGCGCCGCAGTTTACGCTCGATCGCATCGAGCGCGTGGGCCCGGACGTGTGGATGGGCTGGGAGGTGTGCCGGTGAACGGGTGGCTGATGCTGATGGCGTGCGGGGGGGCTCCGGCGGTGGTCGGAGCGGGAGAGCAGGCGCCCCTGCCAGACGGCCGGTCTGCGGCCCCGGCCGAGCTGGGCTCGGCAGAGTCACCTGGGGCGATCGGTCCGGGACCCGTCGCGACGCCGGCCCTCGAACCCCGAGTGGTCACTTGGACGGGCACGCTCGTGCGCTCGGCGGGCCTCTGGGAGCTCGTGCCGTGTACGCGGATGCCCCGAGAGCTGCGCGGGGACCTGAGCGAGCCGCTGCGCGGGCTCGGCGGCGGCCCGTGGCAGGTCATGCTTTCAGCCACCGAGCAGGACGGGGCCCTATTCCTGGTAGACGTGGGCTACGCGAGCCCTGTCGGGGACGTCTGCCAGATGCGGACGCCCTTCGCGCGCGGCACGGAGCCGGGATGGTCTGCGAGCTGGAGCGGAAGCGGCGGAACGTTCCAGTCGGCGGGTACCGACGCGGTCTCCGCCGTTTCCCCAACGGTGACGAGCGGCCCTTGTCATGACGGCAGCGTCGGGGCCTACTTTCACCGATCCGCGACGATCGACGTAGGCGGCGTTCACTATGTTGGCTGCGCTGTGGTCTTGTCGCCGGCCCAGGCGCGTGAATAGTCCGGGCGATGCCCGCGTAGCAAGCGGCAAACCGAGGCCCGAATGACTACTCTCCGTACCCTGTCGCTCCTCTCCCTAGGTCTCCTGTTGGCCAGCTCGCCCGCGGAGGCGCGTCCCCCGCGGGGTCGGCCCGCTCCCCGGCGCGCGTCGCATCCCCACGTGGTGATCGCGATCAACCCCTGGGCGATCGACTACCGACCGGACGCCCGGCCCGGCTGGGACTGGGTGCCGGGGTACTACAACGCCCGCCGCGTCTGGGTCCCCGGCTACTGGAGGCCCGTGGCGGTGCGGGTCGGCTGGGCATGGATCCCCGGCTACTGGGTGGGGCCCGACTACGTCGAGGGCAGCTGGCGCGAGGCCGAGCGGCCCGGCTGGGTCTGGGTCGAGGGCGAGTACGACGACGGGGGCCATTGGATCGAGGGGCACTGGGAGGCTGTGCCGCCGCCGCCCCCGGCCCCCCCGCCCCCGCTTGTGCCGGCCCAGGGCGTGGCTCCGACCGAGCCGCCCCCGCCCCCGCCGGAAGAAGGCGACGTGCACCACGACTACGAGTAGGAGGCCGCCGATCCGCGCGCTCGGCGAACCTCGCTCGCGGTTCGGCGGTTTCTTTGCACCGTTCCTACCGGTGGAATGCGACGGTCCGGCGAAGACACCGGGCCCGCCGCCTTCCACCTGGAACGGTGCGGCTGGGGGCCAGCCCGGCTCCAAGTCAAGTTCTTCCAGGGACTTAGGACGGTGTTGTTTGTCCAGCGCCCGGGCTGGCCCCCGTCGCCCGCCGGATGTGCAGCGGCGTTTCACAGGGGCGCCGGCGGCGTGCGGAGGGCAGCAAGCCGCCCAGGCCCAGTAGATTTGATTCTACGAATCCTTACGGGCGCGCGGTGGTGCTCTCGGGGGCCGCGACCGCATCGTTCATGCCTGCAAACACCGCGCCTGCTGCCATCCACGCGAGCGTGAGCAGCAGGAAGGCGTTCAGGAGGCTGGAGGTTCCGAGTTTTTCTTCGTGTTTGACGGTGAGCGAGCGGGCCATGGTGGGTTCTCCGGAGGGGCAGCGGGGGGCAAGTGCCGGGGCAAAGGCCTCGGCGGGGGCGGCAGCGTCAAGAGTCACTGCAAGAGGCGTGCCGGCGGATCTGGAATAGGTTGGGCAGCGATGCGTGTGCTTCACGTCCTCTGTGACCTGTCCGGCGGCGGCGCTGAGCGGCTTGTGCTTGGGCTTTGTGCCGAGGGTCGGGTTCACCAAGAGGTCGCCACCGTGCACGCCGGGGGTTCGCTCGCGCAGTTGTTCAAGGATTCGGACGTCACTGTCCACCCGGGCTCGCGGGAGCGCGGCACGCTGGGACTGGGCGCAGTGCTCCGCCTTGCGCGCCTGGCCCGCCGTTTCGACCTCGTGCATACCCATCTGTTCGCAGGCGACACCTGGGGGCGGCTGGCGGCGGCGATTGTCCGGGCGCCGATCGTCACGACGGAGCACAACGTGAACCGCGACGAGGGTCGTCATCACCGGGGGATCAAGCGGTCCCTTGCCCGATGGACGGATCGCCTGGTGTTCGTCTCCCAGGCCGCAAGGCGGTACGCGGAGGAGGTGGAGGGCATCTGCCACCCGCACAGCAGGGTGATCCTCAACGGGGTGGGGCTGACCAGACTTCGCTTGGCCGCGCCAGGGCCGGGCACGCGATTCTTGGCCGTCGGACGAGACACGCCGCAGAAGGGGTTCGATCTGCTGCTGAACGCGCTTCCGGAGGGCGTCACGCTCCGAATCGCCGGCGCCTCAAAGCGGACCGGGGTGCAGCACCGGAACGGCGCGAGGATCGAATGGCTCGGCGAGCGCGCCGACGTGCCCGATCTGCTTGCGGACACCGATGTCCTTGTGGTGCCCAGCCGCTGGGAGGGGTTCGGTCTGGCGGCGGTGGAGGGCATGGCAGCGGGGGTGACCGTGGTTGCATCCGAGGTTGACGCGCTCCCGGAGGTGCTCGGCGGCGCCGGGGTGCTCGTGCAATCGGGGGACCTGACCGCCCTGCGGGCCGCGTTGACGAGGGTGCGGGACGACGCGCCGCTGCGTGCGCGTTGTGCGGCCGCGGGAAGGGCGCGATCCACAGCGTTTTCAATCGGCCGCTGCGCAGATGAATATGCCGGCTTGTACGCCGAAACCGTAGGTCTCCGCTAAGGAGGGGCGAGCAATCCTTGCGAAAAGTTGACGGACACCCGTTCCCTTCTCGCTGCCGAAATTCCATAATTCTCCAGCGGCGCGCCCAGCGCGGCGCGAGGATGCCCGATGGACACGCACACGAGCCCCGACCGACTGGCTGCCCTTCACCTGCGGCTGCTGGAGGAGTCGGATCCCCTGAAGCGCGCCGGGGTCCACCTCGAGCTCGCGGCTATCCAGATGTCGAACGGGGCCTTTGATCAGGCCGGCCGCCACTTCCGCGAGGCGCTGCACCTCGATGGCACCTTGGAGGTCGCGCGCCAACGGTTGACCGAGCTTGGGGCGGGGACCGCTCAAAAGCGAACTGGCCTTCGCGCGTTTTTCTCCAGACGCTCGGGCTGAGGCCGGGGCAGGCGGGCGCACCTGAGGCGGAACTGGGACACAGTCTCCGCTCAGACAAGCTACATCTGCGGTCCCGATGCCCTTCGACCCTCGTCAACGCCTCGCCCGCCCCATCCCCGGGGAGCACGTCGGTGAGGAGCGTCCAGGGACCACGCGCCGGTGGGAACGGGATCGCCCGCTCGACCGGCCCTCTCCGGTGCCTGCCCGAGACACGGCGGAGCTTCGAACGGTCGGGGTCCGGATGACCACACGGCTGGGGGAGCCAAAACCCAACGCCCCACTCCTGATTCGTCTGGTCCGACACCCGTACGCGCTCGACCTCGCCCGCGGAAAGCGCGTCAGCTACCGGGAGGCGGGCCCAGTCCGGACGGGGGACCATCCGGACTGGCACGGCGAATTGCGCGCGGCCCTTGCGGAACGGGCCCGAGTGCGGTCTACTGCCGGCCTTGAGCCACGCCCCGTCCCGTTCGCGATTCGCCCTTCAGTCTGGGGCCTGCTGCCGCCGACCCCCGGGGAGGACGGCGCATGAACCCACGTGAAGAGGCGAACCTTCGGGGTCGGTCGGGGCCAATGTCGGGCCGGAGTGTCATTGGGGAGACGACGGAGTCGCTCCATCGGTTCCTCCTGGACGGGTACAACCTGACGGAAAACCCGCCGCGCATCGAAGAAGAGATGAAGTTCATCCCGAAGGACCGGGAAGAGGTCATCTACATCTACATGTACCGGCTGGGCCAGAACCCCAACCTCTCCAACCTCAAGCGGTTTCGGCAGGCCCCGGTCTTCGTGAACGACGACCCGGAGAAGGGCGGTGAGGTCTACTACCATCGGCCGCCGATCCTTGTTGACCTGTTCTACCTCCTCTCGGTCCACTCGAAGTTCCGCTCGGACGCTGAGCGGCTGCTCGGCTGGATGATGCTCCGCCTTCACGATGCCACACACCTCATCTACCGGCCCCGGCGCTTCTTGCTGCCCGACGGCCGGGAGGTCGATAGCCTCGGCCGCACCTGGTCCGCCACGAACATGAACGCGGCGCGCATCCCGAATGCTGAGGGAGAGATCATCGAGGAGGACGAAAACGGCCTCCAGGTGGAGAAGGTTTCCCTGGCGCTGGTCGACGATCTCACCGTCGGGGACGCGATCAACCTTTTTACGCTGCACGAGGCGCCCTACCGCCCCTTCTTGACTTACCGGGCCCGGGTGGCGTTAGATGGTTCGCTCTACAAGAGCCAGGGCGGCACCACCATCCGGATGGGCCGCCTGACACCCACCGACACCCGACCCGAACCCCCCGCTCACCAGAGTCCGAACGGTCGCGTACGCGCCGGACGTCCTCTACCCGCCCCCACCACGGCCCCTGGCCCTAAACAATACCTGGTCCGCAAAAACGCGGACGCAGAGAATGACTCGGAGGAATAGGAAACTATGGAATACCATACCCCAGGCGTATACATCCGCGAAGTCGACTCGGGCCCCAAGCCGATCTCGTCTGTCTCCACCAGCACCCCGGGCTTTCTCGGGCTGTTCGAGTTCCGCCCGCCCAACGACGCGATCGCGATCACGGGCTCGGACGGCAAGCGGCAGCTCCGTGGCAAGGTCGTGCCCCAGCTCGTTGACGAGAAGGGCGGGATCAAGGGCGACGCGGGCGAGGCCACCACGGCGCTGACCCAGGCGTTCAAGCTCAGCTCCAAGAACGTCAAGGACATCAAGAAGTACCTGGAGCTCTACGGGGCACCCAAGGCGGGCGCCGCAGCGCCGAAGTTTGAGGCCGGCACCAAGGGCCGCGTCAAGATCACGTACGCCGAGAAGACCCTTGAGCTGCCTGAGGTGAACATCTCCCTCGAGGGCAAGATCATCACTGACTCTGATCAGGCCGTCGAGGACCTGCTCAACAAGCTGCATGAGACCTTCCCGCTGGCCAAGGCATCGCCCAAGACCGCGGCGGATGTCCTGGCTGCGTACGGCTACGAAGTGAAAGGCACCGAGGGCACCGCGCTCCGGTCCGAGTACTCCGTGCCGCCTGTGCCGATCACGAACAAGGCGGAGTTCTTCCGCTGGCTGCAGAGCTACTTCGCGCAGTACTTGATCGAGACGCGCCCCGTCGAGGAGCTCATCGGCAAGTCGATCGCGGATCCCGACGACGCGGCAGATGCGGTCTACGAGGCGCTCAGCTCCGATGATGCGCTCAAGAAGGAGTTCCGGGACTGGCTCTCCACGCCCTCCGTGTTCAACTTCGTGGCGGGCGTGAACGGCTTCTACGATAACGGCGGCGGCAAGTCCTACGTGTACCTGATGGGCACGCAGGACCTGCAGAGCTCGATCCGTGAGAACCAGGCCGACAAGCTTGGGCTCTACGCCTTTGATGACGTGGACGACATCGCGCTCATGGCCGCGCCGGGCCTGAACATCAACCAGCAGCGCGAGATGCTAGAGCTGTGCGAGGTCCGCAAGGATCGCTTCGCCCTGCTGGATGGTCCGATCGTGTCCGACGGCAACATGGACATCCCGGCGTCCAACAAGGGCTACGGCGCCATCTATGTGCCGTGGGTGAAGATCACCAAGCCGAGCTGGTTCACGGGCAACCAGGACCACATCAAGGTCACGGGCCCCAACCGCCGCAAGTTGATCAAGACCGACAAGAACGAGCTTTTCGTTCCGCCCTCCGGTCACGTCGCGGGCATCTACGCCCGCGTCGACACCGAGCGCGGCGTGCACAAGGCGCCGGCCAACGAGATCTGCATGGGCATCACCGGCCTGTCGCAGAACATCAACCGGCTGGAGCAGGGGCAGTACAACGACCGCGGCATCAACGCGATCCGCATCTTCAAGGACCGCGGTATCCGGGTCTGGGGCGCGCGTACCCTCGGCACCATGTCCGACCCCTCGTGGAAGTACATCAACGTCCGCCGCCTCTTCATCATGGTGGAGCAGTCCATCATGGTCGGCAGCCAGTGGGCGGTGTTTGAGCCCAACGACCACGCGCTGTGGAAGAAGCTCACCCGCGACGTGCGCGCCTACCTCATGCGCGTCTGGCGCTCGGGGGCGCTCTTCGGCACTACCGCCGAGGAAGCCTTCTACGTGAAGTGCGACGACGAGACCAACCCCCGCTACTTGATCGACGCCGGTCAGGTCAACGTGCAGATCGGCATCTGCCCGGTCAAGCCGGCGGAGTTCGTCATCTTCTCGATCGGACAGTGGGACGGCGGCGCCCTCATCGAGGACTAGCCCAGCCGGTGTTTTCCGAGCCGGGGCGCTTGACCGCGTCCCGGCTCTTTCTCCCGGTGCCTTAGGCCCGGGGCCGTGAACTACCGCGGGGCTTCCTCGCGAATTCGGAGCAACGTCATGGAATTGAAGACCGAGTACGAGTTCATCCTCCCCCGCGGGTACGTCGACAAGGACGGCACGCTCCATCGCGAAGGCATCATGCGGCTGGCGAACGCGAAGGACGAGATCGTCCCGCTGAACGACATGCGGGTGCAGCGCAACCGCGCCTACCTCATCATCGTGCTGCTCTCGCGGGTCATGGTCCGGCTCGGCACGCTCCCCGAGATCAACACCGGGGTGATCGAGAATTTGTTCGCGGGCGACCTTCGCTTCCTTGAGGAGATGTACAACCGCATCAACGAGGACGAAGCCACCATCTCCGTGACCTGCCCCGAGTGTGGCGCGAAGTTCGAGAAGGAGTTCGGCCGCCTGGGGGAATCGTAAGCTACCCCTTGGAAGCTGTGTTCAAGGAGGTAGCGTTCATCGCCTACCACTTCCACTGGGGTCGCGAAGCCTGCCTGGATCTCTCCCACAAGGAACGCCACGCATGGGTCAAGGAGATCTCCTCCATCAATGAGAAGATCAACGCCCCCAAGTAAGGACGGCCCACCAGGGTCGTCCTCCCGTCCCCGAGGGTACCCGTGAGCCGTCCCGGCATCAGCGTCGAGCACCGCAGTCTGCCAGCCCGCCCGGTCGGGCTGGTTCGGTGCGATGTCGGCGGCATGTTGGGTTTTTTGCGCCGCCACGAGTGGCCGGAGGGAGCGACCGCAGGCGACTTCGTCGAGGTGATCCTCCGCCGCTTTCAGGAGCTGGAGGACCATCCCCAACAGCTGCTGTTCGACGGCCCGAGCCGTAGGGGTGCGCGCTGCTTTTTCGAGAACGGGGGCGACGAGCTCCACCTGTTCGCGGTCTGCATTGACGACGACGGGGACCTGCGCGCTCCAAACCCGGATGATGGTCCGCTCAAGCCGGTTTTCGACCGGCTCCGCGCCGAGGACGACATCTCGCTGCTGGCCTGCCCCTCGGCCGCGTACATGCGTTGTGAGGTGCTTCGCAACGGCGCAGTTCGCGGCGATGCCGATGAGTTGTACGAGGTCTTGCTCGCGCACTGTCACGAGATGACCAACCGCTTTTTGATCCTGGACGCGCCCCGCGGGCTTCACGGCGACCTCCTGCTCCGCTGGTTCGACGACTTCCAGCATCGGAAGCCAGAACACAAGGCGTTTGGGGCTATGTATTACCCCTGGCTCCGTAAGGGCGACGCGCTCTTTCCGCCCTCTGGCGCCGTGATGGGCACCTACGCGCGGCAGGAGCTTGAGCGTCCGCCCTGGGGTGTCGGCTGGCCGCCAGCCAACGTCCCACTGCTCGGGGTCACCCACACCGAGGTGGAGCTCGACTGGACCGAAGCGGGGATGGTGAGCGAGTCTGGGGTGAACCCCTTCGTGAGTCAGCCTGGGCGCGGGGTGGTGATCTGGGGAGCGCGGACAATGTCCCTCGATCCACGCTGGCTTTTTATCAATAGCCGTCGTGTCGTGTCGATGGTTACCGAGCAACTTCGGCGGGACAACGAGTGGGCCGTGTTCGAGGTGAACGACCCTTCGCTGTGGAAGGTCATCGAGCGGGACTGCATGGTGCGGCTTGACGAATTCTGGTCTGCAGGTTTGTTGTCCGGGACTCGCCCAGGGAGCGAATTTTCTGTAGAATGCAACGAGGTCAACAACCCGATGGTCGCCCGCGACAGCGGAGAACTAAACGTGTATGTTCGACTTCGCCCCGTCGGAACGACGGAGCGAATCTTCATCGACCTACGCCTCGGTGCGCCGGGGTCCTGAAACGCGAGGTAGACCATGGCAGACTGGAAGGGTCGCGGCGGAGGCCGCGGTGGACAGGGAACCCCAAGCTTCTCGGGCGGAGCCGGCAAGGGCGGCGGAGTCCCCGCGTCCCACAGCCGGAACACGGCCGGCGAGGGCGGTCCTGGCAAGGGCGGCGGCGTGCCTTCGACCCACAGTCGGAACACGGCCGGCGAAGGCGGCCCTGGCAAGGGCGGCGGCGTGCCGTCGACCCATAGCCGGAACACCGTCGGCGAAGGTGGCGCCGGTCACGGGCAGGGTCGCGCCGGCAGCCAGCCGACGCTCCAACCGGCCAGCGCCTACACCGAGACACCGCGTACCTTCTCGCTGAAGTCGCCGAGCTCGGTGGACTTCGGAGATCCCACGCAGAAGTACAAGACCGGCAACTCCCCAGGGAGCGGCTTGGATCGCTCGGGGTCGTCGATCAAGTCCTACGCGGGCGAATCCAACCCCCGGGTCGCGGATCCGGAGGGGGCGTTCATCTTCGGGCTGGAGATTGACGGCACCGAAGTCGCGCAGTTCAAAGAGTGCTCGGGGCTCAAGTCCACGACCGCTGTGGTTGAGATCGAGGAGGGTGGCCAAAACCACCGCGTCCATAAGCTCCCTGGGCAGTCGCGGTGGGAGAACATCACGCTGAAGTACGGCACCACGTCGGACACGGCGCTCCTCTCCTGGCGGAATGAGATCTTGAGCGACGAATTTTCGCAGGACATGCGCCGCAACGGGGCGGTTGTGATGTACAACCTCCAGATGGAAGAGGTCCGACGCTTCGACTTCATCAACGCGTGGCCGGTGAGCTGGGAGGGCCCCTCCCTGAACTCCGACGGCGCCGATCTGGCGATCGAGACGATCACCCTCGCACACCACGGCATCACGGTCTCCTGAGGAGCTGACGATGGACGGTCAAAACCGCAAGACCCTCGGTGAACGCCTGGCGGCGCGACTCTCTGACCGGAGTCGGCGTCGTCCGCGCATGGCGCTCGATCCGTCCTTTTACGCCCGCTTCGGGCTGGAAGACCCGTGGGGCGCGCCTGAGTTGGGCGCCGAAACCGTCGATTCCGGCGACGGCATGGTCTTCCTGTCGGGTGCGCCGTTCTACGCGATGATGCGGCGGTTGGCGAACGCCCGGCGGCGCCGTGAGCGTCGTCTCGAGCGGTTCCATGCGCGGCGCGCGGGCCACACCATGCGTGCGGCTTCTCGCCGGTGGGCCGGCGAAGCTGTCGTTGGCGCCGTCCCCTCCCACATCGCGCGCCCCGGTCCCGACGGGTTCATCCTGCCGCCTCCCATCGGCGCGGCCGAGGCCCCCGCAGAGGCACAGGCCGACGCGGCCCTTGTCCCCGGCGCGCCCTACCAGGCGATGCGCCCTGTCTCCTCTCCCTGGTACACCACGCCGTTCGTCCCCGCGCGGGTGAATCGTGGCGGGGCTGCGCCCGTCGCACCCGTCGAGCGCGCTCGGCCGCTGGCTCGGGTCGGCGAGCGACTTCAAGAGTCGGCGGCTCGGAATGGGGAGCCCGCCCGTGTCGTAGCCGACTTGCCCGCGCGCGTTCGGCGGGCTGCGTCGAGCGTCCTGGTGGATGTCCTCCCCCCGGAGATGCTCGTGGTCGAGCTGGTGCGGGTGCTTCGGCGCGTTGGTGCACCCGCGTCCGTGATCCGTGAGATCGTCGAGCTCTCGCCTGCCCCCTCGTCGATGATCACGGCGGCACGCCGCGCGCCACTGGCCGCCGGACCCGTCAGGCCGGCCGGCTTGCGCACAGTGCTCTCCAAGTCCCCGGCCATGGCCCTCGCCGCATCGGCGGATGCCGATCGTGCGGCGGTTGGAACCCTGGCAGAGGCCGAGCGGGCCGAGGTCAGCACCGGCGTGGAGCGTCCCCGCCGACGCGTCGCTTCCGCCCTCAGCGCACGGGTCGCTGGTCGGTCTGTAGGGTCGCCGTCGGTTGCATTGTCCGCCTCGCCGGTCGCGCGTGTGTCGGCCGGACGCCCGGCTGCGCTCCGCGTGCCCCAAGCGGGCGCCGAGGCTGCCGGCAGATCCGAAGCCGCGTCGGCCGACGTCGCCTCTCCGGTTGTCCGTAGGGACGCAAACGACGCAGGCGTCACGCGGCGTGTGGGTACCCGGTTCTTCCCGCGGCCGTTCCGCGGGCAACGTGAGGACGTTGTTGACGAGGCCGGGGCAGCCCTGAGCGTCGCTGTCGCGGGCACTGCCCACGCGATCTCTCGGATTCAGGCCCCCGCCCCGGTGACCCGCCCCTTGCGCCGATTGGACGGTGCTGCCTGGGCTCATGTGCGGTCCGTAGAAGCGGAACAGACCGTCGAGGGTTCCCTCGCGCCCGTCGCGGTCCCCGCCCGGCGCGTGACGCCAGCAGTCGGCGCCGCCCCGCGTCTCTCTGCTGCACGCCCGGTCCGTGGGACCCCCGATCGCTTCGTCCCTGCCCGCGTCGCGGTGGCCTCGGGGGCCTTGTCCTCCGGCGGCCAAGAAGCCGGGCCGAGGCCGCTTGCCCCTGTCCGTCGTTCGCCCGCAGTCCGAGGCCGCCCTGGTCGCCCGGCGCGTGCGCTGCTGGACTCTGCGAGCACCTCTCTCGTTCTCCCCCCCGCGGGCGCTTCCCCCGTCCAGCAGGCGTTTGCCCGCTTGGGCATGGAAGACCCCGCGCTTCCGCCCGTCCTGGGGTCCTTGGTTCCCCACGCCACTCCCCGACTCGACCGGCCGGTTCGGACCGCTCGCACGTTGGCCGCGGATGCGTTCGCCCCCGTCCAGCCCATCGGCACTTCCGGGGATGCAGAGACCGCGCCGGTCGCCGGCGTCCCCACCCCGCGCGCCGTCTCCGCCCCGTTGGCGGCCCGCCCCGCCGTCGCCTCCCGCGTCGTGTTCGTGCGCGCGCCGGCGGCCCGCTCGGACGCGTCGGCCGCGCACGCCGCCGGCGCTACTGCCGCGCCAGACAGCCCCGTCTTCCGCGCCTTGGCCCGCGGCCAGTCCCCTTCCCGCACCGCTGCCGAGCGCCTGATCTCCCCGCGTGTGTCCACGAGCGAGGTGGTCCGGGCCGCGCCGCCCTCTAGTGTCGAATCCGCTCCGTCGCCCGTCGCCTCCGGCCCGATGTCCTGGGCGCCCCAGGCCCGCTTCGCTGTACCGGCGCGGCGCGCCGGTCGTCGGGTTCCGAGCCCGTCTATCGCCGTTCAACCTGCGGATATCGCGGGCTCCACCCCCGTGCGCGAGCCTTCCGGACGTTTCGTCTCGGCACGATCCACACGCACCTCCCAGCGCGGCGTCGCCCGCCTCTCTGCGGTCGGCCCTGGTCGCGTCGAGGTCGTCTACGTCACGCCAACCACGCCCGACCTCAACGCCGCGGTGGCTTCGGACGTGGGGGTCGCGTCGGCGCCCGCGTCGGCCCCCCGCCGCACGCTCCCGGTCCGCTCGTTGGCTTGGGCCACGGCGCGCACCGACGTGGCGCGGGCGACCGCGTACCGCAGCGCGTTCATCGACGGTGGATTGCCGCCCGCTGAGCGAGCCGCCATCTCCGGGGTCGAGGCGCCCGCGCGCCGGAATCGCACCACCCGCACCGACGCCGATGTGCTCGTCGCCGCCCCGATCGCCACCACGGCGGGCGATGCTTCGTCCGCCGCGGCCGCAGCCTCCAGCGGTGCCGCAGCCTCTGGCGGTGCCGCAGCCTCCAGCCGTGCCGCCGGCGTCTCCCGCGCCGCAGCGCGTGCGTTCCCGTCCGCCGAGCCCACCGCCCGGCCTGGGGTTGCCGCCCGCGCCCCGGTCACCCGCGAGCCCGTCACCCGGGGCGCCGCTCCCGCCCGTCGGGCCAACGTCCTCGGGCCGGATCGCTTCGTCGCGCCCGGCCCCGCCGCCCCCTTCGGCTTTGACCCGGCCGACGTCGACCCCGCCACGGGCACGCCTGTCACGGCGGATACGCCTGTCGCGCGCACCATCTCCTCGCGGCCCCCGCTGGATCGTCGTTTGCACGATCTCGCTACGGGCGGCGGATCGGGCGGCGCGGCCGACGCGCCGACATGGAACGCCCGCGCAGATGGCGCGCCCCGTGTTCGCTCGGTCCACGGGCTCTTTGAGTCCCTCGCGAAGGCCACGACAGCTGAGCAGGTTGTACGCGTCCTGTTCCAGCGTGTCGACGGTCTGGCCGCCGCGCCCGCGTCGGTCTCCGCGCCCATCCAGGCGGTGATCTCCGAGATCCGCCAGGAGGTCTCCCGCGCTCCGACCGCCGCCGCGACCGACAACGCCACGTTGCCCACCCGCCCGTCGCGGCTCGACGCCCCGGCGGCGGAGCCCCTCCGCACGGGGGGTTCACGGCCGTCTTCTTCGACCCGGGTCTCCCGGTCGGCGTCCCGCCCGGTCGCGAGCCGGACCCGTTCGGTCGGCGCGGGCAGCGAAGATCGCATCATGAAGCTGGTGAAGAAGCTGCAAGGCCTCATTCACCTGGCGGAGGCCGAGCACCGGCTCGCCGAAGCGCAGCGTCAAGTCCGCATGGCGGAAGACAGCCAAGAGGCCCGCAGCGAAGGGGGCCAAGGCACCCGCGGCGCCGGTCAAGCCGGCGGATCTCAAGAT
>CANKNP010000125.1 GCA_947483545.1 Deltaproteobacteria bacterium | reverse complement strand
ACCCCCCCGCCGATGGCCCGGAGCCCGCCCACCGTCTCACCGCCTCCACCACCCCAACCACCTCCGCCCGCACAAAACTCCTCGACCGTCCAACCGCGTGAATCGGCCGGCTGAACCCCGCAAGTCTCCCCTCCGGCGCCAGACCCCAGGGCACCAGCGCAGCCCCGAAGCCCGCCCGCGCCAACTGCACCAACGCGGTGAATGACTCCAAGCGCCGCGTGACGGTCAGGCCCGCCCGCCCAGCGCGCCCGGCGATCGCCTCCCAGGTGAGCGACCGCTCCTCGATGGTCCACACCTGACTCCCCTCCCCCACAATCACCATGGGCTCGTCGGCCACGTGCTCGGCGCGCAGCTGCGGGTCGATGTCCCCGCCCGCGCAGATGGCCAGCGTGAGCTCGCCCGCACGCACGCGCTCCAGCAGCATCGGCCCGCGGTGCGCGTGAAGATCCACCGCAACACCGCTCTTTTTCAAGACGCCCGGGAGCCAGGACGACAGCAGGGACTCCGACGCCCCGAGCGTCAAAACCTCCGGTGACGACACCCGACCCCGGAGCACCTGACCGAGCGCGATCAAGAGCGGCTCGGCTTCCGCGAGGATGCGTTGGCCCTCGGCCGTGAGGCGGAGTCGTCGTCCAACCTGGATAGTCACTGGCTGTCCGACGAGCTTTTGCAAGGCGGCGAGGCGCTTGCTGACCGCGGACTGGGTGATCCGGAGGCGGGCGGCTGCGGCCCCGGTGGAACCTGTGGCGTTCAACGCCCTCAGCGCTTCAATACATTCCTGCATAGACTACATGCTATTCCATTCAGTCCTTTGCCGACAGTGTATCTGAGGGCCATGATCCTCCTCATCGCGTTCCTGACCTCCGCACTCTCGGCCATCTTCGGGATGGCCGGCGGGCTCATCCTCATGGGCGTCTACGCTGCGATGCTGCCCGTCGCCGCCGCGATGGTCCTGCACGGGTTCACGCAGATCGTCGCGAACGGCAGTCGGGCGCTCCGGCTGTGGCGCCATGTAGACCGCGCCAGCGTGCTCCGGTATGCGCTGGGGGCCTGCGTCGCCGTGATGTTGCTGGGCTCTGTGCGATATGTCCCGAGCACCCAGGTTGTTTTTCTGACGCTCGGGGCGATGCCCTTCCTCAGCCAGCTCCTGCCTTGGAAGCTTGATTTTTCGCGAACGCCCGTGCTCGCGGGTGCGGTCGTCGGCGGGGTTCAGTTGATCGCGGGGGTCGGCGGGCCGCTGCTGGACCTGTTCTTCGTGAACAGCATGATGGACCGTCACCAGGTAGTGGCGACCAAGGCGGCCACGCAGACACTCTCGCACCTGCTAAAGATCAGCTACTTCGCGGCGATGTTGCAGGGGGAGGTCGCGCCGCCTGAGACGTTCGTAGGGCTCGCGGTCGTCGCGGTGGCCGGGACCTGGGCTGGCGGGCAAGTTCTGGAGCGGATGAGCGACACGAACTTCAGGCGTTGGACCCGGTGGATCGTCTGGGGGGTAGGGGCGTCCTATCTGGTGCGGGGGGTCATGTACCATAACTGAGGGGCTCAGAATTGTGCTACGGCCGACGCACTGCGCTGCGGGCCCGAACCCGCAGGAGCTTCAGCCTCTCGTGCCCGCTAGCGGTCGCGTCCGCAGCGGGGTGATGGCGCCGGATGAACGCCTCCAGCTCCGCGAGCTCGGCGGGGAGGGACCCGGCCGCCATGATGATCCTCCAGGAGGATCCGCGCACGGGCGTCGCTCTGGGGGTACGCGTCTACCCCATGGCGACCGACGATGCGGCGCTGGTGCCACTGTATCGAGACGCAGACGGGGGCCGATACTACGGGGTCGCGTTGGAGCGGGCGGACAAGGCCAAGCTGCCCGACCTGCGCGATGTGCTCCAACAGGCTGCGACCCCCGCCGCAGACCTCGAACCTGCAGCGAAAAACGAGGCGGCCAGCGGGCTCTCTGGCAGGGGGCCTCCCGCTTGGCTCGCGCTGCCCGTGATCCTCGGGATCATCCTCGCAGTGTTCGGCTCCGTGGGTTGGTTCGCCCGCCGGAGCCGCAAGCGTAACGGGGCCAGTCCATGAGCACACCGAAGGACACCATCCGCATTCTACCGGAAGATCTGGCCGATCCTCGGGTAGACGCCGCGCTCGCCGCCGCGCAGTCCTTTGGAATGGCGACCGCCCGGCCCGCGCCGATGCCGGAGCCGAAGACGCGCTTTGTACAGCAGCCCTGGTTCGTGGTCATGGTGGCTGGTGGGCTTGGCGCTGTGCTGGCTTGGCTGGCCATCGAGCCGTTCTTCGAAGACCATGCGCGGTTCCGGGGAAACCTGACCGAGGTGAGACAGATCTCAACGCTCGACGGCGAGGTGCTGCTGCTCACCGTCTCCGAGAGTCAGGTCTGGGTGGCTCGCGATGTGGACGTGCGGTCGGCGGAAGGCCCCGTGGACGCCTCCTCGCTCGCCCCGGGCCAGGTTGTGGAGGTTCTGGGCACGCAGATCGATGGCGACCTCGGCGTGTCCGGGGGCCGGATCGAGATCCTGCGGGACGATGCCGGGACGTACGCGAAGGTGGATTGGGGGGCGATGGCGCTGCGGGATCTGCTCGTCAGTCTTTCGATCTTCCCGCTGGTCGCGGCGCTGGTAGGGCTGTTCGTCGGCGCGGCGGATGGCATTGCCTCCCGGGCAGCGCATCGAGCGTTCGTTTGTGGCGCGGTAGGCCTCGGCTCGGGGCTGGTGATGGGCATTCTGGCGGCGATGGTCGCCAGCATGTTTTTTGGGGTCTCAGCGGCGTTGGTCGCCTGGGTCAACACTGCGCCAGAGGGTTTCTCGACGGGAGCGTTCCTGGTCCAGGTGATGGCGCGTGGGATCGCCTGGGCGATCGCCGGCATGGCGATGGGGCTCGGCCAGGGCATCGCGCTGCAGTCGAGGCGGCTCCTATTGAATGGGCTCCTCGGCGGGCTCCTCGGCGGGCTCCTCGGCGGCTTGTTGTTCGATCCCCTCGACCTGGCGCTGCGCGGAGGATCGTTCGACGTCCTCGCAGACGCTTGGCTGAGTCGCGGCGCCGGCTTTACGGTGATCGGGCTCGCTACGGGCTTCATGATCGGCGTGGTGGAGATCCTCGCGCGGGAGGCCTGGGTCAAGCTCTTGACGGGGCCGCTCGCTGGAAAAGAGCTTGTATTCTATCGAAATCCCACCCGAATCGGGAGCTCCCCCAAATCGGACGTCTACCTTTTCAAGGACGCCGACGTGGAGCCGACCCACGCATTGGTTCACGCCATCGGCGAGGAATGGGAGATTGAAGACGAGGGCAGCGCGACCGGCACCTGGGTGAATGGCGCCCGCGTGCGCCGACACCGGCTCATCGCCGGAGATCAGGTCCGGATCGGCAAAACGGTGTTCGCCTACCACACCAAGGCCGAGCCAACGTGACTGTCCGCCTCGATCAGCAATCCGCCGGGCCCGAGGTTGCCGGCGCATTGTGTGCGATCTGCCAGACCCCCATCGCTGCGGGCGAGCGTATGGGCCCGTGCCCTTCGTGCGCGTCGCCGTTCCATGTCCCCTGCTGGGAAGAGAACGGCGGATGTGCCACCTACGGCTGTCAGCACATGCCCGTGTCCGTGAAAGAGGAAGCGGCAGCCGAGCCGGCGGCGTTCTGGGGCCAGGAGGAGAAGAGCTGCCCGGCCTGCCACCAACGGATTCGGGTAGCCGCGCTGAGATGCAAGCACTGTGGATCCATCTTCGCGTCCGCGGACCCAGGCGAACTGCGCCTCACGCGGATCGGGGGTCCGGCACCGGCGGCGGATGTCGGCCCGGTTTTGCCTCGGCGCAGCCACCTCCACCCGACAGAGGTCGATGCCTCCGTCGCCCAAGGCCGAGAGACCGCTGCGCTCCTGCTTTTGGTGTTCGGGGTCATCCCCTGCACCGGCCCGTTGGCCTTCTTGGTCGGCGGGATCTGGTACCTGTCCGGCCGGGAGGAGATCGCGCAGCTTTCGCCGCAACGGCAGATGTTCATTCGGCTGGGCCTGGTTGCAGGCGGAATTTCCACGGCGATTGTCCTGCTCATCTTGGCGGTGGACTAGTGCCTCAGATTCGAATCACCGCCGACGATGTGGAGCGCGCCATCCTCCCGCCCCCTCGTCCTCCGGGTTCCCGACCTCCCAGCGCTGCCCCTGTACGCGTCGGGCGCTCGACCAACCAGCTCTCTACGATCTCGCTCGCGCTTGCATTGCTTGGCATCCCCTTGATTGGGATCCTCCTGGGTCCCCTGGCCGTCCTGTGCGGCTGCCTCGCCCTGTCCGCTTTCGCCGAGGACGACAACGCCTGGGGTCAGCGCCGCGCGACCATCGGGGTGTGCCTTGGTTTTCTTGATTTTGTCGGTTGGGTGGTGTTCTTGTGGTGGGCCCTTGGGGCCCCGCCGCCGTCCCTGGCACCCCCGGCGACGCCCGTCCTCTCCCACACCGCCGCGGTGTGGTCCGCCGCCCAGCACTACATCCCTCCCCCACGTGCGTCATGAGTGTTCGATTGCGCCGCCTCGGTGCCGACGCCGAGCTGGTCCGCCGCTGCTTCGCCGATCATCCGTACATCCGCGTCGTGGAGACCGAGGGTTCTCCGCCCGAGCGCTACCGGATCCAATACAACCTGACCAGCCTCGTGGTACAAGCCGGCAAGGTCGTCGAAAAAGAGAACCAGCTCGTCGAGATCTTCCTCACCCTCGGGTACCCGCGCCAGGCCCCGCAGTGCCGCATGTTGACACCCGTGTTTCACCCCAACATCGCGCCGCATGCGATCTGCATCGGCGACCATTGGAGCGCTGGGGAGTCCCTTGCGGCGCTCATCGCTCGTGTGGGGGAGATGATCACGTACCAGAGCTACAACCTGAAGAGTCCGCTCAACGGCGAGGCAGCGCGTTGGGCCGCAGAGAATGTCAGCCGACTGCCCGTTCAGGCGGTTGACCTCTCGGTGGATTTGGCCGCGGTCCGGCCGACGGCCCGACCGGAGGCGACCGTCGCGGACACCAGCCCGGCGGAGCTGCCAGACATCGAGGTCGCCGCAGCGGCCATGCGCGCCGGAAATGCCCCGCTGGCGTTGCGTCTGCTGGATGCGCTCATCGCTGCCTCCCCGGAAGACGCCGAGGCCTGGCGACTCCGGGGGGTCACCCGCTCCATGCGCGGGGATCGGGAGGGCGCTGCCTATGATTTCGAGGTGGTCCTGCGCCTTCATCCCAATCACGAGCGGGCCGACTGGATCCGGCGGTTCGTGCGGGAGGTGTTGGGACGGGAGCCGCGCTGATGTGGGCTTCAGATTCCCGCGCCAAGCTCCGACACCGGCTTCTTCAAGCGCTTCACGGCGCGCTTCAGCCCGTCGATGGTCAGGGGAAACATTTTGACCGTCGCGCCGATCGCGTTGACGGTGGGGTGATCCCAGAATCGTTCGGGATCCGGGTTGAGCCAAACCCCCGCGGGGCATTTCCTGGCAACCGCACGAATATTTTCCAGTCCGTTTGGACCCTCGTTGCCCCAGCCGGAGGAAAACAATTCCCATGGAGCCATCGACGCGTCGCCAACCCAGACGATGCGATGCTCAGGGGTCAGATCGCGGAGGATCTCGGCGGTGGGCTTTCGATCGAAGGTGGCGTAGTCCCGGTAGAGATAGCGGTAGGGACAGTTGTGAAAATACCAGGCGTCAAAGGTCTTGAAGGTCTTCAGCTCGTTCGCAGCGGTGAACAAACGGGAGACGAGCGAAGCGTGGGGCTCCATGGACCCGCCGGCGTCCATCAAGAGGACAATACGCATGCGATTGATGCGCTCAGGGCGCTCGGCGAGCTCGATGTCGCCTGCATTCTCGCAGGTCTTCTGGATCGTGAGGTCGAGATCCAGCTTGTACGCGCCCTCCCGCACAAAGTTGCGCAGCGCCCGCAGCGCGACCTTGAAGTCCCGCACGTCGAGCGTCATGTCGGTGCGGTAGCCCTGCCAGCGGCGCTCCTCGGCCACGGCGACCGCGCCCCCACCGCCCCCCTTCCCGCCGACCCGGACCCCGTTCGCTGCCCGCCCACTGTTCCCAAACGGCGAGGTCCCCCCCGTTCCAATCCAGTAGTTCCCGCCGTCGTGCCGCTCCTTCTGCTCGCGCAGGCGCTTCTCGTATTCGCGCAGCAGCTCTTCCATACTGCCAAATCCGGCCCCGACCTCGCCCTTGTTGGCCTTGGGGTCGTTGAGCGCCTGCTCCAGCCAGTCGGCGAGCTTCTGGCGCAAGTCTGCGGGCAGCTCGACATCCTTGAACGTCGCGGCGAACGCGATGTCGTAGGCATCAAAGTGGGCCTCGTTGTGGACCAGCACCGTGCGCCCCAAGCGGTAAACACCATCCAGGTCTGTCGCGAGCCCCTGCTTCAAGCCAGAAAGAAATGTCAGCCACTCGCCAATCCCAACGCCAAGCTTTTGGGCGCGCAGGTTGAAGAGCAGGCCGATGAGCATCAGGCCCGCCCGCGGCGCGCGATCTCCAGGTCCTGCTCCTGCTTGAGCAGCACGCCGGCGTGCGGGAACCGGGCGGTGATCTCCTCGGGGCTCACGCCCATGCGCGAGAGCACAGTAAGCCAGTCGACCAACTCGCTGGTGGTCGGGCGCTTGCGGAGTCCCTCCTGGCGTCTGAGCGCATAGAACCTGGTGAATGCCGCTTCAAGCAGCTTCTCGTTCAGGTCGGGCAGGTGCACGTCCACGATCTTGCGCATCCGCTCTTTGTCCGGGAACGCGATGTAGTGGAACAGGCAGCGGCGTAGGAACGCGTCCGGCAGCTCCTTTTCGCTGTTGGACGTGATGATGACGATGGGCCGGTGCTTGGCGCGAATGGTCTCGTCCAGCTCCTGGACGTGGAACGCCATCTCGTCCAGCTCGCGGAGCAGGTCGTTCGGAAACTCCAGGTCCGCCTTGTCGATCTCGTCGATGAGCACGACCTCCTGCACGTCAGAGGTGAACGCCTGTCCGAGCACGCCGAGCCGGATGTAACGGCGGAGGTCTTTGACATCCCCGTCGCCGAACCGCGAGTCGTTGAGCCGCTGCACGACGTCGTAGTGGTAGAGGCCGTCGATGGCCTTGGTCGTGGACTTGATCGACCAGATGCGGAGCGGCTTGCCGAGCGACTCCGCGACGGCGCTCGCCAGCAGGGTCTTGCCCGTGCCCGGCTCGCCCTTGACCAGCAGCGGGCGGCCCAGCACAATCGCGGCGTTGACATCGGAGAGTAGGGAGTCGTCCGCGATGTAGCGAGCGGCGCCGGTGAACGTGGGGTTGGACATCGGGCGCGTCTATCGCGGCCCGACGGCGGGCCGATGAAATTCCACGAGAGGGACGGAGGGCCTCCAAAACTCTCATGAGAGCAACGGAGGGCCTCCGAAAATTCCATGAGAGCAACGGAGGGCCTCCGAAAATTCCATGAGCGAGAACGTACGGAGCTGCCGGTTTGATCCCTGCGTTGCGCTACGCTTCGCGGACGGGGCAACCCTACTCCACCGGCCGAAGCTCCCGATAGGATGGCGAGACCGGCTCCGGCTCTGTCACGATCAGCGCGGACGGGGGACGGCTCGCGGGGATGACCGCCGCGGCAGGGACCGCCTCCCCCCGGGTCGCCGCCCACACGATCACCACCGCCAGCAGGAGGCCGACACCCCCAAGAACACCGACCGCCCCCACCAAAAGCAGCCGGGTCCCCGTGTTCGACGGCGCGTGTTCGGCGCTCCGGTGGATGGAGCTCCGGCTCGCCCGACCCCGCGGATCCAGCGACTGGCCGCGGGCAGGATCCATCGAGGCCGGCGCGACCGAGCGAGCTTGGGGCGGCCGAGGCGGCGAAAGACGCTCCGAGACCCCGGACACCTCGGCCGCGTACGTCTCCCCTCCGCGCGATCCGCCTGACTGAGAGGGCGGACGCAACGACCGATGGTTGGGCGCCGAGACCCCGGGCGGGGGCGCCGAGCGTGCCGTGGTGCGAGACGGGTGAGAGCTGTCCATCGTCGCGGGGCGGCGAACGACCGGGGCCCCGATGGCGCTGACCGCGACTGTGCGATTGGAACCTGTCGTTCCTCCAACCGAAGCCCGGGGCTCGACCGACCGCTGGTTGACAGCATCGCCGGCGACCGGCTCGAGTCCGTCCAACATCGAGAGGATGGCGGCGCAGTCGGAGGGGCGCATGTCCCGGTTGGTCGCGAGGCTCGCGCGGATGGTGTTGGCGAGGTGCGCCGGCATCTCGGGGATGATGTGCTCGACGGGGGTGTACCTGCCGTCGGCCAACGCCGAGAAGATGCTCAAGACGTCGGGCCCGTCGAACGGGGATTTGCCGACCATCAGCTCGTAGAAGATGCAGCCGAGCGCGAAGATGTCGGTGCGCTGGTCCACGCTCTTGGCGTCCCGGATCTGCTCGGGCGACATGTACGCGGGCGTGCCCATGGCGACGCCGGAACGCGTGGCGCTCACGCTGGATTCGTCCAGCAGGATCTTCGCGAGCCCGAAGTCTGCGACCTTGGGCTGCAGCACGCCATCGACATCCTCGAGGAGCACGTTCCCAGGCTTCAAGTCGCGATGTACGAGCCCATGTCTGTGGGCCCGCGCGACCCCGGCGACGATGCCCCGGAAGATACGCTCGGCCTCCTGCATCGTCGGCGCCTGGCCCTGCTCGGCGAGCTTGTCGAGCCAGACGTCCAACGACGGTCCCTCGATGTACTCCATGAGCAGGCCGGGCGTGCCATCCACATCGATCACGTCGGTCACCGCCACGATGTTGGTGTGCCGAATGGAGGCCTGTAACTTGCCTTCTTGAACGAGCCGCTGCCGAATCTGCGCGCTCTGCACCTTGAGCACCTTCAAGGCATGCAAGGTACCCAACGTGTTGTGCCGAACGCGGAAGACCTGCGCCATACCGCCCGCACCGAGCTCAGACTCGACGGTGTAGCGGTCAACGACGCGGCCAATGTCCAACATGCTCGGGGGATAACCGGGGCCGGGGGGGGGGTCGCCAGTGTCAGCGCGACCCGTCCGGACCAAACGGGATCGTGATGCGCAGGCCGAGGTGATCGCTCACCCGCATCCGCTCGTCGCCGATCTCGACGGTCGTGACATGGGCGCCGGGGTGACGTTCGAGGAACGCATCGTTGACACCCACCCGATCGTAGGCCGCCTCGGCGTCCCAGAGGGAAGCGCCCCGCCCCTTGAAGAGCGATCCGGCGAACGTGCTGACGCTCGCGAACCAGGAGAGATCGAGCCCGGTCTGCGTCCGAAACCGAGCGATGGTGCTGTCGTCGATGTCACGCGCGCGGCAGACGCCGGCTTCGTTCGCCTTGCAGTGGGGGCGAAACCCGGCGAGCAGGTTCAGGTCGCCGGTGATCAACGTGGCTTCGGCGGGACGCCCGAGGTCCGTCGCCAGATCGTCGAACTGCCCGGCGCGGCCCTGGCCGGGAGCCCCTGCGCCGCGCTCCGGGCGACGACGGTAGCTCGCCTGGGTGTGGCTCCAGACGATGCGCGTGTCGTCCACCGTGAGGGTCGCCCACCCTTTGCGATAGGCGAACACGGGGCCGAGCAGCCCCTCGGCGAGGGTGACGGCCCGGGCCCGAAACCGCTTCCCTCCACCGCTCGCGATGCGCCGTGGCCGGCCGTGCTCGCTGCGTCGCACGCCGAGAACCAGCCCGCCTGGAGACCGCACGGCCGCCACCGGGTGCCAGGCGTAGCCGGAGCGGCCGTCCCCGCCCTGGCCGTAGAGGCACCAATCCGGGGCGAGCGAGCCCAGGGTGCCGGTGATGCGGGCCTCCTGGAGGAGGAGCAGATCCACGGCGCCGCCATCCCCCTGCAGGTAGGCCCGGAGCAGCTCAGCGCGCGCAGCGCGATGGCTCCCCGTCGCGATGAACTTGAGGTTTTGGGTGAGCACGGTGAGGTCGCCGTCGGAATCCCGCAGCTCAGGGTCGGCGGGGCACGGACTGCTCGCCATCGCGAAGGGGAGCAGCGTCAAAAGGAGGAGCATAGGAACACGATAGCCGAGATCACCGGCGTTTACAGAGAACGTCCAGGCGCCAGGTGTCCACCCGCGTAGGAGCGTTCGGGGAGAGGTGTTCGGCCTCCTCCTGGAGGACCGCTTCCCGGCGCGTCACCACCTCGGCACCCCACACCGTGTAGGCGGCGCACACGGCGCTGCGCTCCGCGATCAGGTGCGCGACGACGGCGATGGCCACTTCCTCCACGTAGTTCGAGGGGTTCAACACCTCGTCCACAGCGTCGGAGATCCAATCCCCCCAACGGAAGGGGCTCGCCTGGGCAACGCAGCCGGTGTCGTCGCGTTGGAGCGGGCTGGCTTTGGTCAAGAGCCCCTTGTAGAACTGGTAGCCGGCCCAATTCGCGGCGAGGTCGGCAAAGCTGAAAACCCCTGAGGTCAGCAGTCCATACTTGCCCCGCTCGTCCGCGACACCGCGATCCCAAGCGCGGGCATCCCTTCGGCCGCCGCGAGACGTTCGAAAGTACTCGTAGCCTTGCGCCCAGAAATGGTCGGGCTTGTCGGTGCCCATCAAGATGCCGGCGAGACGAATCGTACTGCAAACGCCTACGGTTCCGAGCACCAGAGAGTCTACCGGGCGAACACGGGTATAGATGTCGTCGTAGTGCCCGACCTCTCGACGATCGATGCGCGGATCCGTCTCCAGCCACGCCGCGTAGGCTCCGTAGCCGAACCCCGCGAGCTCGCCGCGCCCCCGCACGTAGGTCGGATCTGCCATCTGTCGGTAGACATTCCGGGCGAGCACCGCCCGCGTGTGTCGCTCGCTCCCGCGACACTGTGTCTGCGTGTTGGTGTCCTCCATGGCGAGGCTGAGGAGGTCGTTTACCTTCCGGTCCGCGAATTCCGCAGCGTCATGCAGCTCGACCATACGGTCCGTGAGTTGGTCCGTTTCATAGGCTCCGGCCGGGGCCGCGGTCGTCATGGCGAACAGCAGCGTGGCAAGCGTGGTTTGGATGTGCAGGGGGTGGCAGGCGGCGCGCATCCCGCAGGGCTATGATCACGTTTGGAGAATCGGCATGACACCAAGAATCGACCCCGCCGCGGCGCTTCGAGCACGGATCCTGCTGGGGCTTGGGCTGGGGCTGACGACGGCGCCGGGCTGCTGGCTTTTTGTGCCGTGCGAGGGATTTGAGACGACCTCGACGGTCAACCTCGACGCCGTGTTCTCGGACACGGCCGACACCGCGCAGGACAGCGGGACGGCGCCCGACGACTGTCCGACCGACGAGGACGGTGCCGAAGCGCTGTTGCAAGCCGCGGGAGAGTATTGCAACGACGACATCCGCCTCGTCGAGCAGTCCGGCCGGGACTGCACCTACGTCAGCGTTTGCCCTCCAGGCTGCTGCGGATATGGCCGCCCCTACCTCGACGACGCCGGCATCCCCGTCAAAGCGGAGACCGTCGCCGGCCCGGGCTGGGATCACGGCGAGAAGCCCGAAGCCGGCGCGCTGACCACCGCCGAACGCGCGGCGCTTGGCGCCTGCTGGCTCCAGAATGCCCGCGCCGAGCACTCCTCCGTCGCCGGCTTCCACCGGTTCGCGCTGGACCTGCTGGCGAACGGCGCCCCCGCGGCGCTCCTCGCCCGCGCCCAGCGCGCCGCCGCGCAGGAGCTTCGCCACGCCATCGACTGCTTCTCCCTCGCCAGCACCTACCTGGGCGAGCCCGTCGGCCCCGCCCCCATGGACATGGGCGGTCGTGCCACCATCGCGACCAGCCTCGCCCAGCTCGCCGCGTGGACCGCCCGGGACGGCGCCATCGGCGAGACGATCGCGGCCTACCTCGCCGAACAGGCGTTGGCCGACACCACCGACCCCGCGGTCCGCGCGGTGCTCAACGACATCGTCCGCGACGAGACCGAGCACGCTGAGCTGGCGTGGGCCACGATCCAATGGGCCATCGACGCCGGTGGGGACGAGGTCCGCGAGGCCGTCCGCGCCGCGTTCGCCGATCTTCGGGCGCCTGGGCCCCGGGTCGGGGCCTGGACCCCGCCGCTCGCTCGCCACGGTGTCCCCTCGCCCCTGCGCGAACAATCAGACGCCGCCACCTGCATCGCCGACGTCATCCTCCCCGTGGCCGAGGCCATGCTCTCCCGGAGGTTGGCGGCGTGATCCTCGTCCTCTTCGCCTGCACCGCCCCCGAAGACACCGCCGCCCCCTGTGCCCGTTGCGACTCCGCCCAGGATTCAGACACAGACACAGACACAGACACAGACACAGACACAGACACAGACACAGACACGGACACCCAGCCCTACTTCTCCGATCCCTTCGACACCCTCGACCTCTCCGTATGGCAGCTCTCGACCCACACGCTCGGCGTCAGCCAACTCACCCCGCCAATGTGTCTGTCGCCGACGGCACGTTGGTCCTGGCCCATCGCGGCTCCACAGAAGCCGGCTTTACCGGCGCCGAAGCCCACACCGAGCCACTTTACACAGAGGGGGAGTGGACCGCACTGGTGGAGACGCCCTCCGCCTCCGGGACCGTCTGTGCGTTCTTCCTCTACGGCTACGACGACGGTATCGTCAACGAGATCGACGTTGAGTTGCTGGCCGGCCAACTCTACGTGGGCACGTACGCCGATTGGCAGGAGTCCGATGGGTACGACAACTCCCCGACGCGCGAAGTGACCGTCGCGGACGTGGACACCTCCGGAATCCACGCCTACACGATCCGCTGGTCCCCCACCTCGGTCGATTTCGCGTTCGACGGCGCCGACATCGCGAGCTTCACCACTGCCGTCCCGACGGGCCCGATCGGCCTGTTTTTCAACCACTGGACGTCCACGACCTGGCCGGAGGTCCAGAACCCCCCAGCCGGCGACCTGGACTGTCGGATCCACGACGTGATCGGCGTGCCGCTCTGAGGCCGCCGATCCGCGCGCTCGGCGAACCTCGCTCGCGGCTCGGCGGTCTCTTTGCACCGTTCCTACCGGTGGAATGCGACGGTCCGTCGAAGACGCCGGGCCCGCCGCCTTCCACCTGGAACGGTGCGGTTCGGGGCCAGCCCGGCTCCGAGTCACGTCTTTCCAGGGACTT
>CANKNP010000124.1 GCA_947483545.1 Deltaproteobacteria bacterium | reverse complement strand
CCCTCGAAATCCGCGGCTGGGGAGGAAGGTCAAATGCCGCTAACCACGTTTCCCCGAACGCTGCTAGGCAGGTCCCGGAGGCCGCCCGGGGCCGCCCCATGCAGGTTCAGGGCGCCCCCTGCTCTGGTTCATGGGACCAGGGCGGCAACGGCGGCCACGCAGGCTCAGAGGCCCGCCCCTACTTCAGCACCGTCCCCCGACCGAACGCGTCCCAGACCGTGATCTCCTCGGGCCGAACTGCCCAGTTGCCGATCACCCCGCCGGCGGCGGTGGTCGCGAACGGGATGTTGCCGCCGCCGCGCACGTCCACGTGGATCGCGCCTGGCGCCATCACCGTCCAGCCGTCCTCCGTCCGCTTCAGCATCGGCATGTAGAGCCCCGGCACGCCGTCCACGATCCGCGCCCGCAGGCTCTCGGCGAGGCTCCGCGCCTCTCCGGCTTCGGACCGGACCATCACGCCCACGTTGCCATCGCGGAAGAGCACAACCCCCACGCCGTCGCCGGCTCCCTGATCGGCGAAAATGTAGTCCGGGATGGCACGCGAGAACGCCTGCCGGGTGCGCTCGAACCAGTCGATGGCCTCGGCCTCGTCCCGGCCGACGTACACACGCACAAAACCCTGACCATCGGCGAGCGGGGCGGTCCAGCCGTTCTCCACGCTCTGAAACGCCGGCTCGCCCAGATCCCGCTGGCGGACCGGGATCCCGGAGTGCAGCCCAGCGGCCAGCGCAGCGCCGACGAAGAGGAGGATCGGCATCATCGGAGGCTCACGTGCTGGGTGTAGTTGTAGCTGGAACGGCCCGACATCACGAGTCGGTCGAGGTATTCCTCGCCGTCGATCGCCTGGACGAGCAGCTCGGTGTTCGGCGGGCTGCTGGGGTCGTCGTCGCCGTCGAGGGCGAGGGTCGCGTCGTAGATGGTCAGCGCGTCGTCGGCGGTGGTGACCGCGTGGTAGCTGAACCCGCAGCCGCCCGGGCCGAAGGGACAATGCGTAAAGTCGGTGCCGCCGATGGCCTTGATGTAGTTGAGCTGAAAGTTCGAGAGGATGATGGTGTACGAGAGGTCGGCCCCCAACATGTCGGCGTAGGCCTCGAGAATGCTGGCGCAATCCGTGCAGTTGACGGTGCTCCCGTTTCGCCGACCGAGGAAGCTGGAAAAGTCGAACTCGGCGTCGTCATAGCCGCGACCGCTGTAGCTGGTGTAGTAGCTGGCCCCGTAGTCGGTGTCGTACGAGAGGCTGAGGTCGCGGTAGATCCACTCGGTGAGCGCAGCGCTGAGAGCGTCATCGGTGGGGGAGACGCCGGTGATGGCGCGGAGCGCCGGGTCGATGGCGGCAACCCAGGGCTCGTAGGGCGCGCCGTCCTCCTCGAAGGTGGGCTCGCGCAGGAGCGCGTAGAAGCGGAGGGGGAGGGGCTGGGTGGCGATCTCCTGGCCTTGCACGGACCAGGTCAGGGTGACCGACTCTTCGACGACGGTCGGGCCGGTCGCGAGGGCGGTGTCGCGGCCGAAGGTCGCCTCGGTGGCCCGCGCGACGGCTTGGGGAACGCCCCAGCCCGACAACGAGAGCTCGACAGGCGCCTCGCCAAACTCGCCGCTGACCGCTAGGGTGAGCTGTGGAAGCGCATCGTAGGGGTAGGCGGCCGGTAGGCCGTGGTCGATGTGGGACTGGGGCGGGACGTCGAGATCGTCCCAGAGGGTGGGGAGGGGGGTCGCGGCGGTGCCGTCGTCCAGTGCGGAGAGCTCGAAGGTGGTGTCATCCACATCCTCGACCCAGTAGGTGCCAGGGGCGCCGCCGCGGTGCCAGATCAGGGGGATGCGGTTGCCGCGGAGGGTGCCGGAGAGGACACCGACACGGACGACGTACACGAGCGACGTGCTGGCGATCAGATCGAGGCCCTCGTCGTCCACCAGGACCGCCTCGACCGTGTAGGTGCCCACGGGCTGGACTTCCCCGGCGTCACTCCGGCCGTCCCAGGTCACCGTCTCGACCATCGCCGTCCCGTCCGCCAGCGTGCGCACCACGGCGCCGTCTGCGTCGGTCAGCACCACGCGGACGGCCGTCCCCTCCTGGCTGGTGATCGCCAGCGTCAAGGTCGGCGCCAACAGCGGGTCGATCGCGCCCCCGGTGACCAGGATCGAGGGGGAAGGCGGCGAGGTGTCGTCGTACACCATCGAAGCGGTGTCCCACGCGCTGTCCACCGCGCTCTCCCCGAGCGCAATTGCCTTCCGCTCACACCCGACCAGAGGGACGACAAGCAGCAAGAGGCGCAGGTTTCGCATGGCCTACGGTACTCCGTGAACGTTCAAGACGCACTTCCCGATTGCGAGCGTTACGAGGGTCGCATGACCACGGCCTCCCCTACCCGCGAGCTCATCCGACGGCCCACCTTTGCCGCTTGCATCGCGGCCATTCGGGCGCCGGAGCTATACCGAAACTTCTTCATCCACGGTTTCGTGATGTTTCCGGCCGCTGTCTTGATGTGCTGGATCGCCACGCACGCGGACGCCGGGCTGGGCTGGAACCCGATCGCGCCACCTGAGGTCCGACTGCCGCTGGGGCTCGCCCTGATCGGCGCCGGGGGGTTCTGGGTCTGGTACGTGTACGGTTACCTCTACCTTTCCGGCGGCGGCTCGCCTGGCACGCACGTGGATGGCGGCCCGACTGCGCTCGTTGACACCGGGCCGTACACGATGCTCCGTCACCCCAGCGTGATCGGAAAGCTGTGCGGGGTCATCGGCCTCGGCATCTGCTTCGGCTCCGCCACGTTCCTCATGGTGTTCGTCCCCGTGCTGGTCGTGTACTCGGTGGTCACCAACCGCTACCTCCAGGAGCCGTTCTGCGACGCCCGCTTCGGCCGCCGCTACCAGCTCTACCGCGAGCGGGTCCCGATGCTCATCCCCCGCCCTGCTGGCATCTCGCGCTGGCTCAAGGACGAGGCGGCGGTGCCCGAGGACCTGCCCCGCGAGGAGCGCCTCAAGCAGCCCGAAGGCATCTGGATGGAGTTCCGCGGCTACCTGATCGGCCTAGGGCTGCTCATCAGCCTTTTCGGCCTTGTCGCCTGGCTCGCGAACCGCTGACGGGTCCACGCCTAGCACCCGGGCGAGCAGCGCCTCGGTGGTGACGGGATCGGCCCGTACCATCGCCGCGAGCAGCTTCCGACGCTCCGGATGCGCCCGCAACGACGGGGTGTCGAGCACCTGCCGCGCCAGGGGGTAACGCCCCCGCTCGACGCACCACGACGCGATCGTGAGCAGCCCGTGGGTCTCGCCGCGCACCTCCGCCAGGGCCTCTGCCTCCAGGCGGTCACGCTCCACGACGGTGTCTGCCGCCGCCGCACGCGTGAGCAGCCGGCGCGCCCGATTGGCCCGCTCTCCGCGGATTCGAAACGGCAGCAACACCACCGCGACCGTGACCAGCCCCGCGGCAAACCCCCACGGCGGGAGGTGCACGCCGGTGGCCTCCACGAGCCGCGTCACCATGTTCACCAGCATCGCCATGAGGCTACCGAAACACGTCCACGAGCATGTCGCGGGGGCCCTTGGTGTTCACGTCCATCGTATAGGTGACCTTCTTTCGCTGCAGTTGCCCGGCCTCGGCGAGCGCGAGGAGCGTGCGGTACACCTGATCCACCGCCGCCCGCTGCGCCACCTGGCTCGTGGCATCCGCAGGCAACACGGTCCCGACCGGGAGCCGCTCCAACACCTGACTGGCCGTCCACCCGCCGCTCCACCTCAGGCGCACGCGCTCGCGCAACGACCGCGGCAGGACCGCGTCTCGGACCGCCTCTTCGAGGCTCGCCACGTCAGTACCTCGGGACGGTCGGGTCGACGCGCAGGCTCCAAGCGTCGATCCCCCCGCGCATCGAGTCGGCGACGAGCCCGGCGGCCTCGAGGATCATCGCGCCGTTGATCGAGCGCACCCCGTGATGGCAGTAGACCAGGACGGGCCTCGCAGGGTCCAGCTCCCCTGCCCGCTCGGCCAGCTCGCCGAGGGGTATCAGGATCGCACCGGGCAACCGACACGTGGCCCACTCCCCCGGCTGCCGACAGTCCAACAGGATCGGCGGTGCATCGGCCTGCAGCCAAGCGTGGCTCTCTTCGACGGACAATTGACGCATGCGGGACCGTAGCGATGATCCGGCGGGGAGGCCAGGGTCGGGGAGCCTACGCAGGGTCCCTACGCGCGGGTGGAGGTCCAAGTTTGTCGCCGAGCCTCACGGGGCCAGGCCGCTCAGATCAGCAGCCGCGCCAGCGCCGCCACTGAAGGCACCCGCACATCGGCACCTTCCGGCTTCGCAATACCCCAGTCCACCCCGATCATCGGGATCCCCGCCGCCCGGGCGGCAGACACATCGTGCGGCCCGTCGCCGACCATCACCGCGCGTGTCACCCCCATCTCGGCCATCGCGGCGTGCAACATCATCGGGTGGGGCTTTCGCATCGGCAGGCTCTCACCGCCATAGACCGCGGCGAACTGAGCGCGAATCCCCAGCGATTCGAGCAGCGCCTCGGTCATCGCGATCGGCTTGTTCGTCACCACCGCTTGAGGCCGCTGGATCTCCCGCAGGAGCGCGCGCATCCCGGGGTACAGCACGGTCTGATCCGCGATGTGGGCACGGTAGGCGACGAAAAAATCAGCGAGGATCTTCGCAGACATCTCCCCTCCCGCCTCCTCGGTACACGCTGTCAGCAGGTGTTGGGCCCCGCTCCCAATGTGCCGTCGCACCGCCCGCTCCCCGAGCGCCGGCAGCGCGTTCCCCACCAGCGCGCGGTCCACAGCCGCCGCGATGTCCGCAGCCGAGTCGACCAGCGTCCCGTCGAGATCCCAGAGCACGGGGAGATCAGCGAAGGTCGTCATTCGACGGTCCCAATGACAGGCGAGCGTCGCAAGACGACGGGGGTCAACGCGCTTACCCGCGGCCCCTGCTCGCGCGGCAGATACACGGCGATGCCCAACGCGGGCCAGTTCACGTAGTCGCTCAGGTGCTTCACGTACCACCCGAGGTCGTCGTCCCGAACCTTGCGTGCGCCCATCCGCGTTGCGTGTCGCATGCGGACCTTTCCGGTTTCATCCTGCACAACAAGGCTCACATGCGTGATCACGATCGGTGACCACGTCCGCGCCTGGCGTAACGTGAGCACCAGCGCGCCCGGCGGGATGTCCGGCACCGCAGCGATCGCAGCGGGGAGATCCAGGTACGACATGGACCACGTCCCGATGGGGTAGGCCGGGACCGGGAGGTGGAAAAAGCGGGTATGGCGCCAGCTCTTCCATGTGACGGGCGTGACCTCGTGGGACAGCGTCTGCGCGTCGCCGATCTGAGGCGTGATGTCCAGGAGGAGGCCGTTCCGAACAGCATCCGGCAGCCATTGGGCCTCCATGAAGTGGCGCCGCTGGACATAGCTCCTGCGCCAATCCGGCCGGTCGGTGGCATCTCGATACCGCAGCGCATCGCGAATGGTCGGGGTGTAGAGCGGATCGCCGGAGAGCACGAGGCCAAGGACCTCTTCGACGAACGTGAGGCAGTCGAAGCTGTCGTACCGCGCGGGGGGATCGGGGTCGTCCACGTCCTGCTCGCCCGCGGCCTCGTTCAGGTACGGGAGGCCCAACCAATCCTGGGTCGCCGCGGCCATTCGTCGGCCGATCGGGGCATACGTGACCTGACGCACCGCATCCAGCGTGCGCTCCGGGATCGTCCAACGAGCGGGGATGAAGCGCACGCCGGGCCGCTCGTCCACCACCGGGAGGATATCGACCGGCTCATCATCCAGAAGGGCATCGGGCAGCGCGGGATCGGCAGCGAAGCCAACCGCCAACGTGGCCAGCCAGAGGCAGACCGACACGGGCGCTCAGATGCCGAGGCGCTGCTGGTAGCCGGCGACCTTTTCGAGCACCTGCTCCATCAGCCCATCGTCCAGGTCCTCGCTCGCGAGGGAGAGCGCCCGCTCGATGAGGTCGGTGCTGGCGCGTTGGAGCAGGCGTCGGTGCTCGGTCGCGGGGCGCTTGCGGAGGTTCTTCAGCACCTGATCCACAGGGAGCCGCCCATCTGTGCGCAGCTCCACCCCGCTAAACAACGCCGCGAAGGGACCGGACGAGCCATCGACCAGGAGCTGCACCCGCGCCTGACCGCTGCCCCCGTTGATGTAGTCGATCGCGCTGCGCACAGCCTCCAGCACCCCGTTCACCACCTCAAGCTTGCTCCGCGCATCGTCGTCCGCGAGGCGAGGGCCGGCGAAGTTCATCGACACGGCACCCGCGACGGCGGCGGCGTCGGCCTCCGGCATGTCCACGATCTTGGAGGGACGGCCGATCGCGGCCTCGGGCAGCTCCTCCGTCTGGCCACCCTCCAAGTCCACGCGGTCCCGAACGCCGGAAAAGCTGCCATCCCCCCGCTGCGTGTCGTAGTCCCCGAACGCATCGAGGTAAGCCGACTCTTCATCGGGCGTGCTACCCGGCGAGGCCTCTGCTGCGGCGTCACGCTCGCTCTGCAATTCGTCGGTGTGGTCATCGTCGAGGGGAAGCTCCAGCGGCCCCGCCAAGGGAGACCGCATGGGGGGCAGGGTCTCGGCCGAGGCGGGCCCCTCCGTGTCCCATGTCAACACCCCCAGGTCGCGCAGGTCAGCCACCGCCTGCAGCACCCGGTTCGGCTCACGTCCCGATCGGCGCAGCAGCTCCTGCACCGTCACTCCGTTCTTGCACAGCTCGAGGACCCGCAGCTGATCGGGGTTACCGCCCGTGCCGGTCCCCGGAAGCAGGGTCAACCGCGACGAGAGCACCGGGGCGGTTCGGTCCCGCAGCGCCCCAAGCTCCTCGATCATGAACCGCGAATCATGGCCGATCTGGATGTTGGAGACAAAAACCGCGTCCGTCTGTTCAAACTCGATGCCGCGGGTGGCTCCGAGGAATGCGAACAAGTTCTCGCGGAAGCGCTCGAAGAGCAGGTCCTGGACGAGGCCTTCGTCGAGGGCACCATAGAGCGCGTCGATGAACTCGCCCGCCGCCGTGGTGGCCTCGGCCAGCGCATCGAGCTGCTCCGCAGGGAGCAAGCCGGAGGCGCTCAGGCAGACGAGCAGCCGCACGTCGTCATCCGCGGCGTGGGCGGCGAGCACCTCACCCGCCATCACGTGGATCTCGACGACCCCGAGCCCCGCATCCGACACCATGAGTCGGCCGGTGCGTCCCTCATCGAGGCACTCCAACAGGAGCGCCAGCGGCGACGGATAGACGGCGCCCGTGCCGCCCTGCACGGCTGCTGCGACTTTCTCGGCGGGGGTGGTCGACACGCGGGGGCGTACTCCTTCGGGGCGGCAGTCAACCCCGCTGCACCAGCGCTGGGTCCTGCGTGCTCTAACTGGCCGCCAGCATTGCCGCATCCCCGCCCACCGCAGCGACCAGGCGGTCCCGGGCTCGGGAGAGCCGGCTCATCACCGTTCCGAGGCGAATGTCCAGCCGATCCGCGATCTCCGCGTACGACAGATCCTCGTAATACCGCAACATCAGGATGTCGCGGTGGTCCTCGCTCAGGAGCGCCACGGCGGCGAGCATCTCCCGCTGCCGCTCCCCCGCGAACACGCTCTGGAGCGGGTCGTCGGCGCCCGCCTCGCTGCGACGCTGGCCCTGGAGCAGGACGTCCCGGCGACGACGGTCCCGCACAAGGTTGAAACACAGGTTCCGTGTGACGCGGTACAACCAGGCCTGGATCTTGAAGTCCGCCTCGAAGAAGCGGGGCTCGCGCATCGCCTTGATGAACACCTCCTGCACGACATCATGCGCCTCCTCCCGGTCCCGAAGAATGTACACCGCATGCACGGTGAGCTTGTCCGCGAACCGCCGGGCGACGAGATCGTAGGCCTGTGCGGGGCGCTCGCGGGCGACCTGCTTGAGGTCGTCCTCGGTCCACTCCCCAGCATGAACGAGGGAGAACGGAAGAGGAGCGAGCGGCGCGGGGTTCTGGGTCATTGGGGCCTCCGAGCACGCCGGGATGGGCCTTCCTTTCGGGGCGGGCCGTCGTTGTGCTCGTACTTGATACGCCCGATGCGGTCTATACTTTACGGCCGTGACGAATCGTGAAGGGGGGAAACGAAAGGTGTACAAGCCAGCGGGAGCCAGAATTGAAGGCGCCACGAAGTGCGCGCCTTCAAACCTGGCTCCCGTGTTTGCGTCTCGGGCGGGAACGGTGCGGTAGCGCCGGACCCGGCCGAAACGACGCGAACACAAGCCCGCGGATGCGGGCGTTCTTGGCCAACACTGGCCGATGCGCCTGGCCCGCGCCCTCGCGGGGCGGGAGAATCGGCAAGGCGAGGGCGGCTTGGACCCGCGCTCCGCCGCTCCGAACCGGGCCGTGACACGCCGCTGCACCCCGGCGGGCGGCGGGGACGTTGAAACCTGCGAGGCGGCCCGCCCGAACCACCTTGCACACCTTTCGGCTCCCCGTTAGGATAGCGGCGCCTTGGGGTTGTAGCTCAGTTGGTAGAGCATCAGAATGGCATTCTGGGGGTCTGGGGTTCGATTCCCCACAGCTCCACACCTTGGCAAACCAGCCGCCGACCGGAATAAACACCGGTCGGCGGCTTTGTTCTTGGGGGCAGTTTTCTGAGGGGCCGGCTGAGCCGGCCCCCCTCCGGCGCCCGAAGGCGCCTACCCCCGCGGTGCCCAGGGCGCGGGCTACACCCGGGTCAACCTCGTGACGCGGGACACGTTCTGAACATCCGGATCTTACCAATATGAAGCGGCGTTTCACGGCCAGGGCGGACCCCAGGGGACGGGACCAAGCCGCCCGGCTCCGGTTCGGGATGTAACATAACTGAGGGGCTCATAATTGTGCCATGCCGCAACGGCCGGCGGCGGTCAGAATCCGGGGATCCGTCTGGCGGCGTTGGCCCGCGAGTACGCGGGGGACAACGTTTCCCGCGCCCCAGGCCCGCCGGGAGGCCGGCCGTGTCGGCAGGGACGCCCGCTGCGCCGGCCCCCCGTAGCCCGTAGCCCGTGACCCGTAGCCCGTGACCGCTGCATCGATGTAACAAATCTGAGGGGCTCAGAATTGTGCCATGCCGCAAGGGACGGCGGCGGTCAGAAGCCGGGGATCCTTCTCGCGGCTTCGACGGCGATGGCGAGCGACATCTTCGAGCGGCCCTCGCGACGTTCGGTGAACACGATCGGGATCTCGACGATCCGGGCGCCCAGCCGATGCGCGGCGAGCGTGGTCTCGACCTGGAACGAGTAACCGTCGCTCGACGGCGCCCGTCGCCCCGGCCCAGGCGCGAGCACCCTGCCGAGCAGGTCCGCCTGCCAGCACTTGAAGCCGCCCGTCAAGTCTCGGTACCGCACCCCGGTCCATGCCCTCGCGTAAATGCTCCCGCAACGCGAGAGAACCCGTCTGCCAAGACCCCAGTTCACGGTCCCTCCCCCCTCCACGTAGCGAGACCCGAGCACCAGGTCCGCCCGTGCCGCGATCAGCCGCGGGACGTCCGCTGGGTCGTGCGACAAGTCCGCGTCCATCTGCACGATCGACTCAAAGCCCCCCGCGAGCGCCCAAGCGAACCCATCCCGGTACGCGGGCCCCAAGCCCCGCGCACCCTCACGCACAAGCACCTCCGCCCCGGCGTCACGGGCAGCCTCAGCCGTGCCATCCGGGGACGCATCGTCCACGATGAGCACGCGAAGCTCACGCTCCCGCAGGGCCCGAACCAGGACCTGCACGTTCTCCACCTCGTTCCGGGTGGGAACCACCACGATGGATCGTCCGATCACACCCTCCGACGCTGACGAGGCGCCCCCATCGGGGGCGCCGAACTAGAACGTCGCGCCCGCCACAGGAGCTGCCGCACCGGCGTCCGCGCCGGTCATGCCGGTCAAACGGGCCTTGTAGGTGCCCATCGCCTTCGCACGCTCCACGGCCGGGCTCCGAAGCGCCTGCCGGAGGGAGTGAATCGCAGCCTTGGCAACGTTGCCCGCCGGCGCCATGTAGTCGCTGGTCATCACGTCCACGACGCGACGATCGATGAGCACCTTGAGCAACGGATGAGGGAACCGACCGGACCGGGCAAGGAACAGCAGCGTGTTGGTGTAGCTGTCGTGCCGCTCGAAGAACATGCGGTCGTAGATCTCGGCCTTCTCATCGTTCACGAGGCCGTCCCGCGCCGCCAGGGTGTGGAGCGAGGTGCCCGGGTAGTAGATGACCGAGAACACCTGGAGGCGATAGGGCTTCGGCAGATCCGAGATCAACCGCAGGGTGTCGAGCTTGTCCTCGATCGTCTCGTACGCCAGATCGTAGATGATGTCGTACTGCGGAGGCGCGGTGCGATCCGCGTACTTCGTGATGATCTCGGCAGACTTGATGATCTTGTCGTTGCCCATCGTCGAGCGCTTGAAGATCTTCTGCATACGCTTGGAGCCGTGCTCGACACCCATCTGGATGGACATCAACCCCGCGTCGACGAGCGCCTCGTACTTCTCTTCGGTGATCGTGCCTGGCGAGCCCAGCAGGTAGAAGGGGTCGCCGATCTTCGTCTTGTACTGGTGCGCGAAGTCCAGCAAGTCTGGCAGCGGGCGGCCGAAGAAGCTGTCGTCGGAAAACCAGACGAAGTTGATGAACGGGTACTCGCGCTTGATGTCCTCGAGCTCGCCGATGACGTGCGCGGTGGACCGGAAGCGGACGTACCGCTGGCGCTTGTACAGGTCGCGGTAGAAGCTGTTGCCGCAGTAGGTGCAGGCGTGGGGGCAACCGCGACCGGTCATGGTCTGGTAGCCGGTGCGGCCGAACATGCGGCTCACCGTGCCATTGTGCAGGTAGCGGCGCAACAGATCCTTCGTGACCGGGAGGATCTGCCCTTCGAAGAGGATGTGGTGATCGTCGCGCGAGAAGTCCGGCACGGGGTAGCGATCCAACTCCTGCTCAAGCGAGCCCGGGGCGTTCCGGATGACGTCCTGCCCCTTGCGCCAGACGAGGGACTTGATGCCGTGCAGGTTGTTCTTGTCGCCGTTCTCGAGGCGATTGCAGAGATCGAGCATGAGGTCCTCGGCATCGCCGATCGCCACGTACTCAGCCTGCTTCGCGCACTCGTCGGGGCGCACGGAGGGGTGGAACCCGCCCCAGACCACGGGGATGCCCAACTTTTCCTGGATCGCCTTGGTCAACTGGCGAGAGGAGTCGTAGTAGTGCGTCATCAGCGTGATGCCGACGAGCTGGGAGTCCTTCACGAGCTCCAGCATCTCATCGATGACCTGGGGGCTGTAGCGCTCCTCGGACATCCGGATGTGGACGCTCTCGCCGTCGCCCGCGAAGTCGGGCATGCAGATCACCTGGGTCTGATGGCCCGCCTGGCGCAACGTCGCCGAGATCGACCGCAGGCCGTAGTTGGTGATGTCCGGGTAGGGGCTGATGAGCGAAACCTTCATGGGATCTCCGAGTGGGTACTACATGGCACGGAAGGCCGCGATCGTCTACCTCCGGGCGGCGGTCAGCCTCAAGAATCGGTGACCTCGGGGGGTCATTTGGGGAGTTGCAGGGTGGTGAGCAGCGGCCAGTGGTCCGACAGCCAGGCCGCAACCGGGACCACGCGGTGGCGCAGAATCCGGATGTCGGGGCTGACGAAGAAGTGGTCGAGCGCCCGATCCGGGAGGTCCTTGAACGGTGGAAGGTAGGTGTGCTCGCGGGCCGAGGGGATGCGCTGCGCGAGGGGGGCGAGCTCGCTCAGCACGTCCTCGACGTACTCCCCGGCGTCGGGGCCAAGGCGCGCAGGATCGTCGCCGGGGGGGAGGAGGTTCAGGTCCCCGCCGAGGACGAAGGGCTCGTCGCCGCACGCTTCCATCCAGGCGCGCAGCGCGGCGACCTGACGGCGCATGGTGCCATCGCCGCGGGAGAACGCCGACAGGTGGGTGACCGCGACGTGGAGATGACCGCCACCAAGCAGGGGAACCCGGCTCGAGAGGATCGCACGATGCAAGTTGAACGACTGCCGGAGCGGCGATTCGGCGAGCCCGGGGAGCGCAAGCCGCCGGGCAGGGCCCAACGCGCAGCGGGCGAGGATCGCCTGGTGCATATCGACACGGCCGAGGGGGCGGCGGGGGGGGGACGGATGCGGGACGAAGCACGACTTGTGGTAGCTGCTGGAGACGTAGGTGGGCCAGCCCAGCGCGATCGTCGCGAGCTCATCGACACGGGCGGTGCGGTCACTGTCGCGATCGATCTCCTGGAGGAGGGCGATGTCCAGCCCGTCCGCGACAAGGCTGGCCAACACCTCGCGGATGGCGAGCAGCGCCTCCTGAACGTTCTGCGGGTCTGGGAAGGTGTCCGGCCCGCCGTCATAGAAGTAGTGGTGGCGCCGGGTCCCGGCGTATTGCAGGTTCCAGGTCGCGACGGTCAACGGGGCCGCCGGATCGTGCGGCGTTGTCGGCGCGGTCTGCACGACCGACTCGAAGCGCTCAGGCTCAGGGACCCAATTCAACGCCCGGAGGAGAAGAGCCAGTCCCGGTGCCACCCCCGCCCGCCTACATCGACGCCGTGAGCCAGCCCGTCACGCCGATGCGGTAGCCGACCTCGCCGGTGAGGCCGATGCTCACGCGACCGCGGTCCGCCCAGGGACCGCCCAACGGGTCCGACACCATCCGGATCCCCGCCACGGCTGACACAGGCACGATCGGCCTGAGCGTCACCCGGACGCCCCCCTGCACCACCTGCGTGTAGTCCACGCTGTAGGGCATCGCCTCTACGCCAACCCAGCCATCAAAGCCGCCCGAGGGCTCGCCCAAATGCGCGACGGCGCCCACCTCGAACTGATTGCGTTGCGCCTGATCCGAAGAGGTCGCGACCTCCTCCACCTCGGCTTCGGCAACGGTGCCCCCTGTGGTCTGCGTCGCCGTGTGGGCGACCGAGATCCAGCCGGCGACCCCCGCGTTGCGGGTGACCTGCACGGCCCCCTTCACCCCACCGTGCAGCTTGTAGCCGCCGCCGGAGTAGGTCGCCGCAGCCGTGGACTCGACCACACGAAAAAGCCCGCCGTAGGCGGCGAGCTGCGGAAGAAACCAGAGGGATGCCTCCCCCCCTTGCCAATGCTCTT
>CANKNP010000123.1 GCA_947483545.1 Deltaproteobacteria bacterium | reverse complement strand
TGAGGGCTGTTCAATATCGCCGGGGAGCCCTCATCCGGCGCCGACTACGGCGCCACCTTCTCCCGGAGGGAGAAGGGGAGGAACTCGCCCCTGCGGGGAATGGCGACAAACTTCACGGTCAGGACACTAGCCCATGACCCGCTACATCCTGAGTCGCCTGCTCCTACTCCCGGTAAAGCTGTTCTTCGTCACCTTGCTGCTTTTCTGCGGGGTGAACCTTGTCGGGGCGCCCGCCCTGGACGATTCGGAGACGGTGGGAGCGACCGGAAATGTGGCTTGGGCGAACTTTCGCCGGCAGTACCACCTCGACCTCCCCGTCCTCGTCAACCTGCGCTGGCGCACGACCACCACGGACGTTCGACGCTGGCTGACGGAGGCGAACGGGGACGACCCTGCGTTGCGAGCCGCCTCGCGGGAGAAACTCGACGATTACGGGGTCGAGATCCTGCCAGCGTTGACGGAGATCGTGAGCGTCGCGGGGCGGGCCTGGGCGCTGGATAAACAGCACCGTCCTAAGTCCGGGGAAGTGCTTGACTTGGAGCCGGGCTGGCCCCTAACCGCACCGTTCCAGGTGGAAGGCGGTGGGCCCGGCGTCTTCGACGGACCGTCGCATTCCACCGGTAGGAACGGTGCAAAGAGACCGCCGAGCCGCGAGCGAGGTTCGCCGAGCGCGCGGATCGGCGAAGCGGGGCTTGCGGAGGACCCCGTGGTTTTGGACGCTGAAAGAAGGCGCAAGGTGCTCGCGGGGGCGCCGCCGAGGGACGCTGCTGCTGGCGTGCTCCGCCAATCGATGTGCGAGACCCGCTTTGCGTTCTACCTCAAGAGGCTGGCCCGCCTCGACTTCGGCGACTCTACCCTCACCGGGCAGCCCGTGCTGACCTCCATCCTCAGCCGATTGCCCTGTTCAGCGTTGTTGGCCGGTACGTCGATCACCCTTGCCTGGCTGCTCGCGGTCCCGCTCGGGGTGTATGGTGCCGCGCGACGGGGCTCGCGTGCCGATGCCACGCTGACCCTGCTGCTCTTCGCGCTGTTTTCGCTCCCGACGTTTTTCACCGGGACCACGCTCCTGCAGCTGCTCTCGACCGGCGCGGGTCGGGTCTTCCCAAGCGGCGGGCTCACCACGCCGGAGAGCTCGGACTACACAGCACTCCAGCGGCTCGGCGACGTCGCCTGGCACTTGATCTTGCCGGTCACCACGTACACGACGGCGATCCTCGCGTCGCTGTCGCGGTTCGCCCGTGTCGGCGTGCTCGACGTGATCCAGTCCGACTACGTCCGGACGGCCCGGGCCAAAGGGCTGGAGGAGGGTGTCGTCTTGATTTCGCACGCAGCGCGGAACGGCCTCCTGCCCATCTTGACAGTGCTCGGGGGCAACCTCGCGAGCTTGGTGGCCGGTAGCGTGGTGATCGAGACGGTCTTCAACCTGCCGGGCATGGGTCGGTACCTCTTTGAGGCGATCTTCAATCGCGACTACAACGCGGTCATGGGCGCGCTCCTGTTCTCCAGCGCGCTCACGCTGCTCGGCGTATTCCTTGCCGATCTCGCCTATGCCAGCGCCGACCCGCGGATCTCCCTTGAGTGAACCACGCTCTCTTCCGCGCCTCCGGTGCGCCCGTCGTTTTCACCGGTGGCGGAGCGTGGATCTTGTCGCCGCGGGCGTCTGGATGCTCGGCGCTCTGGCCGTGTTCGCCCCCCTCATCGCGTCCAACCAGCCTTTGCTGTGGTGCGACGACGCCGGTTGGGCCAGCCCCTGGCTCGAGAGCTTGTTCGATCGCAACTTCTACGGCAGCGTCGATGTCTGCTTCAACACCCTCCTCCTCCCGGGGCTCCCGCTCGCCCTCGGCGCGTGGGCCGGGTCGCGTCGGTTCCCACGCCTTGGGAGCCGGCTGGTCGGCGCCGCAGCGTTGGTCTGGGGTCTGGTGGTCCTCGGGCTCGTGGTTTTCCCGAGCTCGCGGACCTATGTGGACTGGACAGAGCTGCCGCACAGCTTCTCGGTCTTCCCCCCCGTCCCCTGGTCCGCGAGGGACGGGATCCTCTCCCAGAACCTGGAGAGCGCGTCGGTGGTTCACCTGCTGGGGACCGACAACCAGGGCCGCGACATCTTCACGCGGCTGTTGTTCGGCGCCCGGGTCTCGCTCTTGATTGGTCTGGTCGCAGCGGCGCTGTTCGCTACGATCGGCGCGGTGGTGGGCACCGTTGCTGGCTACTTTGGCGGATGGGTAGACCTGTTGACCCAGGCGGTGATCGAGGTCGTGATGTGCGTCCCGGCCCTGCTCCTGGTGCTCGCAGCGGCGGCGTTCATCGAGCAGCGGAGCGTATTTCACGCCATCGGCATCATCGCCGCCGTGAGCTGGACGGGGCCGGCGAGGTTGGTGCGCGCCGAGGTGCTCCGGCTCCGAGCGCTGGATTTCGTCGCGGCGGCACGCGCGGCCGGGTTCCCCCAGCACGTGATCCTGCTGCAGGAGGTGCTTCCCAACGCGATCGGGCCCGTGTTTGTGTCTGCCACCTTTGGGGTTGCGAACGCCATCATGATGGAGAGCACGCTGGGCTTTCTCGGGCTGGGCGACCCGTCGTCGCCGAGCTGGGGCCAGATGCTCTCGCTCGGCACGGCCGCCGGCGACTGGGTGCAGATCCTCGCGCCTGGTTTGGCGATTTTCCTCACGGTGGCGCTGGTCAACCTGGCCGGAGAGGCGGTCCGGGACGCGCACGCGGCGAGGTGACCGTGGATCAGACCAGCGCGCCAATCGGCGCCCCCGTGGCTATGCTCTCCACGTGAGCGATCCCCACGCCGACCCCGCCGATCCCCAGGCGGAACCCGCAGACGCTGTCTGGCGCGACGACGAGGCGCCGATCCGTGCGGTCGGTGGCGTGGCACGGCTGTCCTTGTTGGTTCGCTTGGCGGACCGTCCGTTGCAGCTCTGGGTCGAGGGCGATGGCAAGGTGCAGGGGCTGCCATTCCCGCTCTCCTACGCCCGCGACGGCGGCAACGGGTACGTCCTGAAAGCGGGAGATCAGCGCGCTGTCGTCACCATCGATCGCTCGTCTGAGCTGGTGGAGCGGGGTGTCCGCGTCGAGGGGCGGATCGTGCGCCGCTTCTGGCTGCCGCGCTGGCGGGGCGCGCAGGGGGACATGGTCGTGCCCGTGCTCGCGCTGGCGTTCTCGGTCATTCCCCTGCAATTGGCGCTCCTCGCGATGCTGATCGCCGCGTTTGCAGGCGGCGGTGGTCAGGGGATGGAGCCTTCGCCGGAGTACCTGCAGCGGCTGTTGCGCGGGGACTACGCGGGCGAGGAACAGGGGGTACTGGCGCGACGCGAGGCGAACCGGCCAAAGCAGGCCGATCCCCTCGACAGCTACTACTTGCAGCCCGGGCACGGCGGCCCGCTGACCCAGATGGGCGGCGGGAAGAACCTGGGCGATCACATCGCGTCAGGCAATCCCGACCCCCCGCCGCGGCACTCCCAGCCGGTGGCGGACGCCGGCGCGGGGGAGCTGGACCCCTCGAGCGAGGTCACGCCCCCACAGCCGGATGATGGAACTGTGGTGGATGCAGCGCCGGATCCGGAGGAGGCCGCCAAGGAAGATCAACCTGTGGCCGTCCACGTGACCGAAGGCTGGGGGCTGAACGACTGGTACGACACGGAGGACGCCCGAAAGGACGCCAAGGAGATTGAGGACGAGCTTGAGCTCGCGCGCCGGATCTTGAAGCTCGACCCCGACGATGCGCAGGGCATGAACATCCTGGCGTACTACCAGTACCTCGCGATGGACTACGCCCAGGCCGAGAAGGTCTACACCCGCATGACAGTGTTGTACCCCGAGGATCCCGCGGGGTGGAACAACCTGGCGCTTACCTTCAAGCGGCGCCAGGAGTACGTCACCGAGGAGAAGTACTACCGCATCGCGCTGGAGCTCTCGCCGCTCGACGACCACGCGATGAACAACCTGGCCGTCTGCCTGGCGCACCAGGGGCGGTTCGAGGAGGCCATCGACCTGATGAAGCAGCTTGAGGTCATCATCCCGGGGGATTCCTACGCGGATCTGCACCGGGCCAAGATCTACGCCGCCTGGGGCAAGCAGGACAAGGCCTACACCTACCTGGAGAAATCGCTGCGATCGATGCGAAAGCTCGACACCCTGCACAACATCGAGTTCCGGCAGGACATCCGGCTCGACCCCGCGTTCGAGGAGATGCGGCAGCAGGATCGCTTTCGCAATTTGCTGATGCGGTACTACGGCGATGAGCCGGACGGCTGGTGGAAGAAGCTGACCCGGTGATCCGGTTACCTTCTGGACAACGACGGCTCTCTCGTGTCCGGCATCGATCCCTACCGCCTCTCCCGCACCATCACATGGCTGCTTCGCCACGGTGCGGGCGCCGCTGGCTTGGCGGAGCAGTCGGAGGGCTGCTTCTCGATCGACGAGGTGGCCAGGGCGCTCACCCGCGCCATCCACCGGCCGGTGACCCCGAAGGACGTCGTCGAGGCGGTCCACGCCCACGGGGGCAGCCGGTTTGCAGTGCTGCCAGGTCACATCCAGGTGAGCGGCGGCAATAGTGGGGTTTCGGCCGTCGGCCCGGACCTGCTCTACCACCCCGCGAGCGTGGGGATGGTCGGCGAATACGTCGCCACCGGGGCGATCCGGGGTCGCCAGGGTGCGCCCCTGCCGCTGGCCCGCGGCGAGTCCCAGGCCTGGCATTTCGGGCATCGCCTTTGGGAGGACCCGACCGTGCTCTTCGTCGATGCCTGCCGCGCCCGTCGAGATGGGGTTCAGTTCGTGCCGACGAGCTCGGGGCAGTACACTGCGGAGGAGGTGCCGGTTCGCTACGTCCTGAACCTCCGCGAGGGGTTCGCGGAGCAGGCCAGCGCGGGTGGGTTCGTGGTGGACTGGTCGGGGGCACGGCCGAGGATTGCGCTCATTCGGGTGGTTCGGCGCCACGGCGCGACCTGGGAGGTCGCCAAGGGCAAGATCGAGGCGGGAGAGACCCCCGACCGCACCGCCGTGCGTGAGGTTCAGGAGGAGATGGGCGTACAAGCCGAGGTGTTGGTCCGCCGGTCCCTTGGCACGGTCCGCTACGGGTTCTCCACGCCGGACGGCTCCCCTCGGCTCAAGACGATTCACCTGTACCTGTTGGAATTGTCGGAGGCGGTCGTCGCGTTTCAGCCCGCGGAGGCCGAGGGGATCGAGACTGTCGCGTGGTTCAGCCTGGAGGACACCCTCGATGTGCTCGCCCATCCAAGCTTGCGGATGAGCATCGGCCGATTGTTGGAGGCGCTCGCCGACCGCGCCACGGAGCTTGGGCTGGAGGTTCCCGACGAAGCGTTGGGCTGGCGGGCCGGGCACCGGTTTCGGGAGACGGGATGACCGACTGGGCCAAGGTAAATGCGCCCTGGGGAATGCAGCCTGAGCTCGTGCGCCCTGAGCGGGTCGTCGAGGTCGCGGAGCGCGTGGGACGATTGTTTGGGGACCGCGGTTGGTTTGGGCTCACCGTCGAGGGTTGGGAGAACCTTCCGCCCCCGCCAGTATTGTTGGTCTCCAACCATTCCGGTGGCACCACCATCCCGGATGTCTGGGGGTTGATGATCGCATGGATCCGGCATTTTGGTGCCGAGCGTACCGTGCACGCGCTGGCGCATGACATGGTTTTTTCGCTGGCGCCGGTCGCAAAGTTTTTCGGCGAGCTTGGGGTCCTTCGGGCGGGTCGGGAGCGCGGGCGGCAGGTGCTCACCGACTTGGGGCGGGACCTTTTCGTCTGCCCCGGGGGCGACAAGGACACCTGGCGGCCCACGTCCGACCAGTTCAGGGTGAACTTTGCCGGTAGAAAGGGCTACGCGCGCCTCGCGCTGGAGGCCGGCGTTCCCATCGTCCCCGTCTCTCACGTGGGCGCCCAGCACAGCTTGTATGTTGTCTCCTCGGGCGCGTCGTTCGCACGTGCATTGGGGATGCCCAAGCAATTCCGCTCGGAGATTTGGCCTGTTCATCTGTCCGTTCCCTGGGGGCTGGGCGTCGGCCCGATGCCGCATCTCCCGCTGCCCGTGACGCTTCGGTATCGGTTCGGTCCCGCGATCGCCCCGACCGGATCCGCCGAGGACCTCGACGCCGCCGTCCAGGCCGCGATCCAGGGACAACTGGACGGCATGAAGGCGGATCTTGCGCCGTTCTCGACCCGGGTGCGCGAGGGTTCGCGCCGGCTCGGCCGGGTCATCCGGAGCCGGGCCGGCCGGCCGTGATCGACGGGGTCGTGCTCCAAGCGTCGTTGGACGCCGTCGTGGTCGTGCAAACGGGAGCTTCCTACTGCGCGGGGGCAGGGGTGTCGGACGGGCCGCGAGCGTACCTGGTCACCGCCTACCACTGCGTGGCGGACGGCGGTCGGCCGCTGTTGCGTTGGCGGGATGGGCGCGAGGCCAGGGGGCGCGTCGTGGCGCGCTCCCCCGGCGATGATCTCGCGTTGATCGAGGTGGAAGGCGAACCGTTTCCGACCTTGGAGGTGCGCGAGGGTCCGGCTCTGCAGGGCGAAGAAGCCTGGGGCCTCGGCCACCCTTTTGGGCTGCTGGCCGGCGGAAAACTCGCGGGTCTGTTGGAGTGGAGCGTGTCCCACGGGGTGGTCTCCGCGTCCGGTGGACACCTGATCCAGACCGACGCTGCGCTCAACCCGGGAAATTCCGGCGGCCCGCTGGTGGATGGGGAGGGCAGGCTGATCGGCGTCGTCTCTCGAAAGCTGCGGGCGGACAACCTGGCGTTCGTGAGCACCGCGGGGAACGTGCTCGCGCTGATGGGGCGGGTTGAACCCGAGGGGGTGGTCGGGCCGGCGGTGGGCGGGAGCTATGGCGTTGGCCTCTCGCTCATGGCGGAGCAGAGCGTGTGGGGCGGGGGGCAGGTCTGGCTCGGCGTTCGGGACCGCCTGGTGGTCACCGCCGCGCTCGGGTTGGCGCCCGAGGAGGATTGGGCGGCCCACGCCTCATTGGACGTCACGGTGCGCCAACGATTCGGACGGGGATCGCTCACGGCAGTGCTGGAGGCCGGGCCGCAAATCCACTGGAGCGGGGCAGCAGACGCCGATGGCGCCTGGGTCGGCGGGGTGATCGACCCGGGGGTGGGGGCGCGCGTGGGGTTCAACCAGGTCAGCCTGGGCGGCTGGCTGCGCTTGGATGGGGGTGTCGCGGTGACCGTGGGGCTCGGCTGGCCGGGGAAGATTGGGGTTTTCTGACCCCAATGCCGGGTATCGGCGCTGAACTACCCCCGCTCTGCCAGGTTCTTCCCCAACAACAACGGCTCCTGCACCGGGTCGAAGTTGTGCGGATCCCAGTGCAAGCGGCACCGCGCCTCGTAGGCGTCCGCCTCGCCGACCAGGACCCGCACGTCCCGGTTCACCACCCGCTGGCTGCGGTCCGCAGGGTTGCCGCAGACGACGCAAATAGCGAGGTTCTTGGTGATGTACTCTGCGACGGCCAGCAGCTGGGGGATCGGCTCGAAGGGCCGACCCATGTAGTCCTGATCGAGCCCGGCCACGATCACACGCCGGCCCTCGTTCGCCAACTGCTCACACACCCCCACCAGCTCCATCCCCAGGAACTGACCCTCGTCGATCCCGACCACGCGCGCGTCGGCCACGAGGTCCAAGATGTCGGTGGCCTTGTCCACGCGGTAGCTTGGGATGTGCAGGCCCGAGTGGGAATCCACGCGATCCAGCGAGTAGCGCTGGTCGATGGCGGGCTTGAACACCACGACGTTCTGGCGGGCGTACTGCGCCCGTCGAAGGCGGCGGATCATCTCCTCCGTCTTGCCGGAGAACATGCAGCCGGTGACCACCTCGATCCAGCCGATGTCGCGGGGCTGGAGATGTGGGGCGTGCGGGTTCACCCGAGCTCCACGCGCTCGGTCGTGCCCTGCCAGGTCAACGCCCGGACGGGCTCGTGCCACTCGGTGGTCAGGGTGGACGACAAGGTCTTGTCCTCGCCGAAGCATCGAATCCCGAGGTCGCTCGCCTGGAGTTGGCGGTCGGCCCAAGGGTTGAGCCACGCCCGAACGGTGATCGCCCCCGGCTCGCTCGGCTTGCGGTCCACAAGGAGCACGGCCCCGACGTTGCGGTACGTGGGGTCGCGAAACACGGCGACAGAGCCGGTGGGGGAGAACAGCGTGACCGTCTCGCCAGCGCTGCCGCCCAGCATCGCGCGGGGCCGACCGTAGAGGAAGTCCCGCGCATAGCCGGGGGGCAACGCCCACGGTTGGTCCGCGACGCAGGTGAGGATCATCGGCGTGTCGCGCAGCGCAGAGGCGTTGTGACGGTCCAGCTCTCGCACGATCCGTGGCTCGATGGCCTCCAATGTGCGGTTCGCGAGGAACGGCCCGAGGATCTGCGCGACGAGCGGCTCGCCCTTGCGGACCTTTTCGCCGGTGAGGCAAAACTCAAGCGCGACGCGCTCGTCCTCGTAGGCGGCATACCGCCCTTCCCAGCGGTTCTGGGCCACTTGCCCCAGCCAGGCCTCGATCGCCTTGCGGACGGGCTCAGCGTCGAAGTCATGCGGCAACCAACGCCGAATGAGCACGCTGAACCGGTGTTTTCCCTGAACTTGCCCCAGGCCGTTTCGCAGCGTCATCCGGCTTGAGGCCTCGCCGCCCGGTCGGGTCTGGTGAAGGAACGCCAGCACGCCCAGCACCCAGGCGGCTCCGGCGGGCGAGCGGACTTCGAGCCGGGGCCCAGGGGCGTGCAGGCGCTGCAGCGTCCACCCGGCCGGCCGAAGCAGCCCGAGGGTCGACAGCTCCGCGAACCCCTGAAAGAAGCGGCGGTTGTCCAGCGAGGAGAGCAGCTCTACCGCTCTGTCCCGGTGCAGTTCACTTCCGCGGGCGACCGCCCGCTGAAGCCGGCCTCGCAAGACCACGGCATCGGGCGAGCAGACCTGCTTCAAGTAGCTGTGATTCGCGCCTGGAAGGCGCTCCAGATCGGTCACCAACCGCTCGGGATAGAGCTCCATGAATCTGCTACTCGGAGGGGGCCGCGGCTATCGCGGCGAGGGCTCGATCGCCACGTTGCGGACTGATCTTTAGAGTATTTGGAGTATCGGTTAGCCTACGCCTCCCGTCGATGATGAACGCGCGGCCGGACCGCGTCGGGCATCTGGCGCCACGGGCGGTTCACCGCGATGTGGGCGCCGCCGCTCGGGAATGGAGCCCGCCCGCACCCCACCACCGTCGCTCGCTCAAAACGCCGACCCATCCGTCGGATCCACCCCCGTGCTGTACCCCTCCACCGCGTAGGTCACGTCCGTCTCGATCTCGACCGGCCTCCACATCGTCGCCACTTCGCCCGGCGATATCGTGAAGTACGCCGGCTCCTGGTCCACCAGCCAGACTTGGACTTGCGCGCCGCTGCGCGTCAACTGGGTCGAGGCGCCGTCCGACACGTTGTCGTTGTCCATCACGCTCACGCGCGTTTCGCCTTCGTCCGGGGGCTCGACCACCTCGATGATCTCGGGCCCGCCGCCGTCGTCGTCCATCCGCGTGAGCTCGACCTCGGCCTCGGCGATGTCGTTCTCCGGATGCCGGGGGTTCTGCGACCAGACGTGAAAGTCCCCCGTGCCGTCTTGCCCGTTCTGGCCACCCCGCAACGGCGACGTCAGGTGCAGGTCCAGATCCAGCGGGTGGGAGCCCCACGTCAAGGACAGCGTCAGCCAGCCTGGGGTCAGCCCTGGGACCACCCCGATCGTGCCCTCCGGCTCCCCTGCAACCCGGGCGTAGAGGCCGAACCGGGACGCGCCCCAGCTCGCGCCCGCAGGCACGCTCACGGTCCACCAGCCGGGGGCGTCGGCCAACGCGAAGCGGCCATCCTCGTCGGTTGTCGCCACGATCAGAACGGGATCCGACGCGGCGGCGTTCCAGCCTCGCCGCAGCTCGACGAGCGCGCCGATCACTGGCTCGCCGAGGGCGTCCACCACGGTCGCGTCCGCCCGCCCGACCTCGACGTCTTCAGCGAGCGCCATGGATGGCAAACGCCGCTCGGCTGCCTGCCAGGTCTGCCAGGGCCCGGGATCGAGGCCCGTCACGGTCGGGCTGCGCAGGTTCACGCTGTAGCGGGCGCTGGCCTGGGTCATCCCCGGCGCGTCGTAGAGCGCGCGCAGCTCGTTTCCAAGCAACTCGGTGCCCACCAGAGGGATGGACCACTCGCCATCGGCGTCGGCTTGCGTGATCGCGACGACCTCCGCGGGGTCGCCGGTGCCGAGCCGCACGGTGGCCCCGCCGATGCCGTCGGCCGCCTCGTCCACAACTTGGCCGGAGACCACCAGGAAATACCCCTCCACGAGGGGATCGGTGCAGCCGAGCAGCCACAGGAACATGTCGCAGATTCTCCCGCCCCCCGCGTTCGCGCGTGGGGCACACGGGCCCTTAGCCCGAAGAACGCCCACATTCACGGGCTCGTTTTCACTGTGGCCGCGGCCGGTCTGGCGCGCCTGGTTGCCTCATGAGAGTTTTGGCGGGCCTCCGTTCGTCTCACGCGGCGGGCCGCGATGAGGCCCAGGATCCAGACGAACGGGCTGTTCCTGGATCTCGACCCACAGCCGCAGTGGCGGTCCGGCACGTCCCCGGCGTAGAGCGCGCCGGCCCCCGACGCCGCATCCACGCCGACCACGTCGAGATCGATGGCGCCATCGGTGGCCCAGGTTCGGAATCGCTCTGGCTCGAACCACAGGTGGGTGGCGTCGAGCCAGAGCGCTGCGAGGCCCGCGCCGTGGGGCGCCGAGGCGCTGGTGCCGTCGAAGCCCTCGGCCCCGAACGTGACCGTGGAGACCCCGGTGGGGCCGACCACGTCGGGCTTCTGGCGACCATCGTCCGTCGGTCCGCGGCTCGACCACTCGGGCACCTCTCCGTCTACGGTGTAGGCCCCGACGGTGAAGGCGCCATCGGCGTCGCCGGGCAGCGTCAGGTTGTTGGACCCCGTCGGATCGGCGACGCCATAGGGGCTGTAGAGCCAAGCCGTCAGTCCATCGAGCAACGGGGTGGGGCCTCCGGTCAGCACCGTGCGAACCGACGCTCCTTCGCAGTCGATCGTCGAGATCTCCTCGTAGGGATCGCCGTTCCCAGGTTGGGCCCGGACCGAGCTGGCGCAGACCGCCCCGTCGCCGTCCACCAGGTGCAGGTTCAGATCCGTGCCCGCCGCCCCGAACGGCTCGCTCCACCGCAGGCTGACGTACGCTTGGCCGCTGCGGGTCCAGACCGTTTGAAACGGCGCGCTGTTCAAAAGCACAAGGCCATTCAGGCCTGGGCTTACGGACCCGATCACGTACTTGTCGTTCTCGTTGCCCGCTGCGGCGACGTAGATCACGCCCGCATCGCGCGCGCCGTCCACCGCCTGGCTCGCGATCGAGGTGCCGTCGGCCGGCCAGACGTTGTCGAACCCGATGCTGCCGTTGATCACGTCCACCCCCTCCGCAACGAGGGTCTCCACCCCCGCGGCGAACTCCACGTCGGTCGAGAACGAGACCAGGTGGAGCGTGGCGTCGGGCGCGAAGTCGTGGATCACCTCGGCGACAGCCGCGCCGTGCGTGCTCCCTTCGGGGCTCCCGTGGGTGAAGTCCGTGGCCACGTCGTCGGGCAGCTCGGTGCCCAGGAGATCCTCGTAGCCGGAGAACCCTACGTCCAGGATGCCGATGTGTACACGTGCTCCTGTGATGCCGGCCTCCGCCCAGGATGTCGGGACCGTCATGCCATGCCCCTCGCTCGTGACCAGCCCCTTGGCGCTTGCGTAGGCCGGCGCGCGAAGATGCGAGACCTCCGGGCGTGGTCCCGGGCGCGCGGGGCAATGAAGCTGGAGCGCCATCCTCGCCCGCGCTTGAACGGTGCAGCCCTCGGCGACGATCCAAGAAGGCAGCGGATCGTCGCGGTCGAGGGGCGTCGCCAGCTCGGCGACGAGCACCTCCGGCGCGGCCAGAGCTGCCTGGCTGAGCCGCAGCGCGACGAGGAGCATGGCGGGAAGGTAGCACCCTCGCTGGTCTCCGGGACACCGAGCAGGAGATAGCTCAGCCCGTGACCCTCCTCTTCTGGATCGCTTGCGCCGCAGAGCCAAGCGCCCAGATCTACCTGCGCGCGTTGCAGGCGAACGACGGGCCGACGGGATGGGCGATCTGCGCTGAACTCTCGACCGCACCGCTGCGCAGCGATTGCCAGTCCGCGGTCGCCGCCCGAACGGGATGGTTCGCGCGCTGCGGGGAGGTTGAGAGCGCTCCCTGGCGCGACGAATGCTGGTTTGAAGCTGCCGAGCGCCAGGCCCGCTCCGGGGACTACGCCGGCGCCTTGGACGCCTGCGGCCGTTCAGCCTTCGACGCCGAGTGTCAGGACCACATCCTTGGCAGTCTGGCCGGCGCCCTCGTCGCGCTGCCGGTGGTGGAGGTCACCGAGCAGTACGCAGCTATCGAGACGCATGTTCGCGAAAGCCACGAGCGCCCGAGGCTCCTGTTCTGGCGGCATTACCAACGCAATCGGATCCGGCTTGGCTTGCCCGTCGGTAGCGCCGACTGCGCGGATCCCGATTGCCGCGGTGCCGCCCGTGTCGAGGTCTCCGCCGCGACCGCCTTCCGCGTCGCCCGGGACCCGACGGCCTGTGGGACGCTGCCGGGGTTCTCGTGGGACGCGGACGAGGGCACCCACGAACTGGTGCTTGCGGCGCAGGCGAAGGCGTGTGCGGCGAAGGGCGGGCGGCCGCGGCGGTGAGAAGCTACCACGTCGTTGATGGAGCGATCACGGAAAAGCGCCATTCCGAGCACGAGCCAGACCGCCTGCTCGGCCGGGAACTTGCGGCGTCGAATTTACGCAGTTCCAGTGGCGGCAAGGGCTTCGCTAAGTGACCGGCATTGGGCCTCATCCGGGGGGAGGCGCGCACGCCCGGTGCCTCGATCATCCGAGCGGATATTCGGGCCCGCCGCCCATCCGGGCCTGGAAGTACGGCACGAGCGGCTCTGGAACGGAAGCCACAACCTTGAACCAGAGGACCGCCGACAGAGGTAGGCCTTCACACCAGAGCTCCCGCGGACCTGGTCGCGTCACCGGGCCAGCGCTGGAGTCGGACGTGTAGGGCTCGCCCGCCCCGATGTACACGTGCCCGGGGCCTACTCCGAACGCCACGTGGTCCCGGAGATGCCGTCCGTCG
>CANKNP010000122.1 GCA_947483545.1 Deltaproteobacteria bacterium | reverse complement strand
CGGGCCCTCCTCCCCCTGGCGGCGCTGGGGAGCCCCTTCTACCTGCGCAATGTCTTGGAGCGCGGCAATCCGGTGTTTCCGCTGGGCTGGGATGTCCTTGGCGGTCAGGGTTGGGACAGCACCCGGGCGTGGGCCTACGGGGTCACCCTCGACAATTACGGCGCGGGTCGGACCGTCATCGACTGGATCCTGCTCGTCCCGCGCTTGTTCACGACCCGGGACATGCATGGCGGTTTCCAAGGCTCCGTAGGCCCGTTGCTCATGCTCGGGGCGGTAGGGCTGTTTCGGGCCGACAGGCGGCTCCTGTTCGGCGTCCTCGGGTTCACCATCTGGTGGGGGGTGACCGTCCAGCAAGTGCGGTTCTGGCTTCCGGCTGCGGCGCTGCTGTGCGTGGGGTTGGGCCTACGCCTCCACCGGCCAGCGTGGGTGGCCGTGTGCTGGCTGGCGGCGGCCGGGTGGGGCGCCGGTCCCACCGTCGCCGCTTGGCGCGCGGAGCGCACCGTCGATCGCTGGACGGGTGCGATGCGCACGGAGCAGTTGGAGGATCTGCTCATGCCCGAGTCGGCGCCCGTGTACCGGGAGCTCGGCGGGCTGCTGCCAGAAGGCAGCCGGGTGTGGTTGGTCTGGATGCGAGCATTTACCGTTGGGTTTCCTCGGCCGTACAAGCTGGACGCAGTGTTCGAAGGCTGGAGGCTCGAAGTTGCCTTGGACGAAAACCGGCTCCCCGACGACGTGACACACCTGCTGGTCAACGAGCGGTTCTGGCTCACGGGCGCCAGCGCGGATTGGGACGCAACCACGCGGCTGAGCCCTGGTCGAACGGAGCGATTGCGCAAACAATGGAAGGATTGGGTCACCACGGGTAAGCTGCGACCGGTGAAGCGTTGGGGACCTGTGGCACTTTACGCCTTGGAGCCATAGGGGTCGGGCCCATGTGCCGCCTCTTCGGCTTCAAGAGCGCCGTCCTCTCCCGCGCGCACCGCTCGCTCGTCGAAGCTGAGAACGCGCTCTCCGAGCAGGCGAAGTCGCACCCCGATGGCTGGGGGATCGCCTGGTTCCAAGGCGGTCAGGCCTGGGTCGTGAAGAGTGAGCTGGGCGCAAGCGACTCCGAGAGTTTCCGACGCGCGAGCGCTCACCTCGCCTCCAACACGCTCATCGCCCACGTCCGGCGCGCGACCGTCGGGAGCACCCACCCGAACAACACCCACCCTTTCCGCTGCTCCCGCTGGGTGTTCGCGCACAACGGCACCCTGTTCGGGTTCGAGAACCTGCGCGGCGCCATGCTCGCCGAGCTGCCGCCCGCGTTGCGCGACAACATCCTCGGAACGACAGACACCGAGACCCTGTTCCATTGGCTCCTCGCCCAACTTGTCGCCGCTGGAGTGGATCTTACGCGCACACCGACCGCCATGGAGGTCCTGCCGGTCCTCAAAGACGCCCGAAATCGCCTGCTGGACCGCGCCCGCGTGGCCGGGTGTCCTTCGCCGGTCATCAACTTCTTGCTGACAGACGGGCACCTGTTCGTCGCGCAACGCTACGGGCGAGAGCTCTACATGGCGACGCAGAAGTGGTCGTGTCGGGACGCTGCGACGTGCGCCTGGCCGGACAGGATCTGCCTGCTGCCCGAGCGTCCTGGGGACCGGTTGAACCACCTGCTGGTGGCCAGCGAGCGAATCGGCGACGAGGATCGATGGGAGGAGGTGCCGGAGGGTGCGTTGCTCGCGGTCGGAGATGACCTGCGGCTGGCGTTTGGCTAGGAGTCCGTAGTTCATACCCCGGGAGCGCCGCCCGCGAGGGCTCGCAGCGGGCGCCGCGGCTGCTCCCGGAGCCGCAGAATTCAAGGTCGCCCGGGCCCCGAGCCCAGGGCCGGATTCGGAGGGTACTCCCGACGAATCCGGCCACGCGCCCGTAGTCGAGCGCATCTCGGCTCGCGGGGGGCATGGGGGGCTTGCCCCCCACAAAGCAGAGCGCGTTAGCCGCCCCCCGTGTTCGACCTCTCCCTCGGCGAAATGGCGATCATCGCCTTGCTCATCCTCGTCGTGTTCGACGCGGAGCAGCTGCCTGGGCTCATGCGGCAGGCCGGGCGGATGTACGCGAAGGTCCGAGGCGCCTCTGACGAGCTGAGGCGGGCGTTCAATTCCGAGGTCGCCCGCGCCGAGTCGGACCAACGTCGCGAGGAGTTGGAGCGCAGGCGCGACGAGGTCGTCAAGATGCGCAGCGCGCGCGCGAAGCCCGCGGTCCCAGCGAACATGGAGGGTCGGCCAGCGCCGGACGATGCCGTGATGCGCACTGGGCCACGAGAGCCCACCCCGGGCGCCACCGAGCCGACCCCTGCCGCAGACCCGCCCCCCACCGACTCCGGCGGCGATCCTTGAAGCCCGCCCGCCCGCCCCTCGGCCCGGCCCTCCCCGAGCGTGCGGACACCTACGAGATGCCGCTCATGGAGCACCTGCGCGAGCTCCGGCGGCGCGTGATCATCTGCGTCTGGGCTGTGGGCATCGGGGTGCTGGGCAGCTTCGCGTTCGCCGTGCCCATCTTCGAGTGGATCTCCGCACCGATGAACGAGGCCCTGGCCGCCACAGGCAAGGGCTCGATGGCGGTCACCCAAGCGATGGAGGGCGTGGTCGTCCAAGTCAAGGTCGCGGGCATCGCTGGGTTGTTCCTCGCCTCCCCGATCCTCGCCTACCAGATCTGGCAATTCGTCGCGCCCGGGCTCTACGAGAAAGAGCGCAAGGGCGTCGTGCCCCTCGCCATGTCCAGCACGTTTCTTTTCCTCTCCGGCGGCGCGTTTGCCTACTACGGGGTGTTCCGCGTGGGTTTCCCGTTCTTCCTGGAGATGAACGGCGAGAACGTGACCGCGGTGCTCTCCATCGACAGCTACCTGACGTTCGCGATCACCCTACTCGTAGCCTTCGGCGCCAGTTTTCAGCTGCCTGTCATCGTCTACTTCTTGGCCCGGCTCGGCATCATCAATCATCGCGACATGATCTCCGGGTTCCGATACGGGATCGTCGGCATCTTCGTGGTCGCCGCGGTGCTGACCCCCCCGGACGTGCTCTCCCAGTTCATGATGGCCGGGCCCCTCGTGGTCTTGTATGGCGTGGGCATCATCGTCGCATGGCTGTTTTCTACCAAGCCGGTGCCCAAGCCGCCGGAGCCGTCTGCCGGCGGATAGGCTCTCCCGCGATGGCTTCGCTCACCGATCAGTTCTGCCCCAACGTGCATGATGCGCCGATCACAGCGGCGGTCTATGACCCGTGGAGCGGCGTGCTCGCGACGGCGGACAGCAGCGGCGTGGTCGCGGTGCAGCGCCAAGGGGAATCGACCCCCGGACAGGTCTTTCAGCCTGGCGTCGGCGTGACAGGGGCGTTGGCGCTGATTCGCGGGGGCACGCTGGTCGCGGTGGGCGACGATGACGGCACCATCGGCGTCTACCAGACCTCCGACGGCGAGCCCGTGTTTCAGGAGATCCGCGAAGGCGCTCGGGGCCGGGTTCGAGCCATGCGAGGTGCAGCGATCTCCCCGGAGGGCGCCCGGGTCGCCACCATCGCCGTCGATGGACTGCTCCGCATCTGGGACATCGAAAAAGGCACACGCGAGGTCGCCTGGCAGGGCTTCGGCGGGCTCTCCGTGGAGTTCGATGAGCGGGGCCAGCGGGTCCTTTGCTTGGACGACGCCGGCCAGCCGCGGCTGGTCGATCTGCTCTCGCACCAGGGCCTGCCGATGGACCGGCTGCAAATGCCGGCAGAACGGGCCATGTTCTCGTTGGACGGCACGCTGGTGGTGACCGTCGGCCAGGCCGGGATCTCGCTGCTTCGGGTCGTCGACGGCCACATGGTCCACAGCTTTGCGACGCGCGGCGGCTCCGGGATCATGAACGTCGTTCAGCGGCCCGATGGCGTGCAGATCGGCGCGGTCAGCTCGCGGTCCATCCACATTTTCTCGATGCCTGATCTTCAGCCCGTGGAGAGCCAGCGTCACGGCGCGCCCGATGCACAGGGTGCGGCGTGGTGGGGGCAGCAGGGCATTCGGGTGGGCGGGTCGGATGGGCTGGCGCACGGGAGTGGCACCGGGAGCGCAGGGCCCGTCACGGTCGTCGGTGGCTTCGGGGAGCAGCGTCTGGCCGTGCACAGCGATCGGGTGGCGGTCTGGTCCAAGAATCGCAGGATGCGGGAGATCACCGCTTCGGGGCCGCTGAAGGAGGTCCACGTTGATCGCGACGGCCGCTACGTGTTGGCGGTGCCCGAGCGCGGCGCGTTGACCGTCCACGACGCCAAGACGGGCGACCGCGTGCTTGATGGCGGGCCGGAGACCATCGGGGCGACGAGCGCGGCGATCGGCGGCACGGTGGTCGTGGCTCAGCTCGCGGGTGGTGGCGTTCGCTGGTGGGATCTTGCGCGCGGCAAGGCGCTGGAGCTCCGCTGGCCGGAGGGCATGACCCTCTCCCACGGCGGGACCTGGCTCGGCGTCATCACGCCCCGGGGCGCCATCAAGATCCTCGACCCTGCGAACGGCCGAGAGGCGGTGGACGATCCGATCCCCACTGCGGACGTGCGCGCGCGCCTGCTCTCCTTCGTGAATCGGCGGCCCGATCTGCTCGTCGTCGATGCCGAGCACATCCTCGCGCACTACGACTTGGGTGCTTCGGCCAGGGAGAAGCGACCTGCCGAGGGCCGGGACATCATCCAGCTCCATGCGCCGCCGGATCGGGTCTGGGGAATCACGGGCGGCCAGTTCGCCGCCCTACGCGTGCCCGAGGGCGATCGCTGCTCGCTGCTCTTCGTGGACATCCAGCGTCAGACCGTGGTCTCCGAAGTGAACGGCCTGAACAAGGACGCGCAGGTAGACGCCGAGAACGGCTTCATCCTCGAGCCCGCCCGGTCCGGCGCGCTGTTGGAGCGTGAGATGAACGGCACCGAGCGCAGGGTCTTGCGCGCCCTGCCGGACGGCCAGTGGATCTGCTTCAGCAAGCGCGGCATCCTCGACAACAGCGACGGGATGGCGCGGTCGTTGCAGTAATGATGACCCCGATCCAGGACGAATGGCGCCGACGGGTGGTCGCCGAATACCGCTCGGCCGCGCACACCCACACCGTCACCGGCTGGCTCATCGAGATCGGGGCCTCCCCAGATCTGATCGAGGATGGCCTGCGCATCGTCGCCGACGAATTGGCCCACGCGGAGCTATCTGGCCAGGTGTTGGCCTCCGCCGGGGGCACGGTCCAGCAGGTGGTAGACCGGGCAACGCTGCGCATGGTGCGATCCGACCCGCTGGAGCTTGGGGTGGTCCGCGCCGCAGTGGAGATGTTCTGCCTCGGAGAGACGGTCGCCGTCCCACTCTTTCGTCGAATGCTCAAGAGTGCCACGCAGCCCGTCGCCGTCCACGCGCTTCGACGTATCGTCGCGGACGAGGCGCGCCATCGACGCTTCGGATGGGATCTATTGGATTGGTGCAACGAAGGCCCGCTGCGACCGCTGGTGCGCCAGGTGCTTCAGACCGAGCTGCCCCGCATGGTCGAGCGGGTCGAACAGGCCTACGGTCGGGGTACTTCCCGCGATGTACCCGAGCTTTGGCGGACCTGGGGGTTGATCGCCCCTGCCGAATATGCGACGGACCTGCGGACGACCGAGCGTGTGTGGTGGAGCCGGCGGTTTGCCAGGATGCACACCGGGTAGGCTGGAAAATCCCCGCGGGTACTTGGACGTTCACCGCCGGCCGCGCCCCCCCCCACCGCCGCCCTTCTTGTGCCGATAGTCCGGCTTCGACGGGTCTGGATCCCGCCCCCACGCCCCCCCCGGCCGACCCGCCGGACGTTGAACCTTCGGCATCACCAACCCCTCCCTCGGCACCCCCGCGGGCGCTTGGACCGCCGCATAGTCAAACCCCTCCGCCCGCGCGCGCACGATCCCATGGCCTATCGATCGCTCCAATTGCCGCACTGAGGCGTGATCATCCTCGCAGACAAAGCTGATCGCATCCCCGGCAAGGTTGGCACGGCCGGTTCGCCCGATCCGGTGGATGTAATCCTCCGTGTGCATCGGAAAATCGTAGTTCACCACATGCGAAATCCCTTCAACGTCAATCCCTCTCGCCGCGATGTCGGTGGCCACGAGCGCTCTCACGGCGCCGGACTTGAAGTCTGCGAGGGCCTTCTGCCGCTGGGGTTGGGTGCGGTTCGAGTGCAAGACCCCGGTCGGGACGGCCATCGTCTCCAGCTTGCGCGCGACGCGATCCGCCCCGTGCTTGGTGCGCGTGAAGATCAATACGCTCTCCATGCCCTCGGCCAGGTTCGACTGTTGAAGCAGGTATCCAAGCAGCGAGAGCTTCAGGTTCCGCGGGACCTCGTAGATCCGCTGGGTCACGGTCGCCGCCGGGTTCGTGCGAACGCCAATCTCAATCTTCTTCGGCGTCCGTTGAAAATCCCGCGTCAGCGCCTCAATGTCTTTGGACAAGGTCGCCGAGAACATCAACGTCTGGCGTTTGGCCGGCATGATGCGGACGATGCGCCGGATCGAGGGCAAGAACCCCATGTCCAACATCCGGTCCGCCTCATCGAGCACCAGGTGCTCCACGCCCCGGAAATCCCCGAAGCGGCGCTCCATCAGATCGATCAAGCGCCCGGGGCAAGCCACGATCACCTCGTAGCCAGCACGCAGCGCGTTGATCTGCGGCCGCTCGCCCACCCCGCCGAACACGGTGGCGCACCGCAGGGAGAGCCCCTTGGCGTAGATGTTGACGTTCTCCTCGATTTGCGTCGCCAGTTCGCGTGTGGGCACGAGCACCAGTACGCGGGTGCAGCGGGCGTTGGGGGCCTTCGCCAGCCGCGTGAGGATAGGCAGCATGAACGCGGCGGTCTTGCCCGTGCCGGTCTGCGCGATGCCGATCAGGTCCAGCCCGGCGAGCACGTGCGGGATCGCGGCGAGCTGGATCGGCGTCGGCTCGGTGTAGCCGGCCGCCGACACCGCGGTGAGCACGCGCGGATCGAGCTGGAGCGTGGCAAAAGAAGGCGCTGGGGCGGCGGTGGGGACGACGGGGTCAGACATGGCGGGCGTCTACGCCGCGGGGGTGCGTTGCGCTCGCCCGTGTCACCTCCCCCGCAACAAATCCCCGATACTTTCAAAAACCCCCCGCTTCGCGTCAGGTTCCCCAGGGTTCGTCTCCCCGACGGGCAACGCACCCGCCGGCAGCCCCTCCGCGCATCCGTCCGGCACTGCCCCGCTCGAAAACCACTCCGTGTGCGTCGCCTCGCAGTCCCCGCAGACCGGCAGGCCGGTGGCATCGCAGAGCGTGACGGACACGAGGTCCTTGGGCGGCCCAGGGATGCTGGAAGAATTGCCGAGCGCGTCCACCATCCGCGCCCAAATGGGCAACGCTGCGCTTGAGCCAGTGAGCCCAAGCGGCCGGCCGTCATCGAAGCCGACCCAGGCGACGACGCTGTAGCCGCCGGTCACGCCAGCAAACCACGCGTCCTTCGTGGCGTCCGTCGTCCCGCTCTTGCCAGCGGCCCCCGGTCCCACGCCGTATTTGGAGGCCGCGCGTCCCGTGCCGTCCCTCAGAACCGAGCGCATCACGTCGGTCGTGAGCCAACGGGCGCGCGCCGAAAAGCCCTGGCCCTTCGTGGTTCCCGCGCTGAAAACCGCGGCTTCCCCTCGCCACGCGCCCGCCGTGACCCACGGGGCGTGGTAGCGCCCGTCGCCAGCGAAGATCCCGTAGGCCGCAGCCAGCTCGTTGGGGGTCGCCCCAAATCCACCCAAAGCTACGCTTGGATAGTCGGTCGCCCGGGAGAGCCCAAGCTTGCGCAGTCCATCCCGGACAGATCGCATCCCCACGCGCTCTGCGAGCAGCACCGCGGGGATATTTCTGGACGTCGCGATCGCCCGGCGGAGCGTGATGGGTCCAACGAAGGTGTGGTCAAAATTTTCAGGCTTCCAGGCCTTGCCGTCATGCGTTCGGGTGAGCGGCGCATCGTCCAGCAGCAGCGCGGGCGAGAGCCCAGGATCCGCCTCCAACGCGAACAGCAGGGTCAGCGGCTTCACGGTGGACCCGATCTCTCGGACCGCGTCGCTCGCCCGATCGAACGGACTCTTCTCCCAATCCCTTCCGCCGACCTGGGCCACGATCGCCCCATCCGCCGCACGCAGGACCACGATCGCGGCTTGGGCGCCAGCGATCCCAGGATGACCTGCCACGACCTCCGCAAACCCCTCGCGCAGTGCTCGCTCGGCGGCCTGCTGAACCAGCGGCTGAATCGACGTCCGGACATCCAAACCATCCCGGGCGATCGCTCCCTCTCCAAGCTGCACCTCGGCTTGCTCCACGGCCCGATCCACGGCGTACGGAGCCCGACGCCCCGCCGGCAGGGGCGAGATCTCCAAGGGGGCGGCGGCGGCCTCCTTCTGCTGGGCGGCCGTGATCGCACCCGTCTGAAGCATCCGGGAGAGCACGACATTTCGACGTTCCAGGGACGCCTCTGGATGTCGAACCGGCGACCACTGGTTCGGCGAGGCGATCGCTCCTACCAACGTCGCCGCCTCGACCAATTCGACCCGCTCGACCGATTTCCCAAACCACGCCCGGGACGCCGCGTCCATGCCGCACAACGAGGCCCCTCCCCCCTGGCCCATGTAGACCTCGTTGAGGTACAACTCCAGGATTTGATCCTTGCTCAGCCGGCGCTCCAACGCAAACGCGAGCATCATCTCCGAAAACTTTCGACTCGCGGTGCGCTCGTGGCTGAGGAAGAGGTTCTTGACCACCTGCTGGGTGAGCGTGGACCCGCCCTGCACCATCTCCTGGTGCCAGAGATCCACGGCCAACGCGCGTAGAAGACCGAGAGGATCCACCCCGGGATGGTCGTAGAATCTGGCGTCCTCCGATGCGAGCACGGCGTCACGCAGCACCTTCGGGATCCGCTCCAGCGGGACCGGGTTGCGGTTCTCATTGTCTGCGCCCCGGACAGTCGCCAGGAGTGCAGGCGCAAAGGTCGCTTTCGTCCCCGGCGAGATCGAGCGCACCCGACCGTCTCGAAACGTGAGCAGGACCTCGTCGGCCTTGGGCTTGAACCCCTGCGCGGCGCGGTTGATCACCATCATCGTGCCGTCGCCGAGCTGCACATCGCCGGGATGTTGGGCCTTCGAGACCCGCGCGTAGCCGGCGTCCACGAGCGTCGTGGCGAGCGCCTCCGGGCTGGCCTGAAGCCCCTGCCAGACCTCCACCGGGGCGCTCCAGACATGGCCGGGGACCGACCAGACCGGGCCGGCGAGCCCCTCGTCGATGCGCGCGACCGCCCCCCGGTAGCAGATCCCCAGCGTCGTTGCGGTGCCCAGCGTCGCGCCGATCAACGTGGCGTACAGACCCACCCGGAGCCAAGCGCCGAGGATCTTCAGCGTGGCGCCCCCGGACTTAGCGGCTCCGGAGGGCTTTTTCCGCGCAGGGGGACGCGCCACCGGCTTGCCCTTGGGCTTGCGTGCGGCGAGCGGCGGGGGTTGACCTGGTTTCGTAGCCATGGGGTGGACGGGTCAAGTGTAGCACGGGGCAGGCGGTCCAGCCTTGCGCCCGTCGCCTCCCGCATCGCCGGCGCCAACTCCCGAATCAGCGCATTGAGCCGATCCTCATCCACCGCCGCCGCACACAGCCCCGCCGTCCAGACCGGCCACACGTCGTTCTCGGCTCCGAACCTGGCGTAACCGAAACGCGGAGGTCCGTCGATGTACCATAACTGAGCCCCTCAGCATTGTGCCATCCTCGCGCCCGGAGGGGGATGGTTACCCTCCCGAATGCGCCTATCCCCCTGGATCCTCATGCTCCTCGGCTGTGGCCGCGATCCGGCGGATCCGGTCGCGTCAACCCCAGGGCCGACGGAGGAGACCGACACCGAACCGACGGACGGTTTGGACACAGCCATCGGCGTGCTTTACGCCGAGGGGAGCTGGCAGACCGCGGACGGCGTTTACTTGGAGGGAACCTACGCACACGTGATTCGAAACCCGTCGCTGGAGGTCGTGTGCAGGGCTGATTACGATTGGGCCCAGACCGGATCGGCACCCCCCGGCTGTCCACTTTGCGACTGGGCATTCCACCTGACACTGTCGGGCGGAGAAGAGGTCGGCGAGGGTTGTCTGGGAGGATTCGAAGGGGTGTTCGACGGGTACGCCGGCTACTGGGGTCTCGCCATGACCTATGCCTACGCGTACGGCGATACGGTCTACGAATACGATGGGCCCTGGATATTCTCCTATTCCGAGTCGTATGACTACTGGTGGGCCGTCATGGGACCGCCCTCGGTCACCGGGGACGCCACCTACGCGAGCTTCTCGAACGAAGGCGGCTACGCCTACTACCTCCTGCCCGGTTAGCCCCGCCCGATCATGCTCCTCCCCTGGCTCCTGCTCCTGTCCGGCACTTCGCGCGCCGTGCTCCCGCTCCCGACCTACCCCGAGTGCGGCGAGCCGGACCGACCGGACCTGTGTCCCGACGATCTCGGGGGATACTGGCCGATGATCTCGTACATCCCCGAGGGCTCCCGGGACACGGTGCGGACTGCCGAGCTGGCGATGGGCTCCGGAAACGGCGAGGACCGGGCTTTTCGGACCACCACCGGCCGCTTCGACATCGTCCTGGCGGTCCTTGACTCAGGAGTGGACTGGGCCGACGACCAGTACCAGAACAAGATCTTCCTCAACCTCGCCGAGCTGCCGGTCCCACACTACGCCGATGGCACCGAGGCGCCGGATTACGATCTGAACCTCGACGGGCTCGTCAACATTCAGGATTGGGCCGAGCAGGTGGATATCACCGCCGGGCGGGACGAAGCGGATTGGCACCTCGACGCCTCCGACCTGATCTACACGTTCTCCGACGGGCTCGACGGCGACAGCAACGGGTTTGTGGACGACATCGCCGGTTGGGACTTCTTCGCGGACGACAACGACGCGTTCACCGAGTGGGACAACGAGTCCGGGACCCACGGCTCCGGAGTCATCGAGGAGATGGCGGCCGAGGGCGGCGACGGCATCGGCGACATCGGCGCGTGCCCGACCTGCGCGGTGCTGCCGATCCGCGATGGCGACAGCTTCGTGACCGATGGCGCCCGCGTGGCGCTGTCGATCCTCTACGCCGTCGACCGCGGGGCCACGGTCGTGAACATGTCGCTGGGGGCCTTGTCGAGCCCGGGGCTGACGGCCGACGCCGTGACGTACGCCAGGGAGCGAAACGTGAACCTTGTCGGCGTGACGGGCGACGAGAACAGCTACCACTCCAACATGCCCTCGTTGCGGGAGGGCATCCTGTACATCCACTCGGTTCGCCCGGAGGAGGACGATGAGAACAACGACGTTTACAGCTACCTCAATTTTCTGAATTGCAACAATTTCGGCCCGCGCGTTCAGCTCGTCGCGGGGTCTCCGGCCTGCGCCACCGGCTCCGCCGCCATCACCTCCGGCGTCCTCGGGCTGATGAAGTCCGCCGCCAAAGACCGCGACATGGAATTGACCGCGGACGAGGCCGACCAGATCCTCATCCAGACCGCGGACGACGTCTACCTGACCTACGCCGAGATCGAAGAGGCGCGGACCTACCCCTCCACGCCCGGTTGGGACCCCTATTTTGGATACGGCCGTGTGAACGCTTGGCGCGCCGTCGAGATGGTCGCGAGCGGCAATATCCCGCCCGTCGCGAACATCACGTCGCCAACCTGGCTTGAATATGTAGACCCAAGTCGGGCCACGATCGACATCGTCGGTACGCTCTCCGCGGATCGGACCGCGGGCTTCGATTGGATACTCGAGGTGGGGTACGGAGAGAATCCCCTGGTCTGGACCGAATTCGGCGCGGGGCATGCGACCAGCGCGATCACCGGGACCTTGGGCACGTTGGATTTGACCACCGTTCCGGTCGTCGAGGTGCCTGAGGCCGACAAGGACGAGGGCGTCGTCGAGCGCGTCACGCGCGTGATGGCGCCGATGGTGACCGTTCGCGCCCGGGTGACGGACACCCAGGCTCGAACCGGCGAGTTTCGAAAGACCTTCGTCGTGCATGAGGATGAGACGCTGGTGGAGGGCTTTCCCATGCGGTTCGACTCGTCGATGGAGTCCTCGCCAGCGCTCGCGGACCTCAATGGCGACGCCATCTTCGAGATCATCATCGCCGACACGGGCGGGCTCATCCACGCGATCGACGGGAGCGGTTTGGAGCTGCCGGGATGGCCGGTCTCGACTGGGGTGGACCCTCGATGGCATCAGGACCAGCCCGCTGCAGACGAGCTGGAGGCCCTCGGCGATGGGGCGATCGGCTCTGTCGCGGTCGGCGACATCGACGCGGACGGGATCGTCGAGATTCTGGTTGGCACCGGGACCGGGGCTGTTTGGGCCTGGACCCCGGACGGCGCCGTGAAGTCCGGCTTCCCCATCTACATCGAAGGCCGCGACGTGAGCGAGGTCACCCGGTTCACCACCTGGGACAACGGCATCGCTTCAGCGATCACGCTCGAGGATTTGGACAACGACGGCAAGTTCGAGATCATCGCCGCCGCGATGGATCAAAAACTCTACGTTTGGGATTCGACCGGTGCGCCTTGGGGACCCTACCCCATCGAAGTCTGCTCGCCCGACCTGTGTGGGCAGAGCGGCGTGCGCATCATCGCCTCTCCGGCAGTGGCCGACGTGGACAGCGATGGCGATTACGAGATCGGCATCGCTACCAACGAGGCCGCGAACGGCGGGAACGACTCCGTGAGCTACCTCTACGACGCGGACACCGGCACGCTTGTCGATGGCTGGCCGCTTTACGAATCTGGCCTCGTCAACCAGGCGGCGTTGCTGCCGCTCGTCGGCGAGGGCCACCCGGGATCGTTGGCGTTCGCCGACCTCGATGGCTTCGGCAGGAGCGCCGTGGCGAGCCCGGTGATGCTGGGGCAGAGCCCGCTGTACAACTACAACGCCGAGCCGATCCGCGACCTTTCCTTCGTTTCCAGCGGCTGGGGAGAGAACAGCAACACCAACGAGCCCAGTTTTGCCACGATGTCACAGGCTCCGGCGTTCGGCGACATGGACGGCGACGGCGTTCCCGACTACCTGATCGGCGGCGAAGGCGCGCTGTATTTCATCGCGCTCGCGGGCCGGACCGTCTCGGACTACCAGCATGTGTTGGCGGCCTACAGCGGCGCGACGGG
>CANKNP010000121.1 GCA_947483545.1 Deltaproteobacteria bacterium | reverse complement strand
CGGGGGGCTTGCCCCCCGCAGCCGATGCCCAACCGCACCCGAGCCGGGTATGCGCTCGTACCCGAGCGCACCCCGGCGAGCGGGGGGCGTGGGGGGCGTGCCCCCCACAAAGCAGGGCGGGTTCGGAAGCCAGCCCTGGCGACATATTTCGGGGCAGAGGCACTAGTGCTGCCCCGCTGGCGATGGGCAGCCTACACGCTGCCGGTGACGATCGGCCTGATTCCCGCCTTTTTGGCGCCAGGGCACATCGTTGGCGACGGCGTAGACGCCTACGGCACCGGCTGGTTCTATTGGTGGGTTCGGATGTGTGTCACACACTTCGGGGACCCAAGCTGGACGTCGCTGTTCTTCATGCCGGACGGGAAGGACATCTTCTCGCACACGGGCAACAACTTCATCGACGCCGTGTTCTCCCTGCCCTTCCAGTGGGTGTTCGGCCTGAACTGGTCGCCTCCGTTCACGCTTTTCCTGCTGGCAGGCAACGCCTGGGCGTTCGAGAAGCTTGCGCTGGAGCTCTGGAGCGATCCACGCGAGGCCGTGGCCGCAACAGTGGCCTGGATGGTCTGTCCGTACGCCATCTTCGAGCTGACCGCGGGCCGACCCACCCAAGCTTGCCTGTGGTGGGCCCCCCTCGCGGTGTTGATGTTGCTCCGCATCTGCCGGGGCGATGCGAGCACACGGACTGCGCTCTCGCTCGGGGCGGCGGTCGCCATCGCGGCATGGACCTATTGGTTCGTCGGGTACTTCCTCGCGTTCCTGATGCTGCCGTTGGCTATCTGGTGGAGTGACGGACGCCGCGCGCAAGCAGCGAGATCGGTAGGCATCGCTGCCGTGTTCTGCGTGGTCCTCATCCTGCCGATGGGCCTCGCCATGTGGGGCTCCTGGGACGCAGGGCTGGTCCCGGGGGTCAAGGCCGGCGGGCCAGAAGCGGCCAACGTGAGCGGGGATCTGCACGGCATCTGGCTCATGGAGACCCGGGGCGCGCCGCTCCTCCTGCAGCCGGCGTGGACCCTCGCCGCGATGATCGGTGCCCTGCGCGGCGGACGCGAAGGTCGCATCTGGGCGCTGATCGCGATCGGCCTCATCGCGATCGGATTTGGCGCGCGCATCAGCGGCGAACGAATCCTGAACCCCGTCTGGCTCGTCGCCAGCCACCTCCCCTTCCTCTCCCGGCTCTGGTTCCCCTACCGGATCACGATGGTCGTGATGATCCCCATGGTCGCGCTCGCGATCCTGGCCTGGCGAAGCCTCGGGCGCTCGCCCCGCTGGGGGATGACGTTCGTGGCCGGCAGCATCGGCGGGCAACTGTTCGCGGGCACCCTGCCCTTCAACCATACCGACACGACCTGCCCCCCTCTCATCGTCGATGCGGCAAAGGAGCCGGGCGCGTTCCTGTTCTTGCCAGGCGGTATCCAATCGGACGTGCTGCTCTGGCAGACCCAATTCGCCCGACCGACGATCGGCGGGATGGGTGAGTCTGCGCCCGCGATGTGGCCGGATGGGTACCGAAAGCGGCGAGGAACGCCGTGGATGACGGCCCTCCAGAACGCCGCGGCAGCCCCGCTCCGCCCCCAGCCGCGCTTGCCCTCGAAGCGGGAGGAGCTGGACGCGTTGGGCGTTCGCTGGGTCGTCCTGCGCCGGGATTTGATCGTCGGCGTCTGGCGGAACGAGCGGCGACGCAACCCGAAGACCCCGTTGAACCTACGGGACAGCGAGGCGATCCGCCTGTTGACCTCGCTGCTCGGTGCGCCGCAAGCCGCCGATGAGCGGCTGGTGCTCTGGGACGTCAAAGGGACCTACAGCAACCCGGCGTTCACCGCGACAGAGGCGCTGCTGACCGCGCCGCCACGGGACGAAGAGGTGCGGCCGGGGTTTGAGCTGGGGATGATCCGGATGGGGCGGGAGCAGTAGGGGGACCACGACGCTACCCGTTCAGGCAGGTCCATTGCCGGGGGTCCACCCGGGGATAGCTTCACGCCAACAACAGGTGCGTCCCTCATGGCCTTCGAAAACCCCGGTGATCAGCAGCCCGTCAATCTGCCCCCCGAGCTCTCCATCCCCATCCTCGCGATCCGCAACACGGTGATCTTCCCCGTGTTGGCGTTCCCCATCAACGTCGGGCGCAACAAGTCCCTGGAGGCGGTCGAGCGCGCGCTGGCGGGGGACAAGCTGCTCGGCATCGTTGCCCAGCAGGACGCGAAGAATGAAGACCCCGAGGTGAGCGAGCTCTACACCATCGGCACGGTCGTGAAGATCCTCAAGATGGTGAAGATGCCGGGCAACAAGCTCAACGTCATCATTCAAGGGCTCGCGCGGGTGAAGATCCAGAAATGGGAGCAGACAAACCCCTGTTTGCGCGCGACGGTCAAGGTCTTCGAAGAGTCCACCGAGACGACGCCCGAGCTGGAGAAGATGATGGGCAACATGCGCGAGCTGGCGCAGAAGGTCATCGACATCTCCCCACACATCCCGAGCGAGGCGAGCTTTCTGGTCCGCAGCATCGACAACCCGGGCATCCTCGCAGATATCGTCGCCTCGAACCTGAACATCGACGTCGAAGAGAAGCAGGCGCTGCTGGAGACGATGGACTGCCAGGAGCGCATGACGAAGGTCATCGCGCTGCTCAACAAGGAGATCCAGGTCGTCGAACTGTCCAACAAGATCCAGACGGAAGTGAAGGGCGAGATGGACAAGGCCCAGCGCGAGTACTTCCTGCGCGAGCAGATGAAGGCGATCCAGAAGGAGCTGGGCGAGACGGATGATCGCCAGGAGGAGTTCGAGGAGCTCAAGAAGAACATCAAGCGCGCCCGCATGCCCGCGGACGTGGAGAAGGTGGCGTTGAAGGAGCTCAAGCGCATGGCGCGGATGAGCCCCGGGGCGGCCGAGTACACGGTCAGCCGGACGTACATCGACTGGTTGGTCGAATTGCCGTGGAAGAACGCTACGGAAGACGTGATGGACGTGAACGAGGCCGCGCGGATCCTGGACGAGGACCACTACGGCTTGTTGAAGGTGAAGCAGCGCATCCTCGAGTATCTCGCGGTGCGGAAGCTCAAGAGCGACATGAAGGGGCCGATCCTGTGCCTCGTCGGGCCCCCGGGTGTCGGCAAGACCTCGCTCGCGAAGTCGGTCGCCCGTGCACTTGGCAGGAAGATGGTGCGTATCTCCCTCGGCGGCGTGCGCGACGAGGCGGAGATCCGGGGTCACCGCCGGACCTACATCGGGTCATTGCCCGGGAAGATCATCAAGTCCGTGAAAAAGGCTGGGACGAACAACCCTGTCTTCGTGCTCGACGAGATCGACAAGCTCGGTATGGACTACCGAGGCGACCCCTCCAGCGCGCTCTTGGAGGTCCTGGATCCGGAGCAGAACGACACCTTCGTGGATCACTACCTCGATGTGCCCTTCGACCTCTCCAAGATCCTGTTCATCGCTACGGCGAACCTCGCGGATCCCATCCCGAGCCCGCTGCGTGACCGCATGGAGATCATCGAGATCCCCGGCTACACGATGGAGGAGAAGATGAAGATCGCCCGGCAGTACCTGCTGCCGGAGGCGTTGGAAGAGCATGGGTTGACGCCGACGTCGCTCGAGATCCCTGACCCGGTGCTCAAGTTCCTGATCACGTCCTACACCCGGGAAGCCGGCGTTCGCGGCCTCAAGCGGGAGGTCGCGGCGGTCTGCCGGTGGACCGCGAAAGAGGTCGCGAGCAACAAGCTGAAGGGCACGCTCACGCTCACGACCGACAAGGTCGAGGAGATCCGCGGGCCGATCCACTTCTTCGCGGAGGTGGCCGGGCGCACGGGGGTTCCGGGCGTGGCGACAGGCCTGGCATGGACCGCAGCGGGCGGCGACATCCTCTTCATCGAGGCCACCAAGATGAAGGGCAAGGGCGGCGTGCAGCTCTCAGGTTCGCTCGGCGACGTGATGAAGGAGTCCGTGGGCGTCGCCCGGTCCTACATCCGGGCGAGCGCGCTGGAGCTCGGCATTGATCCCGACGTGTTTGAGAACACCGACATCCACGTACACGTGCCTTCCGGCGCGATCCCGAAGGATGGCCCCAGCGCGGGCGTGACCATGCTGACGGCGATGGTCTCGTTGCTCACCGGACTGAAGGTGGACCCCACCATGGCGATGACCGGCGAGGCCACGCTCCGCGGGGCCGTCCTGCCCGTCGGCGGGGTCAAGGAGAAGGTGTTGGCCGCGCACCGCGCCGGGATCAAGACCATCCTGCTGCCCGAGCGCTGCAAAAAGGATCTCGTCGAGGTTCCCCAGGAGATCCGCGACGAGATGACGTTCCACTTTTGCTCCCGCATGGAAGAGGTCCTCGATCACGCCTTCGGGAAGGAGGCGATGGAGGCGCGCAGGGCCGAGGTCGTCGCGGAGATTGAGCGGCGGAAGGCGGCGGGCGAGAAGAAGCCGCAGGAAGCGGCGGAGGCTTGACTTTGTGGGGGGCAAGCCCCCCACGCGATGCCCTCAATACCGGGAATACCACTCGGACCAGGAATACGCCGAGAGTGTCGTCGCCCCCTGTGCGTCGACCGTCTCGGTGACGCTGGAGGCATCCTGGGTGAAGTTCCAGGACTGGGCGAAGTAGGTAAAATAGTCGTTCTCTGCGGTCCAGGACAGCCGGTCCACCGAGGCCTCCACCCAGAGCATCTCCTCCGTTCGCTGGATGGCGCCGGTCATTTCGTGGGCCCCGGATCTGCCCTCGCAACCGTCCCGATCCGACGCCGCGTACAGGATGCGAGTGAAAGTGGTTGCGAACCGCCAGGTGCAGGCCTCACAGGCCTCCGCACTCCCGCTCACCGTCCAGGCGCCGGCGCAGGCTTCCGGGGGGTCGGCGGCGCTGTGGGTCTCCGCAGCCCACGCCCAACCCCCGACGATCGTGGTGCCGCCGGGGTCGATCCGCACATCCAGGCGATCCTCCTCACTGCCCGCGTGCCAGTCCCAGGTGTAGGGCTCTGGCTCCGGGGCACAGCTTGAGAGAAGCACCAGCGCGACCATCACCCCCCCACCAACCACCCCGCCACCTGCTGCGCCAGCCGTTCGCTCAACCCGCGGAAGATCCGCGCCCGGTCTGGCACCTGGCCGTCTTCGGCGACCCAGTCCTGGAGCACGAAGTCTCGGGCGCGGCCCTGCTCCTCTACGTGGGCCACCAGCCTCACGCGGTACCAGAGCGCGCCGGTCGCGGCATCTCCGCGCAGCGCAGGCTCCAGCGACGCCTCCACGATGGTCACGCGGACTGCGGGCCCCTCGCCCATCGCGCCTCGCGCCACCAACGCCGTCATCAACGCCCCCCGTGCAGCCTCGTCGATCCCGGGCTCCGCGACGGGCGCGAGCACCTCCACGTCGCCGAAAACGCGCGAAAGCACGGCCGGGTCGTAGACGTCAACGGGCCTGAGACCGAGGTGGAGGCAGCCGACAAGGGTTGACAGGAGCAGCACGTCGGGCGAGGATGGCCCCGTCTCGCGGTGCTGTCAACCGCGTGGCCTGGAACCCGATGCTCAGCCTGTTGCTCGCCCTGCACACCGCACCCGCCCTGGCCGAGGATCCCCCGACGGAGTTGCTCGCGATCGAGGCCACCACCGAGGTCGCCCCGGAGAAAAAGCGGCAGTTCCTGATGGAGGTCGGCTTTCGCGGTCGCTACCTGTTCGTACCGGACTCGCTGCTCGACATCTGGTACGAGTCGCACGAGGGCCAGGACATCGAGCGCCCGCACGTCCGGGCGTATTCCCTGGGCCTTGAGTTCGTCGTTCGGGGCGACGAGGCGAACGGCATCTTCTACGTGGACTACCTCTCCTCGCTGATCAAGCCCGGGTACTGGGACGACCGGGACAGCCCCCCTGACTACCTGGACGGCTCGTACATCGAGCCCGAGTTCTTCGGCCTCGTGATGATCGGCGCCAACTATGCCTACGAGATCCACGCCACCAACTGGTTCTCCGTCATGTTCGGCGCCGGCATCGGCATCGCCATCAAGACCGGCAATCTGGTCGAGTGGGATCCGGGGGAGCCGGCCGGCTCCTCCGGCGCCGACAACACCGAGCAGGATTGCGGTCCGGACTCCCCCGCCTACGAACGGGCGCTGGAGCTGCAGTGCGCGAACGACGGGCCCCTCGCGGGCGTGCCGCCGGTCCTCCCGATCCTCGACGTGAACCTCGGCGTGCGGTTCAACGTGAACGACCATGCGAGCATCCGCGTCGAAGGCGGCCTGCACGACATGCTCTACCTGGGCGGGTCGCTGGGCATCACGTTCTGAGCCGCTACCACATCCGCGACGAGATGGTCACCGGCGGCAGCGCCGCATGCTGCTTGCACACAGCGATGTGAACGCGCCCCAGCGCCCCAGCGCCGTCCACCACCGCGCGGGCGACCGAGGTGGCAATCTCAGGCGTGTTGTTCTCCGCCGACAGGTGTGCGAGCAGCAGGTGCGTGAGCTGCTTGCCCAGGCCATCCTCGAGCAGTTGGCCTGCCTGTCGATTGGAGAGGTGGCCGTGGTTTCCCCGGATCCGCTGCTTGAGGTGGAAGGGGTAGGGCCCCGTCCGCAGCATGTCCTCGTCGTGGTTGAACTCCAACACGGCGGCCCGGCACTCCTTCAGCGCACGCGCCAGCAGCGCCGTCGGCTTCCCAAGATCGGTGATGACGGCGACAGGCGCATCCCCGACGATCACCCGGTAGGCGACCGGGTCCCGGACATCATGCGGCACAGGCATCGGCTCTACGATGAGGTGCTTGACGCGGAACGGCGTGCCCGCCTCGATCACCTCGATGCCGTCTGGGCGGCAGCGGGGATCCAGCGCGTCCATCGTGCCACGGGTGCAGAAGAACGGCACACGGTGGCCGCGCTTGGCCAAGGCCCGGGAGAGCACGGCAGCGGCACCCACGTGGTCCTTGTGCTCGTGCGTGATCAGCACGGCGTCGATGGGCGCGGCGCCCAGCCCGGCCGCGTCCATGCGGTTCAGGATCTGCCGGGTCGCGACCCCACAGTCCACAAGCACGCCGGCCCGCCCGTCGCCGATGTAGGTCGAATTTCCCGCAGATCCCGAGGAGAGCACGCAAACGGTCACGTCTCGGGTGAAAAGCGTCATCAGGCCTCGGGGAGAGGAGCGACCCGGGGGAGGGTCGGGGGAGGAGGATCCGCTAACGCGGGTCAGCGCGCTTTGGCGACCAACATGGATGGGTCCAGCTTCAACGCGGTGCTGAAGCACGCCCTCGCCTCTTCACGATCGCCCCGGGCCGTGGCGATCTCCCCGCGGTAGCCCCACGCGAGCGCGCAGTTGATGTCGAACTGCAAGGCCAGCTCGACGAGATCGGCCCCGTCGTCCTCCCGGGCCTCCTTCGGCTGCTCGGGGTTGTTGAATCGGGCCCAGCCGAGGTGCGCCAGGCCGATCGAGTCGTCGGGCGCGTGCTGACGGGCCTGGGCCAGCAGGCGGTCCGCGCGGGCCCAATCGCAGCTGCCGATCGCCGCGATACCGGAGCGCAACAGCCCGGCGAACACCGGCTCCTCAGTGCTGACCTTTCCGGAGACGAGCTCCCGCTCAGCGGCCTCAATACGCGTGAGGATCTCGGCGGCGAGCTCGCGTGATTCGCGGTTGGGGTCTTTGTCCATGGCCCGATACCGGTGTTTCATCCGCAGGGCAGCGCTCACGATCATCTCGGGCGCGGCGCGACGAGCGATCCCGAGCACCGTCCAGGCGTCTGCCGTCCGAAGGACGTCCACCTCCCGGCGCAGCCGGGCGACGGGCATCATGCTGGAGGTCGCGGAGGTCGCCGGATCATCGACCGCCTCGGTGCTTCCGGGGGCGGCGGCCGGCGACTTGGGCCGCGGCGGAAGCGCATCGCCGAAGGGGCGCTCGGCCCGTGCGGGGCCCGTCGCGGGGCGGATCACCTCGCGGCGCGTGACGGACGCGGGGTCCGCGACCGGCTCCTCCATCGGGGGAGCCCCTCGGCGCCGCTCCTGGACGGGCTCTGACAAGGGCGGTCCGAACGTTCGTGGCGGGGCCACGGGCTCCGGCTCCCGCAGAGCGACGAGCCCCAGCCAGCCCAGCGCGGCCAGATCGAGCGCGACATCGGCGACCGGCGCGCCCTCCCGGCGGGCCAGGGCCTGAACCGTCAGACCGCTCTCCAAGCGGGCGATGCACCGCCGGGTAGCGGGGGTCAGCGTCATGTCGTCCGCGGCTTCGGTCAGGCTGTTGGCGGCGGGCACAAGCCCCAGCGCAGCGTCGCCGGACGCGGCCTCCTGCGCCGCGCGCCACAGGATGCGAGCGAGGGCGACCCGATCGCCGGACTCTTCGACCTCGCACGGGTCGAGCGACACCTCGCCGCCCCCGAGCGCCTCGTCGGCCGCGGCGACCCCGTCAGGACCGACCGGTCCGCCATGCGCGAACAGCACCCACGCGCTGTTGTTGGGGGTCTCCACGCGAAGCACGCCCGTCGCACGACGCGCCCACAACCGGGTCAGCGCGCGGGCGTTCTCGGCGTTCCACATCCGCCGGGCGCGCGGAGGCTCGGCGCGCGGAGGCTCGGCGCGGGGCCGCTCGACACGCGGCGGCTCGGCGCGGGGCGGCTCGGCGCGGGGCGGCTCGACGCGCGGGGGATCGGCGCAGGGCGCCTCGACACGTGGAGCGTCGAACCGCGGCGCTGGAGGGGCCACATCCATGCGCGGGAGCTCCGCGGCCCGCATGAGGTCCCGCAGCGGCGCCGGTCGGAAAGGCGGGTCCGGCGGTCCGGGCTCCGGACCAGGCAGGAAGTACATCGGCGGCTCGTCATCGTCGGACGCGGCGATGGTCACCTCTGGGCCATCGCCACCGGTGGCTGGCATCGCGCGCCGAAGGATGTCCGCCACGTCGAGCAGGCTCGGCGGCTTGCTGAACACCTTCGCGCCGAGTGACTCCGCACGACGACGCATCGCCTCGTCCACCTTGGCAGACACCACGACCGCCGGCACCGTAGGTCCGACCCGACCCGTAGCCCGGGCCTCCGACAACCAGGTCACGCCATCGCCGTCCACCTGCTCCGCGTCCACGACGACGCCGTCGATGCGAAAGGCGACGGGCAGCCGACGCGCGTCGTACAGGGTCACGCAGGCCTCGACATCCATGCCATCCGGGGACAACAAGGCCCCGAGCATGCGCACGATCTCGGACCCGGAGCTGACGATAAGGACGGTCACGCGGCGCGAACACCCAGCAGTTCGCCATGGTAACCCAGAACCCTGCGGGTGATAGGCCCGAAGCTATGCTCTCCCCTGCAACGCTCGCCGCAGCGCGCTTCTCGCGCCTCCGAGAGCTTGGCCCGGCGTTCATTGCGAACCGGGGCACGAACTACATCGTCGGGGCGCTCACGCCGCTGCCCCCGCCCGACAGCTGGGCGGACGTACAACGGGCGGCGAACGGCGGGCGCACCGGAGGCGCAGAACACGGCGGGCGCACCGGAGGCTTCGGCGCCGTCGGCTACCTCGCCTATGAAGCGGGCATCTGGGCGCAGCCGGTCGCCCAGGGTTGCCCCCCTCCCCTCCCCCTCGGTTGGCTTGGCCGGTGTGAGAGCATCACACATTCCCCGTCGGAGGCACCCGACATCCCCCTGCCCCCGCCCAAGGGTCAGCCGCCATCCTGGTCCTCCGCCTCCGACTACGAACGCGCCGTCCGCACCGCGCTGGACCACATCCGCGCGGGCGATTGCTACCAGGTCAACCTCGCCCGGCGGGTCACGGTTCCGGATCCGGGCGATCCGCTCGACGTCTGGCTGCGGCTCCAGGCCTCCAACCCCGCGCGGTGCGGCATGCTGCTCGACACCGGCGCGTTCAGCGTACTCTCCAACTCGCCCGAGCTGCTCCTCCAGATGGCGGGACGCGAGGTGCTCTCCATCCCCATCAAGGGCACCCGGCCCATCGACCAGTCGCCCGAGCGCCTCATGCACAGCGCCAAGGAACGCGCGGAGCTCACGATGATCGTCGATCTCGTGCGCGCGGACCTGGGCAGCGTCGCGATCCCGGGCTCGGTCCGAGCCGGCCCTCGACGCATCGGACGCATCGGACACCTGTGGCATGCGATGCAGCGAGTCCGGGCGACCGTGGGGCCCGACGTCCATGCGGCCGACGTCCTGCGGGTGCTTTTCCCTGCGGGGAGCGTGACCGGCGCGCCCCGCCAGCGGGCGACGGAGATCATCGCGCGGTTGGAGGGGGCGCCGCGGGGCGCGTACTGTGGGACGATGGGCTGGTTTGGCGACGATGGGAGCGCCCATTGGAACGTGGCGATTCGAACGATGACGTTCCTGGGGCCCAGGACTCGGCCCCAGATCGCGGAGATGCACTTCGGGTCGGGGATCGTCTGGGGCAGCGACCCCGCCCGGGAGCGCGAGGAGACCGAGTGGAAGGCCCAACGGATGCTGGCGGCGGTGTGCGGGTGAAGGTCCCGGCGGGTCTGTACGGGATGGTGGACGCTGGCACGGGGGAGCGCGCCGCAGGGGTCGTCGACCGCGTACGCTTCCTGGCAGATCTGGGCGTCGAGGCTGTTCAGTTGCGCGCCAAGGCTTGGGAGTCTGCGGCACTGCAGGAGCTCGCTGCGGCCTGCCAGCCGCACGCACCCCTGTTCATCATCAACGACCACGTCCGCATCGCCGCTCAGCTCGGCGCCTGGGTCCACCTCGGCCAGGACGACGGGCCCGATCCCGCCATCCCGTTCGGCCGCTCCACACACACGCTGGAGCAGGCCGCGCACCCCGGGGATGCCGCGTACATCGGCTTCGGGCCGGTGTTCCCGACCGACACCAAGGACACGGGCTACACCGCTCGCGGTCTGGAAATGCTGGCCTCCGCAGTGCGCATCTCCCCTGTCCCGGTCATCGCCATCGGCGGCATCCGATCGGAAAACCTGAACGCGGTGCGGGCGACGGGGGTTCACGGCTACGCGATGGTCGGGGGATTCTGGCAGCACCGGGACGACCCCACGGTGCTCGCCCACCTCCTTGGTCGAAGTCGTTGACTCTGCCTCGATCTTCAGCTACTTAAGCCCTCCCCGAAAGAGGTCCGCCTCGGCCATGAGCACCGCACCGCTCGATCCCGAGACGTTCCGCGGCGACCCGCATGAGCGCTGGCTGGAGAGCCCCTCCAACCCCAACACCTTTCGGGCCCTCGACCGCGCGACGGCCACCGAGGTGTTCCTCAAGCTGCCCTCGGCCGAGCAGTATCGCCTGCTTGAGGACATGCCTCAGGGCGAACAGCGGCTTTGGATGCGGGTCCTCGCGCCCGACGACGCCGCCGACGTGATCCAGTACGCCCCCGAAGACGAGCGCTCCGCCCTGCTCGCCCACCTCGACCCTTCGATGCAGCGAGAGGTCCGGGCGCTGGCCACCTACGCCGACGACGCCGCCGGCGGCCTGATGTCCCCGCGCTTCGCCGCGCTGCGCGCCGAGATGACAGTGGACGAGGCGATCCATTACCTCCGCCGCAAGGCCCGCGACGGCGTGGAGACCATCTACACGGCCTATGTGCTCGACGGGGAGCAGCGTCTCGTCGGGGTGGCGAGCTTCCGCGAGCTGTTCTCCGCCCAGGCCAGCTCCCCGGTCCGGGATGTCATGCGCCCAGCGCTCACCGTGACCGAGGATCTCGACCAGGAGCACGTCGCGCGCATCATCGCGGAGCACAACCTGCTCGCCGTCCCCGTCGTGGATTCGCAAGGGCGGATGAAGGGCATCGTCACGGTGGACGACGTCGTGGACGTCGTGCAAGAAGAGGCCACCGAGGACATCCAGAAGTTGGGCGGCATGGCAGCGCTCGACGATGCGTACCTCAACACCAGCCTGCTCTCGCTCCTGCAAAAGCGGGTCGGGTGGCTCGCCGTGCTTTTCGTGGGGCAGATGCTCACTGCCAGCGCCATGGACATGTTCCAGGCCGAGATCGCGAAGGCGGTGGTCCTGGTCATGTTCGTGCCGCTGATCATCTCCAGCGGTGGAAATTGCGGTTCGCAAGCCTCCAGTTTGGTGATTCGGGCCATCGCTCTGGGCGAGGTCCACTTCTCCGATTTCACGCGCATCCTTGGGCGGGAGCTGGTGAGCGGGCTCGCCCTCGGCGTGATCCTCGCGCTGCTCGGCGTGGTTCGGATCTACGTCTGGCAGATCCTGTTCGACAGCTACGACCACGTTGGGATGCTGGCGATCACCATCGCCGTGGCCCTGGTCTGCGTCGTGACGGTGGGCACCCTGCTCGGCGCCGCCCTCCCGCTGGTGCTCAAGCGGCTCGGGCTCGACCCCGCGACGGCGAGCACCCCGATGGTCGCGACCCTCGTGGACGTGACCGGGCTGGTGATCTACTTCAGCGCGGCAGCGGTGATCTTGCGGGGGACGTTGCTCTAGACCGTGTGGGCCGCCGCCCCCGCGATCACCCCCGCCGCCTGCCCTGCTTCGATCTCCAACACCTCTGCGATCCAGTCGGCATCGTATTCGAGCAGCGATTCGACGCTTCGAACCCCGTAGGCGAGCAGCGTGGAGACCTGTTGGGCATCCAGTTCCTGCACGCGCGCCAAATCGGCCCGAAATTCCTCCAGGCGCCCCAATGTGAGGAGGTCCAGGCGCCAGCCGACGAGCTGCGCGGCCATCCGCAGCGGGGCGGCGCGGTGGGCGAGGACCCGGGGCAGGTCTTCATCGGCGATGACGAGCTCCAGCATCTGGGCGTCGTCGTCCTGGTAGACCTTGTGGACCCTGGTCGGGGCCAATGCGTGGGCCACAAACTGGGCGGGGGCGGGGTGCCAGTCCAAGAAGGAGACCAGCTCGTTCGGCACCCAAGCGGTGACCGCGAGGACCCGCGAGCCGCGATCCCCCGTGCAGACGCCGATGGCGTCGAGGTCGGCATCGTCGCTGGAGAGCGCGATCTTGGTCTCTCGACCCGGTTCGCGCGCGATCGCCTCGATCCGAACGGTGCCGTCGCGGATCTCCGGAACCTCGCGCTCCAGCAGCCGGGCGACGAACCCGGGGTGGGCCTGGGACAGCGTCACGCGCTCGCCTGTGACCTCGATCACCAGCGCAGGGACGCGATCGCCGGGCTGTAGCGGCCCGTGATCGGAGGGCGAGCGCTCGCCGAACGGGAGGATCGCGTGGCGGCCACAGGTTTCGGCGACGAAAACCCGGGCGGGCGGATGAGGGCTGCTCAAGATCCGCGGGGAGCCCTCATCCGGCGCCGAATACGGCGCCACCTTCTCCCGGGG
>CANKNP010000120.1 GCA_947483545.1 Deltaproteobacteria bacterium | reverse complement strand
GCTGCCCGCCTGCACCGGGGCCAGCCCGGACGCTGGACAAACAACACCGGCCTAAGTTCATAGAAGTGCTTGACTTGGCGCCGGGCTGGCCCCTACCCGCACCGTTCCAGGTGGAAGGCGGCGGGCCCGGCGTCTTCGACGGACCGTCGCATTCCGCCGATAGGAACGGTGCAAAGAGACCGCCGAGCCGGACGCGAGGTTCGCCGAGCGCGCGGGTCGGCGGCCACGATACGGGGTCGTGTGCGTCGTCGAGCCGGCCTTTGGGCTGAAATCGGGCTGAATCTTGCGCTCCTCACGGTGCTTGTCGCGGTGTTGGACGGCGGGGTGTTGTACCTCGTCACCCGGAGCGTTCTGCGCGATGCAACGACTTCGGTCGCGGAGGGCGCCGCGGCGGTCGTAGCCCGGGAGTTGTCCACCACGCCGCGGGGGGACTGGTCGCGGGTGTTGGAGTCCCACCGGCGCGGCCGACTCGGCGCGTTGACCGTCTATTCTCCGTCGGGAGAGCGCCTCGCGGGGGATTCGGCGCTTGCCGGCGCCGCGGTCACGAGCGTGTTTGTTTCTCGGGAGATCACGACCGAGAGCACGCTGCTTGGCATGCGGGTGCTGGCGCCGGTAGGGGGGCCAGGGCGGCCGATCGCGGTCGTCGCGGTCCGAATCGATGAAGGCTCCGTTTCTGGTCCCGTCTGGACCGTCATTGGGCTGCACGCCGTTTTCTCCGCGACCGCGGTGGTCCTTTTTGGTTTTGTGCTGTTCCGTCGCACGGTGCTCGGCCCGGTGGCGGAGCTTCAGCGGGGCACGGACGCCATCGCGGCGGGCGCGTTCGAAACTCGCTTTGGCGACGAGAAGGTGGGCTCCTTCGCCGAGGAGTTTCAGGCGCTCGCCCAGACCTTGAACCGGCTCGCGGAGGCGCTGGGGGGCTATCGCAAGCGGACGGACGAGCAGCTTCAACAGCTCACGCAGGCCAACGTGGAGCTTCAGCGTGCCCAGGATGCCCTGCTTCGCAGCGAGAAGTTGGCCAGCGTTGGCCGGCTCGCGGCTGGGCTGGCCCATGAGCTCGGAAATCCCCTCGCGGCGGTCCGGGCGTACCTTGAGCTGCTGGTCGGCGGCGTGGACGAGGCTCTGGGGCAGGAGCTGGTGGGGCGGTCCCGTTCGGAGGTGGAGCGGATGCACGCCATTCTCCGAAACCTCTTGGACTTCGCACGCACGGAGCGGCGTGAGCTGGAGTTGGTGTCCGTTCGATCGGTGCTCGAGGAGGCGATCGCGACGGTGCGCCATCAGCCCACCTTCCGGGAGGTGCAGTTGCCGCTCGACGTGCGCGGTGAGCCGATCGTCTACGGGGAGCTTGCGAAGCTGCACCAGTTGTTCGTGAACCTGCTGCTCAACGCCGGCGCGGCCGGGGCGAAAATCGTTTCCGTTCGCGCCGCGGCGCTCGCGTCAGGCACTGAGGTGGATGTCGTGGACGACGGTCATGGCATTTCGCCTGAGCACCTTGGCCGGATCTTGGAGCCTTTTTTCACGACGCGCCCCCCCGGCGAGGGCACGGGGCTTGGCCTCGCGATCGTCCACCGCGTGGCGGAGGAGCACGGCGCGAGGATCCAGGTGGAGAGCACCCCAGGTGACGGCACGCGGTTTCGCCTTACCTTCCCGGATGCGAGCGCTCTTCTTGGGGGTTTGGCTTCTTCGTGACCGATCCGCGCCAGCTCATCCTCGACCACCTTCGCCGCTTCGCCCGGCGGGAGCAGCGCTTGCTCGGCCTGTCGGGGCTAGCTTGCTTCGTCGTGGTGGTCGCGGGCGGCTGGTTGCTGGCCGTCGTGGCGCTGAATCTGGGCGTACGGCCCCCGAGCCCGTTGGCGATCGGCGTGCTCGTGGCGGCCTGCGCGGGTGCTGCCTGGCATTGGCGAGCGTTGCCACGTGCCGCAGAGCTGCGGCGGCAGGCCATGCGGGCGGAGTCCTTGCGACCTGCGTTGGCGGGGGAGTTGCTGACGGTGCTCGACCGAACCGCCAGGCCGATGGGATCGGCCGCGCTGGTGGATCGCATGGCACGGCGCGTCGCCGTCCCGGTCGAGACGCTCCCGCCGGCCGAGGCGGTGCCCGCGCGGCCTGCGGGGCTCTGGGTTCTCGCGGCGTTGGCGGCGACGGGGCTGCTCTTGGCTTCATCGTCGTTGCCCCTTGGACCCAGCGCTGTGATGTCGGCGTTTCGCGGTGCGGCGGCGCCGGGCATGGTGAAGCGGGTCGAGACCGGCCCTCGCGCCGTCGTCGGCGACATCACGCTCCGCTACCTGTTCCCGACCTATACGCAGCTTTCGCCGCTGGAAGTTCCGAACTCCAACGGGGAGGTCCACGCACCGCCGGGCACGCGCATTGAGGTCGCCGCCCGGGCGGAGCGGGCCTGGTCGTCCGCGGTGCTGGAGGCGTTCGGCGCCGAAGAGCCGGCGGAGGCCAGCCCGGACCGGGGGTGGCGCGCCGCCTTCTCCATTCCGACGAAGGCACCCCCCGAGAGTGTCTGGCGTTTTCACTTCGAGGGCGAGGGGGTGCGGCTCCCCTCTCCGGACTACCGCGTCATCGTCGACCCGGACCTCGCGCCGGAGGTCACCGTCGACGTGCAGCGGAACCGCGTGGCCGCCGCCGTCGATCAGCCCGTGGGCTTTCCCTGGCACGTGCATGATGACTACGGGATTGGCAAGGTGGTTGTCGAGGTCCGCGAGGGGGATGCGGTGCGCGAGGTCACCGTCCGCGAGCCGGCGAACCTGCCTCGGGACTTGGATGATCGGCTGAGTCTGACGCCGCAACAGCTTGGGTTGAAGCCGGGTAGTTCCGCGGAGCTGCGCATCAAGGCCTGGGACAACGATGAGGTGTCGGGGGTGAAGGCCGGCTGGTCGGCGGCGATTCATCTCGAGGTGTCCGGCGGGCGGGGCGGCGGGTCGAAGATGCTGCTCGCACGACGAGAGCTTCGCGATGCCCTAGTGCTCGTCCTCGCGGACTTCCTGCTGGACCCGGAGCCGATGGTGACGCGCGCTGAGGATGCGGCATCGTGGGCCAAGCGGGCCGACGACCGGTACGAGGCGGTGGACGCATTGCTCGCCCGGTCCTGGTCCCTTGGGCAAGGCGTGGAGGCGGATCGGATGGCGCTCCGGGAGCTGGAAGATCACCGGCGAGCGCTGCTCTCGTTGGTTCGGGGGCTCCCGGCCCGGATCGCCTCCGCCGACACGAACGCGTTGGTGGAGCGTCAGCGGGCCCACTTGGTCACGTTGGAGGGCGCGATTTTGCTGTTCGACCGCATGGTCCAGCAGGCCGCGCTGGCGGAGTTGACTCAGGTGGCGGCGCAGATGGCAGCGGAGGCTGGGGAGATGCGCCGAGACTTCGAGAAGGTGGATGCGGCCAACGCAGCCGCTGCCATGGCCAGGCTCGATCAGCTGGAGCGGATGCTCCGGACGCTGAAGGCGGCGGCGGCGCAGATGGGCGAAACGTCGCTCGCCGAGTTCGCGAACCAGGGCGCCGATCGGCTCTCCGACATGATCAAAGAGGCCCAGCGCGCGCTCCGGGAGGGCCGGTTCGACGACGCGAAGCAGCTGATGGACCGAATCGCCGAGCAGATGCAAGAGCTCGCCGACGGGCTCGACGACCTGCAAGAACGGCAGAAGCAGGGGGACAATGCCCTGGGGGAGGCGATGAAGAGCCTCGATAAGAAGTTGGAGGTCCTACAGGCGGACCAGGCGAAACTGCGGGAGCGGACCGAGGCCGCCCGGGAGAAGTTCGGAGGCGACCTCGATCAGGCGCAGGCGGTTTGGGAGCAGATCGAGGCGCTGGCGCGCTCCGCTTCGACCGCCTCCGCGGGCATCGTCGCTGCGGCGGGGCCCTTGGGAGGGGTGACCTTTCGCGGCGCGTCGGATCTCCGTGCGGAAGCGGATGGGCTCCTGGACGCCGCCCGGTCCCGCAACGGCGACCGGACCCGGGGGCGCGCGGAGAGCGTCGCAGCCGAAGCAAACAGCCTCTCCACCCTGATGCGATGGGCCGGCCGAGATCGTGCGGCGTCGCCGGGAGCGGTCGAGCTGGGGAAGAGCATCCCGCCCGTGCGCGCCGACGCGGAGCGCATCGTGGCGCTGCTGGACAAGCTGGCTGAGGCGCAGGCTTCTCCGAAGTTGCAGGAGGCGCTGGAGCAGCTCGCGACCGAGCAGCGTCAGATCTCGGAGCGGGCGGGGGACCTGCAGAAGGAGGCGGAGAGCGTGGCGCGGAACCTGCCGATGAAGGCTCCAGGCCTGGAGCGCGGCACCGAGCAGGCGACGGAGGAGGCCGAGCGGGCCGCGAAGGCGATGGGGGAGGGGGATGCGATGTCTGCTTCGGGCGGGCAGCAGGCAGCGGGCGACGGCATTCAAGAAGCGCGGGACGCGCTGAAGCAGGCCCAACAGGCGATGCAGTCGATGGCGCAAAGCGGCGGGGCCGAGTCGGGGTCGGGCGAGCAAGGCGGGGAGCCGCGCGGCGGAGACCAGGGTCGCAGCAGCGACATGCCGCTGCCAGCCCCTGAGCAGTTCGACACCCCCGAGGCCTATCGGCGCGCGCTCCTGGAGGGGATGCAGGGGGAGGTCCCGGATTCCTACCGGTCGTCCAACCTTCGATACTATGAAGAACTTGTTCGCCAGTAGCCTCCTACTTGCCGTGGTCCTGGCGACCCGTGCGGCGTTCGCGGGCGACGCCACACGCGGCGAGGCATGCCTTGAGGTGGTGGACCTGGAGTGTGCTCGGGCCGCGGCGGTGGGGCTGGGGACCAGTCCAGCCGAACAGGGTTTCCGCGCGCAACTCGCGTTCCACGAGCAACGGTTCGACGAAGCCTTCCGGCTGCTCCAGGACAATGTGGGCCCCAACCCCGACGCGCGCACCGCCTCAGCGCTCGGGCTGTACAAGGCCACGTTGGAGGCCGTTGAGGGCTTCACGCACGAGACCCGCGGCGATGTCACGATTCGGTACATGCCCGGCACGGATGAAGTGCTCCTGGACGATGCGTTCGCCACGCTCCAAGCTTCCCACGATCGCATCGGGCCCAGGCTAGGCGGCGCCCCTCCAGGAGGCGTACGCCTCGAGATCTACCCCACCGCCGCGCGGTTCATCGCCGCCAGCGGCATCCCCGCGGCGAGCGTCCAGACCACGGGGGTGGTGGCGCTGTCCAAGTGGTCACGCCTGTTGGTCACCAGCCCGAAGGCCCTGGCACGGGGGTACGCCTGGCGGGACACGCTCGCGCATGAGTACATCCATTACATCGTGGCGTACAACACCCGGGATCAGGCGCCCGTCTGGCTCCAAGAAGGCATCGCGCGTTCCCATGAAGTGCTTTGGCGGACCGATGACTTCGTCGAACTGCCCGCTTACCAGCAGTCGATGTTGGCCGGCGCGCTGGCCAAGGACGAGCTGGTGCCGCTTCAGCGCATGCACCCCAGCATGGCGTTCCTGCCGTCCGCGGAGATGGCCGCACTGGCGTTCGCGCAGGTCGCGACGATGATTGAATACCTGGAGCGGACCAGCGGGGAGGGTGCGACGCGCCGCGCGCTCGAACAGGTGCGCGGGGGCACCGATGCGTTGGTCGCCGTCGCGGCGGTCGGTGCGAAGGGCGACGCGGGCGTGTTCATGGCCGGCTGGAAAACGTGGCTGCGCAGCCTGAAGTTCGTGGCGCGGCACTTGGCAGCGATGCCCACCGTGCTGGGCGAGGGGGATGACCTCGCGACCGACCCACTGCTGGCAAATCGCCAGGATTTGGCAGGGTTTGCCCGGCTGGGCGACCTGTTGGTCACTGCGAAGCGCGCGGAGGCGGCGTTGGTGGAGTACAAGAAGGCGATCCCCGAGGACGAACCTCCATCTCCGGCGCTGGCCCTTCGACTGGCGCGCGCGCACCGGGTGCTCGGACATGACCGCGAGGCGATCGAGATCCTGAAGGCGACCATTACGGATTACCCGGAATACGCAGCGTCCCGGAAGGAGCTCGCCGAGCTTTGGGTCGAGGCCGGACGACCCTCCGATGCGATCCTCGAGTACCTGGCCAGCGCGGACATCAACCCGTTCGACCCCGCGGTACAGAGCGCCTTGTCTGCGCTCTACGGCGCGATGGGTCAGAACCAGGAGGCCGAGCGCCGACGGCGTTACGAGCGCATCCTCAGACTGGGCGGCACCGATCCGTCCGAAGGGAGTTCACCTTGAGCGAGTCCGTTTCTACGTCGCCGGCGCCCGATGCGCAGGACGATGGTGCGCTTTTTGATGCGCTTGCCGGCGTCCGCGCACAGCTCACTGCGAGCATCGGCCAGGTGATTGTGGGGCAACACGAGGTCGTGAGCGCGATGTTGATCGCGCTGTTCTCGGGGGGGCACTGCTTGTTCGTGGGCGTCCCCGGCCTGGCGAAGACCTTGCTGGTCAACGCGACCGCCCAGTCCCTCGGCCTCGGCTTTGGCCGCGTGCAGTTCACGCCCGACTTGATGCCGTCGGACATCACAGGGAGCGATGTCCTGGATGAGGATCGCACGACGGGTCGGCGCGAATTGCGCTTTGTACCTGGTCCAGTGTTCACCAACCTCCTCCTGGCCGATGAGGTGAACCGCACGCCGCCCCGAACCCAAGCCGCCCTTCTCCAGGCGATGCAAGAGGGTGTGGTCACCACGGGTGGGCGGACCATCCGGCTTGAGCCCCCGTTCCATGTCTTCGCGACCCAGAACCCGATCGAGCAGGAGGGCACCTACCCGCTGCCAGAGGCCCAGCTCGACCGGTTCATGCTGGCGATCGACGTCGGCTATCCAAGCGAGGCAGAGGAGGTGGAGGTCGTGGAGCGCACCCTGATCCCGGGTGGTTCACAGGTCACTCCCGTGCTGGACCGTGCCGGTCTGCTGGCCTTTCAGGGCCTCGTCCGTCGCCTTCCTGCGAACGACGACGTCACCCGCTACGCGGTGCGCATCGCTCGGGCGACCAGACCCGGGCCGGACGCCCCCGAGGCTGTTCGCCGCTACGTCCAGTGGGGCGCCGGACCCCGCGCGAGCCAGTTCCTCGCGCTCGGTGCTCGGGCCCGTGCGGCGCTTCGCGGGGCGCTTACTCCGCAGTTGGAGGACGTCCGGGCGGTGGCCCCCTATGTCCTTGGTCACCGGGTGCTCTTGAACTTCGCTGCGGAGGCCGAGGGCATGCGCCCGGCGACGGTCGTTCAGCGGGTCCTTGAAGCGGTACCCACCCGAGGATGATGGGCGGCGCGCTCACGCCCGGCGGCTGGGACCCGGAGCTGTTTGCCCGGGTTCGCAGCCTGCATTTGGCCGCCCGCCGGCTCGTCAGCGGGCTGCACACGGGCTCGTACCTTGCCGTGCAGCGTGGGTTCGAGGCCGAATTCCTTGGGTATCGGCCCTACGTGCCGCCCCACCCGCTCAAGGATGTCGATTGGCGGGCTTTTGCGCGCAACGATCGCCTTGTGATCCGGGAGCGTCGAGCAGAGCGTGATCTGCCTTGCACTCTCGTTTTCGACGCCTCCGCGGACATCGGGTCCACGCGTGAGAAATGGGAGCGGGCGGTCGAGGTCACCGCGGCGATCGCCTGCGCGGTGCTTGGCGGGGGGGATCCCGTGGGGCTTCGCATCATCGCTGGGCGCACCGGCGGAGAGCGGGGGGTGCCGGGGGGTCATGGCCGGGGGCAGCTCGCCCGCATCCTGGGTTCGCTCGCGGCAGTTCGGCCCGAGGGCCGTGCAGATCTCGCCGTCGCCTTTCAGGAGATCGGCGACCGGGCCCGCGGGCGTTCGCTGGTAGGCGTCATCTCAGACTTCATGGAGGAGCCTGCGCGTTGGGGCCCGGCGCTCGGGGCGCTCACTCGTCGGCGCGCCGATCTCCGGGCAATTCGCATCTTTGATCGTGGGGAGCTGGAGCTGGCGGGGGAGGAGCCCACCAGGCTCGTCTCGCCAGAGTCGGGGCGCCAGTTTCCCGTGGATCCAGGCGCAGTCCGCGGGCCCTTCCGCGAGGTGGTCGCGGAGTGGATTACAGAGGTTCGCGGGGTTTTCGTGGCGCACCGCGGCATGTTGTGGGATCTCGCCGGATCGGACCCGACGCTGCCGGTCCTGGGCGCCTGGCTGGGCGGAAGGCCGATGGTGAGCGGTTGAATTTCTCGCTTCTCGCGCCGGCGGCGTTGGGCCTGCTCGGCCTCGCGCTCGGGCCAATCCTCGCCCATCTGACGCGCCAGCAGATCCGTGAGGAGCGTGCGTTTGGCGCGACCCTCCTCCTGGAGCGCTTGCGAAGCCGGCTGGAGCGTCGTCGTCGCCTATCCGATCGCGCCCTGCTCGTTCTGCGGGGAGTCGCACTGCTCTTGCTGCTGTCGGCGCTGGCGCAGCCTGAGCTGCGGTGGCCCGAGCCCGACGCGGATCTTGGCGGGACCGGCCGCGTGATCGTGGTGCTGGACGACTCCCTCTCCATGGACCAACGGGTGGGTGGACCTGCCGGTGCATCGCAGACGGCGTTCGAGGCGGCGCGCGCGGCTGCGTCGTCCGCGCTGAGGGGGGTGCCCAACGGGACCCGTGTGGCGGCCGTACGCATCGCGCCGCCCGAGGTCCTCGCCGGGTGGTCGGATGGCGTCGCTGGGGATGGCGCAGCGCTCGCGTCGGTGATCGAGGGTCTCGCCCGGCAGGACGGCGCGGGTGATTTGCACGGCGCGCTGGTGCTCGCGCGGGGGCTCATGGCTGGCGCCCCCGCGGAGGTCGTCATCTTCACGGACGAAGCGGGGCCGGGGCAGGTCGAGGCCTGCGACGTGGACATCGAGCGGATCTTCGCGGTGGGGGGAGCGATCGTGCCCCGGCCGTTCGCTCCGGAGGCGCCTGCCAACGTGGTCGTGACCGACGCGAGCTACGGGGATGGGTTGGAGGGTGGCACGGTGTCTGTCCTCCTCGCGAGCTTCGGGGCAGAGCCGCTCGAGGTCACGACCACCCTCAAGCTCCCCGGGGGCGAGGTGCTCACCTCGTTTGTGAGCGTGGCGGGTGCCACCGAGATCGGGGCCGGCACTGCGGAGGCACGGTTCACGGTCCCTCGTCAGGCGGAGGGTGGGGTGGCGACGGTCACGGTGGCGGATCCAGCCCTCCCGGCTGACAACGTGCGCTCGTTTCACCTTCCTCGCATCGGGGCCAGCCGCGTCCTCGTGGTGGACGGCGATCCCGGGTCCACGCCCACCAAGTCCGAGACCTACTTTCTGGAGCGCGCGCTCGCCCCCATCGGACTCGGGCGCCCGGCCGTGGATGTGATCGCGCCCGCCGGCATGTCGATCCTGGACCCTCAGATCCATCGCGTGGTCTGGCTCGCGAACGTCGCGGATCCCGCACCGATGGTGCCGCGGCTGCTCGACTTCGTGCGCCGCGGCGGCGGCTTGGTGATCGGTATGGGCGACAATGTCACCCCGGACCGGTACAACACCGCGATGGAGACGCTGCTCCCCCTGCCGCTCCGCAAGGTGCGCGATCTGGCGACCGACCCGGGGGTGCCGTTGGAGCTCGCGGTTTCCTCCCCCCTCCTGGCGCCGTTCGAGCGCATCCCTGGCGCGTTCTCCTCGATCACGGCGCGAAGGGCAATGACCGTCGAGGGGGCGGCCGCCGGGGCGACCGAGCTGCTGCGTTGGGAGGGCGGCGTCCCCGCGCTGGTGGAGCGCACGGTGGGGACGGGAACTGTGCTGCTTTGGACAGGCACGTTCGACCTCGGCTGGGGCAATTTTCCGATTCAGGCGACGTTCCCGGCCTTCGTCGATCGGGTGACCTCGGTGCTCGGCGGAGAGACCGCCGGGGCTGGCAGGGCGGAGGCGGGGGTCGTCGGGGAGGAGGTCTCCGTCGCTGTCTCCGCGGACGCGCCTGAGCTCTCGCTGATCGGGCCCAATGGCAAGCTACGGGCCGCCGCGCGCGCGTCCACGGAGCTGCGGTTCGTCCCCGACCTGGCGGGGGAGTGGCGGGTGACCGCGGGCGCCGATGACGCTGTGGCTGTGGCTGTCGTCGCGGTCAACACCCCGGTCTCGGAGAGCGACGTGCGGCGAACGTCCTCGATCTCAGGACGCGAGGCTGCTTTGGCGCCGGACAGCGTGATGGTCCATTTTGCGCTCTCCCCCCACTTTGCCAGCTCGGGCGCCTTTTTGCTGCTCGTCGCCGCGTCCGTCTCCGTTTGGCTCGCGCGAAGGGATCGCGCCGGGGAGGCGGAAAATGCTCCGTCGTAGTCTCCTCCGCGGCGCTGCCGCCTCGGCGCTGGCCTGCGCTACCCGCCCCGCGTTCGGCTTCGGGCCCTCCGGCAAGGTCGATGTCGCGGAGCTTCAGCTCTCCACGGGGACCATCTCTCGCCCAGAGGCCTGGAAGCGGCTGCTCTTCGAGGCGATTCAGACCACCAGCGTCGAGACCGAACCTCGGGCGGTGCAGCTCGCGCCCCACGATCCCGCCCTCTTCGAGCACCCCTTTGCGGTCTTGTGCGGCGACGGGGGTTTTCCCCCGCTGTCGGACCTCGCCCGTCAGCAGCTTGTCCGCTACCTCTCCTACGGGGGCTTCCTGCTGATCGATGATGCCTCTGGGACCGCTGGCAGCGACTTCGACATCTCTGCTCGCCGGCTGATGTTGGACCTCTTCCCCACCCGCCCGCTGGAGACCCTCTCGACCGAGCACTCCATTTACCGCAGCTTTTTCCTTCTCGGAGAACCGGCCGGCCGTGTCCGGGTCTCCAGGGTCTTGGAGGGCGTCGCGCATGTGACGACCCACCCGCTCGTCTACTCGCGAAACGACATCTCAGGTGCCCTGGATCGGCGAGCGGACGGCACCGACGCGCTGCCCTGCACGCCCGGGGGGGAGGATCAGCGACGCGAAGCCGTCAAGCTCGCTCTGAACCTTCTGCTGTACGCCCTCACCTCGAACTACAAACACGACCAGGCGCACACCGACCAGCTGATGCGTGAGGGCCGGATCGAGTGAACCCCGGCGTGCTTGAGTGGACTGCGCCCGACTGGCTCTGCGTGCTCGTGGGGATGGGCGCGGTCGTGACCTGGGTCGTGGGCCTCTGGCCCCTCCGCCCGTTCCGCGGCTGGGAGGCCCTCGCGATGTTCGTGGCGCTCGCTTCGGTGGTGTGGATCACCTGCGGGCCGGCGTGGGTTGAGGAAGGCGACCGGGTCGAAGAGGGCCGTCTGGTGGTGCTCGTGGACGGTTCGAGGTCGATGGGCGTGCTGGAGGCAGATGGCCGGGAGCGGGGGGCACAAGTAGCGGCGCTGCTGAAGCGAATCGGGTCGGGGGAGGTGTACACGTTTGGCGACCAGCTCCGACCGGGCCCGCCGGCGGCGTTCTCCGATGGCGACACCGATCTCGCGGGTGCGTTGGACGCGATCAACCGGAAGTATGCGGGGGAACGGCTCGGGGGCATCGTGGTGGTCACGGACGGCATCGATCGCGGTGGTCTGCGGCGTCGCATCATGGCAGGCCCTGAGGCTGCTGGCCCCGCGATGAGCCCGGTCGGGGGACCGCTTACGGTCTACCAGATCGGGGCGGCACAAGGGCGGACCGACCTCGCTGTCGATGCGATTCGCGCGGGGTCGTTCGCGTTCCTCCGCTCGAAGTTCCCGGTCGAGGTGGACGTTCGCGGGGCGGGGACGGTGCCGACCAGCGTCACGGTCACGCTGGTCCGCGACGGCCAGCCGGCGGGGACTGCGGTCGCGGTGCTCGGCCCGGATGGTCGGGGGACGGCCAGCTTCTCGGTCCGGGCCGATCAAGAGGGGCGCTTCCTCTACGAGGCGAGCGTGCCGCTTGTCCCCGGCGACGCGGTGCCCGCCAACCAGCAGTTGAGCCAGGCCGTCCGCGTGGTTCGGGACCGGGTGCGGGTGCTCCAAGTGTGCGGCGCGCCCTCCCTGGACCAGAAATTCCTCCGTCTCTTCCTAAAGGAAGACCCCGCGATCGACCTCGTCAGCTTCTTCATCTTGCGCACGCCGCGCGACATGAACTCCGGGTACTCGCCGGACGAGATGTCGCTCATCCAATTCCCCTACCACAACCTCTTCGATAAGGAACTGGCCTCTTTTGACCTCGTCATCTTTCAAAACTTCGACTACGCGCCCTACTTTGACGAGCGCGGGGGGGAGCTGCTTGGGAACGTGGCTGAGTACGTCAGGGGCGGCAAGGCGTTCGCCATGATCGGGGGAGATCGGAGCTTTGATCTTGGTGGATACGCCGGTACCCCCATCGCGGACATCCTCCCCGTGCGGCTCGGTGGGCCTGGAACCACCGCGGATGAGCGGGCCTTCGTCCCGAAGCTCACCGAGGCGGGGGGGCGGCACCCCGTCACCCAGCTCACGGGCGAATCGGCCGACAACGCTCTGGCGTGGAGCGAACTTGGGCCGTTGGACGGTGCGAACAGCGTGCTCGGCGCCGTCCCCGGGGCCGCGGTGCTGTTGGAGCACCCTTTCGCCAAGACCGCCGACGGGTCCCCGATGCCGGTGCTCGCGGTTGCGGATGTGGGGAAGGGACGAACGATGGCGTTGACAGTGGACGCATCGTGGCGGTGGTCGTTTGCGGGGGCGGGGTCCGGTCAGGGCAATCAGGCGTATTTGCGGTTCTGGAAGGGCGCGATGCGCTGGCTCATCGGTGATGCGGCAGACGGACCGGTCAGCGTACAGACGGCCCGAGAGAACTACGCCCCCGGCGAAAAGGCCACCGCGGTGGTGCGGGTCCGCGACGTGGCGTTCCGGGCCAAGGCGGGTGTGCCCGTGACCGCCACCCTTACAGGGCCGGAGGGCGCGAGCACGTTGTCGGGGATCACGGACAGTGACGGCCTCGTGCGCCTCGATGTGCCGACGACGTTGCGCGGCGCGCATCGGGTGAAGGTTCACGCGCAGGGGGCTGGTGACGCGGCGACGGTCTACGGGGTGACGAGCCGCGATCCGGAGCTGGACGACGTGGAGCCAGACGCCGCCTTCCTTGCCGCGCTCGCTGGTCTGCATGGCGGCCGCTTTGTGGCAGCCGGCGAGTGGGAGGCCCCGCTTCGGGACGAGACCGCCGGCCGGAGGGTCTCGGACCGCCGGGTGACGCCGCTGGGTACTCACCCCGCCGGTGGCGTGGTCCTGGCGTTGGCGGCTTCAGCGAGCTGGCTCCTACGTCGGCGGGCGGGGCAGCGCTAGCCCCGACGCGGGAGTACCCGCGCCGGGGGCCCGCGCGACGTTGAGTTCTTCGGCTCCGGGAGCAGCCGCGGCGCCCGCTGCGAGCCCTCGCGGGCGGAGCTCCCGGGGTATGCCCTTC